>JBAVXU010000159.1:0-6495 GCA_049698415.1 Mycobacteriales bacterium
GCCCGGAGGCCAGCGCCCGTGCGGCAGTGCGTCGGGCGACCGCGACGTAGGTGCTGACCGCGTCAGGGGCTGATTCACTCAGCGCGGCCAGGTGCTTGGCCACCGTGCCGGCGTCGCCGCGGGAGACCGGTCCGGTCAGTCCGGTGTCGCCGTAGCGCAGGGCGCCGTCGAGGGCGGCACTGAGCAGCGGCCCGAGCACCTTGTCGGGCTGCTCGGCTCCGGCGATGCGCAGCAGGTCCGCCGCCTCGTTGACCATCGTGACCAGGTGATTGGCGCCCACGGTGAGCGCCGCGTGCCACAGCGGGCGCATCTCGTCCGGCACCCAGACCGGCTCGCCGCTCATCTCGACCACCAGCGCCTCGGCGACGAGTCGTAACGGCTCGGGCGCGCTCACCCCGAAGCTGGCGCCCATCAGCCGGTCGAGGTCGTCGGGGCCGCGGCCGCTGAAGGGCAGCACCGGGTGCAGCGCCATCGGCAGCGCCCCGGCCCGGGTGGCCGGATCAAGGACGGCGAGGCCGTGCGCGCCCGAGACGTGCGCCACCAGTTGGCCCGGCCGCCACCGGTCGGTGCTGGCCAGTCCGGCCACCAGGTCCGCCAGCGAGTCATCGGGAACGGCGAGCAGGACCAGGTCGGCCGCGCCGACGACCTCGTCGGCCGGGAGCACGGGGACTCCAGGCAGCATCCGTTCGGCGCGCTTGTGCGAATCCGGGGACACGCCTGACACGGCGACGATGCGATGCCCGGCCCTGGCCAGTGCTGCGCCCAGGACGCTGCCCACGCGGCCGCAGCCGACGACCCCGGCGGCGAGCCGGGCCGGTCGGTCGCTGGGCAGCGGTGTGGTCATCGGGATCCAGTCCGTACGGGGGTACCGGTCGAGCACAGGGTACTTACTGCCTCCTGTCCACCCTGAGGCCGATGACTGTGCAGGGCCGCTGCCTAGGCTGTCGGGCGTGACGCAGCCGGTGCCGTGGCGAGACGCCTGGCAGGCGGCGTTGTACGGCCCGGTCGGGTTCTACCGAGCAGGTGCCGGGCCAACCGCGCACTTCCGTACCTCCGTGCACGCCTCCCCGCTGTTCGCCCGGGCACTGTCCCGGCTGGCGTCGATCGCCGGCCTGACCACGGTGGTCGATGTCGGAGCGGGTGGCGGCGAGTTGTTGCGCGACCTGCACGCGCTCGACCCCCGGCTGCGGCTGTGCGGGGTCGACGTGGCGCCGCGACCACCGGCCCTGCCCGCCGACGTCGACTGGGCCGACATCGTGCCCGGACTCGACGGCCTGCTGGTGGCCAACGAATGGCTCGACAACGTGCCGTGCGACATCGTCGAGGCGACGGCGGAGGGCCCAAGACTGGTGCTCGTCCACCCGGGTACGGGAACCGAGTCGCTCGGCGAACCGGTCCAGCCGCCGGAGACCGGATGGCTGGAGCGGTGGTGGCCGCTGGCCGAGCCGGGCCGGCGCGCCGAGATCGGCCGCTCGCGAGACACCGCCTGGGCCGATGCGGTCTCCCGCGTCTCGCGCGGGATCGCCGTGGCCATCGACTACGCGCACGACCGCGCCGACCGGCCCGTGCACTCGACACTGACCGGTTTCCGCGGCGGCCGCGAGGTCATGCCGATCCCCGACGGCACCTGCGACATCACCGCGCACGTCGCGCTCGACTCCTGCGCCGCAGCCGGCCCCACCCCGGCACTCAGGCTGTCGCAGCGGGCAGCGTTGCACTCCCTCGGGATCACCGCGACGCTGCCCGGCCGCGACCTCGCCCGCGTCGATCCGGCCGGCTATGCCCGCGCGCTGCAGGCAGCGAGCGACGCGGCAGAACTCACCGATCCGTACGGCCTGGGCGGCTTCACCTGGCTGGTGCATGCGATAGGCGTACCGATGCCGCCGCAGCTGATCGAGGCAGCCGGCTAGACGCTGACCCGCAGCGACCGCAGCCCGCGAATGACGAAATTCGGCTGGTACGACGGATCCTCGGCCAGCGCGAGGCCGGGTACACGGCGCAACAGCGTGGGCAGCGAGACGGAGAGTTCCAGCCGGGCCAACGGCGCGCCGACGCAGAAGTGGATGCCACCGCCGAAGCCCAGGTGCGGGTTGGGGTCGCGGCCGATGTCGAAGCGGCCCGGATCGGCGAACACCGCCGGGTCGCGGTTGGCCGAGCCGAGCAGGGCAGCGATCTTCTGACCACCGCGGACGGTCACGCCGCTGATCTCGATGTCGTCGTAGGCCGTCCGCTCGAACAGTTGCAGCGGCGAGTCGAAGCGGATCATCTCCTCGATCGCGGCCGGCACGAGGCCGTCCGGATCGGCTTGCAGGCGGGCCAACTCGCCGGGGTGCGTGAAGAGCCCGAGCAGACCGTTGCCGAGGGTGTTGACCGAGGCCTCGTGCCCGGCGTTGAGCAACAGGATGCAGTTGGCGACGAGTTCGTCCTCGGACATCCCCTCGGCAGTGGCCAGTGCGCTGACCAGGTCGTCGTGCGGGTCGGCCCGGCGCTGGGCAGCCAGCCGGCGCAGATACGCGTCGAACTCCGCGCATGCCAGCCGTGCGGCTGCTTCAACAGCCGGCGACCGGTCGTATTCGTACATCTTGACGATCGCGTTGGACCACGGCCGCAACAGGTGACGGTCCGGTTCGGGTACGCCGAGGAGTTCGGCGATCACCCCGACCGGCAGCGGGCCGGCGAAGTCGGCGAGCAGGTCGCACTCGCCGCCCTCGGCCCGGTCGAGCATGGAGTCCAGCAACGCATCCGCCATCTGCTGTACCGGCTCCCGCAGGCGCTCCACCTGCCCGCGCGTGAACGCCGCCTGCACGAGGCGGCGCAGCCGGGTGTGCTGCGGTGGCTCGGAGTCGAGGATCGAATCCCGGTGCAGGCGGTTGAAGATCTCGAAGTCGGCGAGCGGCTCGCGGTCGCGGAAGACCCGCCCGGCTCGGCGTTGGCGCAGGACCGCGTCGGCATCGGCATGGGTGAACGCGAGCCACATGCCCAGCCCGTCGTGCCAGAGCGGGTGGCCCGCGGTCCGCAACTCGTCGAAGACCGGATAGGGGTCCGCCACGAACAGCGGATCGCGCGGATCGAACGCGCTGACATTCACGATCGGAAGCCTAGGGCCGCGAGAACACCTCGATGACGTGTCCGTCCGGGTCGCGGAAGAAGAGCCGCGTCTCGCCACCCCAGGGCGGAACCGCGGGCGGCGCCAGGGCCTTCAGACCGCGAGCCGTCAATTCCTGGTACGCCGCCCGGGCGTCTGCGACGTTGACGACCGTCAGGGTGTCGACCCGCTCGGGCGCGGCCATCGTAGGGTGACGCCGTGAGCACGAGCGAGATCACCATCGGCGTCGGCGCGGGCGCCGGCGAACTCGCCACGGCCGACATGGTGCTCAACATCGGACCTCAGCATCCCTCCACGCACGGCGTGCTGCGCCTGGCGGTCACACTCGATGGCGAGCGGGTGCTCAAGGCGGAACCCATCGTGGGCTACATGCATCGCGGCGTGGAGAAGCTGTTCGAAGTACGCGACTACCGCCAGATCATCGTTCTCGCCAACCGCCACGACTGGCTCTCGGCGTTCTCCAACGAACTCGGCGTGGTCATCGCCGTCGAGCGGCTGATGGGTCTGGAGGTGCCGAGGCGGGCGATCTGGCTGCGCACTCTCATGGCCGAGCTCAACCGGATACTCAACCACCTGATGTTACTCGGGTCCTACCCTCTGGAGATCGGCGCGATCACTCCGGTCTTCTACGCCTTCCGTGAGCGCGAGACGATCCAGGCCGTGATGGAGGAGGCGACCGGCGGCCGGATGCACTTCATGTTCAACCGGGTCGGCGGGGTCAAGGAGGAGGTGCCGGCCGGCTGGACCGGCCGGGTGCGGCAGGCGATCGCCGACGTACGCCGCCGGATGCCTGACATCGACGGGCTGATCCGCGAGAACGAGATCTTCCTGGCCCGCACACAGGGGGTCGGGGTGCTCAGCCCTCAGTCGGCCGAAGCATTCGGGGTCAGCGGTCCGGTCGCCAGGGCATCCGGGCTCGACCTCGACCTGCGCCGCGACGACCCGTATCTCGGCTATCCCGAGCTCGGCGACGTGCTGCAGGTCGTGACGGCGCAGGAAGGAGACTGCCACGCGCGTTTCAGTTGCCTGCTCGAAGAGATCTACGTCTCCCTCGACCTCGCCGAAGCCTGCCTCGAGATGCTGCCCGGTGGCCCGGTCAACGTCCGGCTGCCCAAGGTGGTCAAGGCGCCCGAGGGTCATACCTACGCCTGGACCGAGAACCCGCTGGGCATCAACGGCTACTACCTGGTGTCGCGGGGCGAGAAGACACCGTGGCGCCTCAAGTTGCGCTCGGCGTCCTACAACAACGTGCAGGCACTCTCGACGTTGCTGCCCGGCTGCCTGCTGCCCGATCTGATCGCGGTGCTCGGCTCGATGTTCTTCGTCGTCGGCGACGTCGACAAGTAGCGACGGCGTCCCTCAGCCCTCCCAGCCCACCGGGCGGAAGATCCGGACGGATTCCGGCTGGAGCGACGAGCAGGTGAGTCTGACCGGCGGCGCGGTCTCCGCGCGTACGGTCACCACGACGTCACCGGCCGGACCGGTCAGGGCGACCCGCCAGGTGTCCGGCGTCGCGCGCTCGACCCGCAGCGGCATCAACGCGTCGATTCGGCGCTCTGCCAGTCGGACCCGGGCATGCTGCTGGGCAGCCTGGACGGCGGCCGGGAACGACGAGCGGCCACGCAGCAACGGCAGGACGACCTCGTTGCGGTCGTACGACGCCACGACCTCGGCTGCCAGCTCCAGCGACACGTGGCCGTAGTAAAGGCCCTGCGGCAGCACCACGACGTTCGCCGCGAACCTGTCTCCGCCGATGTGCGAGCACTCCCAGGCCTGTCCCGGCCGCAACCGGTTCAGCTCTGCGGCCACCGGCCGGCCGCGCATGGCACAGCAGACGTCATGGCGACCGTGGGCGCAGACCAGGTAGACAGGAGAGCTGCTCGGCTCGCCAGCTGTCCCGTCGAACACGCCGAGCAACTCGTCGTGGTCGCGGTAGCTCCCCCAGCGCACCTGCTCCCGGCCGGAGCGCGAGTCGACGTACGCGAAAGCCTTGGTGTCGGTGACCGGCACCCGGCCGGGCCGGCGGATCAGCACGATCCGCACTCGCGCGGCCTTGGCCGCGGCGGCGAGCCTGGCGGTCACGTCCGGCTCGATGTGCGAGTCGCGCAGCGCGTCGCGGCCCCACCGGCCGGGTTGCTCGATCAGCAGCCAGCGGCTCACCGGGGCCGCAGTGCCGGGCAGGTCGTCACCGCGCAGTTGCGCGGCAGGAGCGCAGCGATCGGCTCCTGAGGGCTGGCTCACGCGGGTACGACGACAGCTTCGCGCAGCAGCCTGCGTACGAGGACGAGCCGATCGGCGGAATCGAGTGCGGGCAGATCGTCGACCCGCACCGGTTCGCCGGCGAGGATCACCTCGAGGGAGGCGCCTGTGGATTCGGGCAGCGTCATCGTGCGGTCGGGCATCTCCAGCACGAGCCGATCGCCATCGTGACGAAGGTGGTGGCGCAGCCGTGGCCGGAGGACCACCACCGAATGCCCGTCGAGGGTGCCGATCGCCGCGGCCTGGGCCAGTGGCGCGATAGGCGCCGCTCGACTGCCCGACCACACCCGGCTGCGTACTCGTCTGGCGACGTCGCTGGAATCGGCCGCCTCCACCCGCTTGACGAGCACGCGGATGGTCTCTTCGAGTTCGACGGCCAGCGCGCCAGGATCGGCGACGTCGATGCCCAGCGGCAGGGATTCTCGCAGCGCAGGCTCGTCGGCCGCCAGCGCGCACAGCGCCTCGACCAAGGCGTAGCGGGTGACTGCGTGCACGCCGACGGTGAGATGTGCGCAGACTTCGCCGAGTGCTTGCGCAGAGTGGAGGTAGCCGCGCGGGAGGTACAACGCATCACCAGGTGACAGCACCGTGTCGATGACCGGCGGCTGGCTCTCGGCGCGCGCGACAGTCGCGGCACCGGACTTCCAGGGTTGGCTGCGCAGCGGCAGGGGCACGGTCGGCTCGCGTACCTGCCACCTCTTGCGGCCGGCGATCTGGAGTACGAACACGTCGTGCACGTCGTAGTGGATGGCGAAGCCTTGCGACTGTGGTGGGGTGATGTAGGCGTTGACCTGCACCGGATGGCCGATCTCGGCTGCGAGTTGGTCGGCGAAGTCGATCAGCGGCGACCAGACGCGGTGCAGGCCCTGCAGCACGACCGTCGAGCCGTCGACGACGAGCCCGAGCACCTTGTCGGCAGCGGCCTGGTCAGCGACCTCGGCGCCGGCTCCGCCGGTGCGGGTGTACTGGCTCGGGTCGATGGCCGAGCCGTCCTTGAACACCCGGAGGAACGGCGTGCGCAGGCCGCGCCGGGACAGCAACTCGTCGGCCGCGTCCAGACTGAACAGGTCGGCGAAGCCCTCGCCGGGGTCGGCCGGGACCAGCAGCGGCGTCCGGCCCCAGTAGTCCTG
>JBAVXU010000160.1:0-1599 GCA_049698415.1 Mycobacteriales bacterium
GGACCCGGCCGGGCAGGCGGTGCAGAAGGCCCGGCAACAGCTGTACGCGCCGGGCAAGGTCACCGCGCCCTGGCTCGAGACGTCGCGCCCGGCCATCTTCAGCGCCCGGCCGCTGTCGGCCCGGCACGGCTACCTGCGGATCTGGTCCTTCGCCGACACTGACGACGCGGGCGTCCTGGCCGAGGCAGCTCGGCTGGTGTCGCTGCTGCCGCGAGGCGGCATCGTCATCGACATCCGGGGCAACCCCGGCGGCAACGTACCGACAGCCGAGCGGCTGCTGCAGTTGTTCACGACCGAGCAGATCAGCCCCGCCGGCTTCTCCCTCGCCGACACCGACGTGACGCTGGCCATGAGCCGGGCCGACCCGCACGAGTTGGGCCGCTGGACCAACTCGCTGCAGGCCGCGGTGAGCACCGGCGAGCCGTACTCCCAGGCCTTTCCGCTGACGACGAGCGAGGCCGTCAACGACCTGCCCGCAGAGCAGCGCTACCCCGGCGCGGCCACGCTGATCGTGGACCCCCTCACCTACAGCGCGGCCGACATCTTCGCGGCGGGTTTCCAGGACAACGACATCGGTCCGGTGCTGGGCACAGCCCGGACCACGGGTGCAGGGGGTGCCAACGTGTGGACCGGAGCGCAGATCGCCGAGCGCACCGGCGACCTTGATGCGTGGCCCGCCCTGCCGGCATCCGGCGCGGCCTTCACGGTGGCGATCCGCCGCGCGACCCGGGTCGGAGGGCGGGCCGGGCTGCCCTTGGAGGACATCGGAGTGGCCGTCGACGAGGTGCACGAGCCGACGTTGGCGGACCTGACGCACGGCAACCGCGACCTGCTGCGCGCGGCGGTGCGGCTCCTGCCGCGCTAGGTGACGTTCGCGATCGCCGTGCGCAGCGCGGCCGGCACGTCTGCGACGAGGACGTGGCGGCCAGCCTCGACGATCAGTCGGCCCGCGACCACCACCTCGGTGATGTCGGCCGCAGTGGCGGCGAACACCGCTGCGTCCAGAGCATGTGTGGAGTCAGCACCGGCGGTCCGGACACTGTCGAGGCGCAGCGTGACGAAGTCGGCAAGCCCGCCGACCTCGATTCGGCCCGCCTCCGGCCAGCCGAGCGAGCGGTGCCCGGTCACGGTAGCGGCGGTGAGCAGGTCGTCACTGGACCAGTTGCCGCGTATCTGACCTGCGAGTCGCTGGTCGAGTTCGACTGCCCGCGCCTCCTCGAGGATGTCGATGACCGCGTGGCTGTCGCTGCCCAGCGCCAGCGGTGACCCCGCGATGCTCAGAGCCAGCGCCGGCCCGATGCCGTCGGCGAGGTCGCGTTCGGTGGTCGGGCACAGGCAGGTCATGGTCGCGGTCGACCCGAGCAGCGCGATGTCGGTGGCGCTCAGGTGGGTGGCATGCACTGCCGTACAGCCGGCGCCGAGGACGCCGTGGGAGTGCAGCAACTCGGCCGGTGTGCACGAGTGGGCCGCCTGGCAGGCGTCGTTCTCCGCCCGCTGCTCGGACAGGTGGACGTGCAGTGGTGCGCCTCGCCCGTCGGCCCAATCCGCGACGGCCCGCAGGTCACTCGCGGGCACCGCGCGCACCGAGTGGATGGCCGC
>JBAVXU010000161.1:0-3734 GCA_049698415.1 Mycobacteriales bacterium
GACCTGGGGAGCCGGCTCGACGGGATCGCGGCTGGTCACCGGCAGCACCGAGCTACATCAGCGGCTCGAGGCCGCGCTCGCATCGTTCGCCGGCGCCGCGTCCGGGCTGGTGTTCTCCTCCGGCTACCTCGCCAACCTGGGCGCCGTCGCCGCCCTCGGTGGCCCCGCCGTCCTCGTCGTCTCAGATGCCGCCAACCACGCGTCTGTCGTGGATGCCTGCCGGCTGTCGCGCTCTCGGGTGGTCGTAACGCCGCACTGCGACGTCGGCGCCGTCTCAGTGGCGCTCGCCGGCCGCTCCGAGGAGCACGCCCTCGTGGTGACCGACGCGGTGTTCTCCGTCGACGGCGACCTGGCTCCGCTGCGCGAGTTGCACGAGGCCGCCCGCGAGCACGGCGCATTGCTGGTGGTGGACGAGGCGCACGCGTTCGGGGTGATCGGGATCGCTGGACGGGGCGCGGTCGAAGCGGCCGGGCTGGCCGGAGAGCCCGACGTCGTGTGCACCCTCACCCTGTCGAAGGCGCTCGGTGCCCAGGGAGGTGCCGTACTCGGTGCCCCGGAAGTGATCGAGACGCTGGTCAACACGGCGCGGTCGTTCATCTTCGACACCGGGCTGGCGCCCCCGTCCGCGGCCGCCGCCCTGGCAGCGCTGGAGATCGTCGAGGGCGAGCCCGAGTTGGCCGTACGCGCCCGCGACCGCGCCCGTGAACTGTCTGCCGTCGCGCGGTCGCTGGGACTGCCCGCGTCGACTCCGGCGGCGGCCGTCGTCTCGGTCGTTCTCGGCGCGGCGCAGGACGCGGTCCGCGCGGCGGAGATCTGCCGTGAGCATGGCGTTCACGTCGGATGCTTCCGGCCGCCTTCGGTGCCCGCCGGTGGGTCGTGCCTGCGGCTCACCGCCCGGGCCGACCTGACCGACGAGGACATCGCGCTGGCCACCAGTGCGCTGGGTGCGGTTGCAGCCGGGCGGCCGGCCGGTCGCAGATGAGCATCCTGATCGTGTCCGGCACCGGCACCGGCGTCGGGAAGACGGTCGCCACCGCAGCCGTGGCGGCGCTGGCGCTCGACCGGGGCGCATCAGTGGCTGTGGTCAAGCCGGCCCAGACCGGCGTCGACCCCGCAGAGCCCGGAGACCTCGACGAGATCGCCCGGCTGTCCGGCGCGACCGACCTGCACGAACTCGCCCGCTATCCCGATCCGCTCTCGCCGGAGGCGGCGGCCCGGGTCAGCGGCGGTGAGCAGTTGCTGGTCGACGAGGTCGCCAATTCCGTGCACGAGCTGGCCCGGTCCCGGCAACTCGTCCTCGTCGAAGGCGCCGGTGGCCTGCTGGTGCGCTTCGCCTCCGACGGCTGGACCCTTGCGGACCTGGCCCAGTTGCTCGACGCGCCCGTGCTGGTGGTCGCCGCCGCCGGGTTGGGCACCCTCAACGCCACTGCACTCACGCTCGAGGTCATGGCCGGCCGCGGGCTGCGGCACAGCGGTGTCGTCATCGGCAGTTGGCCGGCCCGACCGGGGCTGGCCGAACGACACAACGTGGGCGACCTGGAGCGACTGGCCGGCCGGCCGCTGGCCGGAGCGTTGCCGGAGCGGGCTGCGGCCAGCCCCGACTTCCTGGGCCTGGCCCGGCACGGCCTCGACCCCACGCTGGGCGGCCGGTTCGATGCGGCAGACTTCCGACCGTGACCGACATCCTCGACACCGCCCGCCAGCAGGTCCTCGACGAGGGCCGTGCGCTCACCGAGGAGCAGGCGCTCGAGTGCCTGCACCTGCCCGACGACCGGCTCGACGACCTCTTGGCGCTGGCCCACGACGTACGCATGCGCTGGTGCGGACCCGAGGTCGAGGTCGAGGGCATCGTCTCGGTCAAGACCGGGGGCTGCCCCGAGGACTGCCACTTCTGCTCGCAGTCCGGCCTGTTCGCCTCGCCCGTACGCGCCGCCTGGCTCGACATCCCCTCGTTGGTGGCGGCCGCGATCGAGACCGGCAAGACCGGCGCGACGGAGTTCTGCATCGTCGCGGCCGTTCGCGGACCGGACGAGCGGTTGATGAAGCAGATGCGCGAGGGTGTGGCCGCGATCAGGTCGGTGGTCGACATCAACGTCGCCGCGTCGCTGGGCATGCTGACCCAGGCGCAGGTCGACGACCTCGCCGACATGGGAGTGCACCGCTACAACCACAACCTCGAGACGGCCCGGTCGTACTTCCCCGAGGTCGTGACGACGCATACGTGGGAGGAGCGCTGGGCCACCCTGACCATGGTCCGCGACGCCGGCATGGAGGTGTGCTGCGGCGGGATCGTCGGGATGGGCGAGTCGCTGGAGCAGCGGGCCGAGTTCGCCGCCCAGTTGGCACAGTTGCAGCCTGACGAGGTGCCGCTGAACTTCCTCAACCCCCGGCCGGGCACGCCGTTCGGCGACCTCGAGGTGATGCCGGCCGTGGAGGCGTTGCGGACCGTGGCGACCTTCCGGCTGGCGCTGCCGCGCACGATCCTGCGCTACGCAGGCGGGCGCGAGATCACCCTCGGGGATCTGGCCGGTCGTGGCGTGCTCGGGGGCGTCAACGCCGTGATCGTCGGTAATTATCTGACGACACTGGGTCGCCCGGCCGAGGAGGACATCGCGATGTTGACCGATCTCGCGATGCCGATCAAAGCGTTGTCCAGCACTCTCTAGCGGCGAGGACGGCAGCCCCGGTAGGGTGCCCCGATTTGCCAGCATTACCAAGAGGCACACCGGGACATTTCGCGATAGCGTCCCGCCCGATGGAGGCGGTTCACGCCTCCCCGTCATCTGGAGGCCAACCGTGTCACGGTTGCGGAGGTTTGCCCGCGACGAGACAGGGAGCGCCGCGAGCACTGTGGTCGTTTCCGTCCTCGTCGTCGTACCCCTCATCGCACTGCTCGCAGTGCCCA
Source organism: Mycobacteriales bacterium (assembly GCA_049698415.1). Taxonomy (GTDB): domain Bacteria; phylum Actinomycetota; class Actinomycetes; order Mycobacteriales; family QHCA01; genus QHCA01. The sequence goes on from JBAVXU010000161.1 coordinate 2,906, forward strand.
CCTACAACAAGAAGGATCCGGCGTTGTTCGGATTCCCCTTCTTCTACTGGTACCAGTTGCTGTGGGTGATCATCACCGGCGTCCTGACCGTCGTGGCCTACCTGTTCGTCCGGCGCAGCGACATCGATCGTCGTGACCAGCGCCAGGGAGAGCGCGATCGGGGTGAGCGGGCATGAATCTCGCCGACGGCCCGACCAGCGGCGTCGACGGCGTCGCGCTGACCATCGTCGTCATCCTGTTCCTGTTCGTCACGGTCCTCGGATTCGCCGCCGCGCGCTGGCGCCGAGCGGCGCAGGTGGCCTCCCTCGACGAGTGGGGCCTTGGCGGGCGAGGCTTCGGCACGTTCGTCGCGTGGTTCCTGATCGGCGGCGACCTGTACACCGCCTACACGTTCATCGCTGTGCCAGCCCTGATGTTCGCCTCGGGCGCGCTGGGATTCTTCGCCGTGCCCTACACCATCATCATCTATCCGCTGGTGTTCGTGTTCATGCCACGGCTGTGGTCGGTGTGCCACCGGCACGGCTACGTCACGCCGGCTGACTTCGTACGCGGGCGCTACGACTCCAAGGGCCTCGCACTCGCCGTCGCGCTCACCGGCATCCTCGCCACGATGCCCTACATCGCCCTTCAATTGGTGGGTATCCAGGCCGTCCTCGAGGTGATGGGCATCGGCAGCACGTCCAACAAGTTCCTGCAGGACCTGCCGCTGCTGATCGCGTTCGCGGTGCTCGCGGCCTATACCTACACCTCGGGTCTGCGGGCGCCGGCGTTGATCGCCTTCGTCAAGGACGCGCTGATCTACCTCGTCATCATCGTGGCGATCATCTAT
>JBAVXU010000162.1:0-2501 GCA_049698415.1 Mycobacteriales bacterium
GCCGTAAGCTGGGCGGCTGCGCACGCGCCGCGCCCGTTGGCCACATTACCCGCGTTCGGGCCGGTCGATCCACTGCCGGCTGCCGAGGACTCGCGGTTGGCAATCGTGATCGTGCGATCCAAGACGACGGATGAGTTGCCCGCGGCGTCCGACACGACCACGTGGAGCACGTGCGGTCCGTCCGCGAACTGTGTCGTGTCCACCGGAACTGACACACTCAGAGTCGACGGGCAGGGCTGCGCGTAGAGCCACTGGTTCACCCCGTCAGCGTCCCTGCCCGACGGGACGCAATGGCCGCCGTTGGCGTCCGGCGTCTTGTCGTAGATCGTCCTGCCGTCCATCATCACGATCAGGTCGAAAATGCCCGGTCCGCCCGGATCCGTCGCAGTGAAGGTCAGCGGCTGCGTCCCGCCGGCTCCGGTCAGCAGGCCGCCGGCGAAAGCAGATCCTGCAGGTCGAGCGTTGTTAATAAGCCGGATCGACATGCCGAAAACGTTCGCTTGGGCGAAGAGGCCAGCGCCACCGCCGCCGGCCGGACAACTGCCCAGGCATTCTGCGACTTGGTAGATCTGTGTGCCACCGGGGTGGTTGATTGGTACGACAGCTGTGAGCTGACCGCCGACCGACGCGCCGCAGGCGGCCGTGCTGATGCAGAATGCCAGCGTGTTGGCCGGGTCAAACGCAGGCCCTGGGGTAGCCACGTAGGCGAGGCCACCTGGCGCGAACAGGGAGAGCGAGATCGTGCCGCCGGCGATGGTCGAGCTTCCCGGCGCCTTGTAGGTCCACGACGCGGCGGTGCCCGGGGCCACCGCCGTAGCCGAGCTGACGAGGGCCACCAATCCGCCGGTGGCGGGGTTGCAGCGATCGGTCGCCGTCGCCGCGGTTCCGGCGCTGAGCGGCGTCATCCCCTCGATTGGCGCTGGCCCGGCCGCCGCGCAGACAATCTGTGTCCACACGCCCGCCACGGCGGAGTGCGCGTTGACAGAGGACGCGACGAGCACCACGACCGCGAGCAGGATTGCCTTTGACGCCACTGACCTCACCGGCCAAGTTGGGGTGCGAGCCAGCGCCCAGCGGCATCGCCGATGTATCTGACGCGTTCGGAATTCGGATGCTGCGCCACGATTGACTCCAAGTGCGCCGCCGCCTCCTGCGGTCGGCCAATGTTGACGAGCAGGACGGCCCGAGCGCACTCGATCACCGCGCGATCCTCGCCGGTGAACGGGGCGCACCCCCGGTCGAAGAGTTCGACCTTGCGGTCGACGGAGAGCTCGTCGAGACGGTTCGGGATCGCGCTCCTCGGGATTGCCCGAGTGTTGAGGTAGATGGCCGAGCACGGTGCAGCCACGCCGATCAGCTCGAACGAGTCGCGGAAGAGACCCATCGTGATCGTCAGGAAGGGCAGCCACTCGTGGATCAGGTCCTGCTGGATCACGACGCTGCGTCCGGGCACGAGCGCCGGAAAGAACTCGCCGACGACGTGGTCGTTGATCGCCCATGTCTTGCAGATGTCGATGAACAGGACTTCGATGGGGTCGCCGGCCCAGCGCCCACGGCAGATGTCACCCTCGTGGACGACGACGTGGTCGAGCCTCGACCCGAGCAGCTCCTCGAAGCGTGGCAGCATGGACTCCCCCACCTCGATGTCCTCGACGAGGCCGGGGTAGGCCTCCTTATAGGCACCGTCGAGTCGGAACAAATCGTAGGAATGAATCGCAGACGCCCGCGGGTTCTCTTCGACGCCGGCGGCCAGCGCAGCCGTCGAGCCGCCGATGAAGCAACCTGCGTCGATCATCGCGCCCGCTCCGATCGCGTAATCGCGCGCGAGCACGTAGAGCAGCTGCCGCTCTTCTACGCTCAACATCGTCGGCACGCTCTGCACGTCCGGCGGAACCGCAGCGCCGACCCACGGCTGCGAGCGGAGCCACTCTGGCCCCCGCTCCGGAGATCGTGGTCGCCGCGAGAAGCGTGTCGCGAGCGACCTCAAGGAAGCAGCCGTGTGTCCAACAGATTCATCTGGCTCCTTTATCACGTTGGTCTTCTTCTATGGGCAAAAGGGTCGCTGGTAGTAGCTCCGACCGACGAGGGTTTACCGGGACATCCCGCCGTAGGATCTCCAGCGATGCTAATCCCGAGCGCGCCGCCGACCAAAGCCGGTCAGCGACAGCCGCCGCGTTTGGGCAGAGCATCCCGGCCGACTGGCCTTTCCGACTCCGACCGCCGAGCGGGACGACTACCTGGTCAATCTTATCCGGCGCACACGCGGGTGGTGTGAGCCTTCAGCGACCGGAGTAGCCGACCGCTATGCGCTCGACCGACGCCGCGTACGATCCGCCGAACAATGCCGCGTGGACGAGCAGGGGAAACAACTGCCACAGCTCCACCCGGTCCTCCCAGCCGGCGGCCAGCGGCGCCACTTCGGCGTAGGCCGCGCGGATGCGCGGACCGCTGAACAGATCGAGCATCGCCAGGTCGACCTCCCGGTGGCCCCCGTACGCCAC
>JBAVXU010000163.1:0-7153 GCA_049698415.1 Mycobacteriales bacterium
GGTGGGGTCGCGGCCGATCAATGGCGACCGTCGACCGTGGTTGCCGGCGCGGGAGCACTAGGCGTCGCCGCGGCGATCGCGGCGGGGCTGGCCTGGTCGCGCGCCAATCGCGGGCCGGCCGGCGACCGGGAATTCACGCCCGGTCGGGTCCGGCCGGCGCCGTAGCCATCGGTCCGCAGCCATTAGTGCCATTGGTTGTTGCTCATCGTCATCACCCCCTCTCAAAGCGTCACTCAACGTGCCGAATCCGTCGTCTGTCTATCCTCAGGATCACGGACACGTATCGTTGCGCAGTCCCGGTGGGGGATCTGAGAGGCCGGCAAAACTTTGATTCTGAAATACAACGACCGCGCGCGGGGGGCGACGGCGCGCTTCCGGCGATCCAGAGTGGCCAAGTGGACCGTCTGGTCCCTGTCCGCGCCGCTGCTGGCCTTCATCGTGGCGGTCGACCTCGCCGCGCTGGCGGTAGTCGCGTCGGCACCCTGGCTGGTCCCTGCCAACTCCACAGACGTCATCCGATTCCTGCTCCTGGCGCTCGGCTCGGCGGCGTACCTCGAAGCTACCCGCCATATCGAGCGGCTGCGCGAAGTCGTTGCCGAAGGCGTGCCGTACGTCAACCTCATGGGGATGTGGACGTTCGCCGGCGCACTGCTGCTGCCGCTGCCGCTCGCGCTGGCGCTCGTTCTCACGACGTACTTCCACGCGTGGTTCCGGCTGCGCCGGGTGCCGATCTATCGCTGGGCCTTCTCCACCGCGACGATCATCCTGTCGGTGGCGGCCGTTGCTGTCGTCGTCTACGCACTCGACCCGTCGAGCTACCCGGGCTTCCCGGGCGGCCCCGAGGGTCTGCTGATCGGGGTCATCGCGGGGGTGGAGTACTGGTTCGTCAACTACGCACTCGTGGTCGGCGCCATCATCTTGTCCAACCCGGGCGCCTCGGGTGGCCGCGCGCTGGGACGGCTGGCCGACCAGTGGATCGTCGCCGGGGCTCTCGCGCTCGGTTTCGCCGTGGCCGCGTTGATCATCAGCCAGCCGTGGGCGGTCGTCGTCCTACTGTTCACCATTCTCGGCCTGCATCGGGCGCTGCTGCTCGGGCAGTTCCAAAAGGCTGCCAACACCGACAGCAAGACCGGCCTGCTCGAGGCGACATTCTGGCACGCGATCGCCAAGGCCGAGGTCGCGCGCGCCGAGCGCACCGGCACCCCGCTGGGCGTGCTGATGATCGACCTCGATGACTTCAAGGCGATCAACGACACCTACGGTCACCTCAACGGCGACCGGGCGATCAGCGCTGCGGCGCGCTGCATCAAGGCGCAGGTACGCGAGTACGACGTCGTCGCCAGGTTCGGCGGTGAGGAGTTCGTCGTTCTGCTGCCCGGAATCGATGCCGCCGAGATCGCACACGCGGCCGAGCGGATCCGGCACCGGATCGCCAACCTCAAGGTCGACCTCGCCGACGACGGCCAACTCGGCACCGGCTGGATGACCTGCTCGATCGGCGGCGCCGTCTATCCCGAGACAGCCGAGACCGTCGACCAACTCCTGCTCGCCGCCGACACCGCGATGTACCTCGCCAAGGATCAGGGGCGCAACCGGGTCTGCATGGCACCGAACACCCCGACGGCGGCACCGGTCGATGAGCCGGCCGTCGGCAAGCCGAAACCCGCATCGAAGGGTGACCACTAGATAGGTTGAGCCCAGCCGTTCCTCGGGGGAACGGCGCGGGGAGCATCGGCGGCACTGATGAGGCAAGCGGTGGTGGTGGGTGCTGGCCTCGGCGGCCTGTGCACGTCGCTGCTCCTGGCAGATGCGGGATGGTCGGTCACGGTCGTCGACCGCGACGAGATCGCCGCGCCGACCACCGTCGACGACTCATCAACGTGGCAGCGGCGAGGAGTGCCGCAGTTCCGGCAGTCACACGGTTTCATCCCGCTGTTCACCCGCGAGCTTCGCTCATGTTTGACCGAGGTGTACGACGACCTGCTCGCCAGCGGCGCAACCGAGATCCGGCTCACCGACAACCTGCCACCGGCCATCTCCGGCCAGCCACTGGACGGCGACGACGAGCTCGTCTTCCTCGCCGCCCGCCGCTCGACCGTCGACTGGGCGCTGCTGCGTGCCGCGGCATCGCGCCGGCACCTGCAGATCCGTGCGGGAACGGCCGTAGCAGGCCTGGCGGTTTCGCGAGGACGGGTCACCGGCGTGGTGCTCGCCGACGGCACCCTGCCGACCGATCTCGTCGTCGATGCCGGCGGCCGCCGGTCCCCGCTGCTGAAAGATCTCGCACCGCAGCCCGACCGGCCGGCGGACGTGGACTGCGGCATGGTCTACAACACGCGGTTCTACCGGCTTCTCGACGGCGCCGATCCCGGGCCGCTCAACCGGGGTTTCGCTGCTGGCGGGATCTTCGCCGGCTACTCATGCGTGCTGTTCCCGCATGACAACCGCACCTTCTCCATCGCCTGCGGACGGCTGCCCGACGACACCGCACTCAAGCCGATGCGGGAAGTCGACGCCTTTGAGGCTGCGGTACGCGCGATTCCGCTGGTGGCGCCGTGGCGGGAGCCTGGCCGCAGCGAGCCGACCAGCCCGGTCGTACCCATGGCGGGGCTGACCAGTCACCTCAACCTGCTTGCGGCCGACGCACCTACCGGCCTGATCCGCCTCGCGGATGCCGCGTGCACGACCAACCCCGCATTCGGCCGGGGCGCCGCACTGGCCCTGCTGGAGGCACACCGCCTCGCCGAGCTTCTCGTTGACTTGCGTGACCTCGCCCACGTGCGTGCCGCGTTCGACGAGTTCCTGACCGCCGACCTCGTCCCGTGGCATGCCGACGCAGTCGCGGCCGACCAGGCCCGGACAGCAGCCTGGCGGGCAGCCGTCGCCGGCGTGCCCAGCCAGTCGCCGGCGATGCGCGCGCCGTACCCGATGCCCGTCCTGGCAGCAGCGGCCGCCGTGGACAAGCACGTCTGGCAGGCCGTCATGCAAACAGCAGGCATGCTTCGCAAGCCTGCCGAGCTGGCCGGCGATGACGCGGTGCACGAGCGGGTGACCGACCTGATGGGTGCCGGCTGGCGCCCGGAGCCGCCCCCAGCGCCCTCACACGCGGAGTTGGCCGAGGTCCTGCGGGAAGCCGTCAGCTCCACGTCCGGCCGGTGAGTCGTTCGTACGCCTCGACGTAGCGCGACCGGGTGGCCGCGACCACGTCTTCGGGCAGGGCAGGACCCGGCGGTCGCTTGTCCCAGCCGCTGGCGGCGAGCCAGTCGCGGAGGTACTGCTTGTCATAGGACGGCTGAGCCCGGCCGGGCACCCACGTCAAGACCGGCCAGAAGCGTGACGAGTCCGGTGTCAACACCTCGTCGGCGAGCATCAGAGTGCCGTCGGCGGACCGGCCGAACTCCAGCTTGGTGTCGGCCAGGATGATTCCGGCCCGCTCGGCGATCGCCGCGCCACGGGCGTAGACCGCGAGGGTCAGCCGCCGCAGTTCGCCGGCCAGGTCGGCCCCGACGAGTTCGGCGAAGTCGGCGAAGGACAGGTTCTCGTCATGGTCGCCGAGCGCTGCCTTGGTCGCCGGGGTGAAGATCGGTTCGGGCAGCCGCGAGCCTTCCACCAGACCTGGTGGCAGCGCGATGCCGCACACAGCACCGGTCGCGTGGTAGTCGGCCAGGCCCGATCCGGCGAGGTATCCCCGTGCCACGCATTCGGCGGGCACCATCTCCAAGCGTTCGCACAGCATCGCCCGGCCGGAGAGCTCGGCCGGCACGTCGGCGGAGACGACATGGTTGGGGACGATGTCGGCCAGTTGCTCGAACCACCACAGCGACAGCGCGGTGAGGATGCGGCCCTTGTCGGGAATCACGGTCGGCAGCACCACGTCGTAGGCCGACATCCGGTCGGTGGCGACGAACAGCAAGCGCCCGTCGGCAGTTTCGTACAGGTCGCGCACCTTGCCGCTGGACAGATAGCTGTATTCGAGCATTGGCGCAGTTTGGCAGAGCGCTGTGGCAGAGGGCAGCGCTCAGGACAGGCGCCCGAGCCGGTCGAAGACCCCGCTCAGACCGGCGACGTAACGCTCCGGCCGGCAGACGGAGTCCAATCGGTCCTCGTCGAGCTTGACGTCAGCCGCATCCGCCTCGGCCCGCAGGGTCTGGCGAAACGGCGTGCCCGACTGCCAGGTCTGCATCGCCGCGGCCTGGACCAGGGTGTAGGCGTCCTCGCGGGACAGCCCGGACTGCACCAGGTCGAGCAGCACGGCGCCGGTGTAGATCAGGCCGCCGGTCAGGTCGAGGTTCGTCCGCATCCGGTCGACGTCGACGACCAGGCCGGTGACCAGCCGGGAGGTGAGGTTCAGCAGGTAGTCGGTGCCGATCGCCGCGTCGGGCAGCGCGATCCGCTCGACCGACGAGTGCGAGATGTCGCGCTCGTGCCACAGCGGGATGCCCTCCATGACCGGCACGACCTGCGCGCGTACGACCCGGGCCAGCCCGCAGATGCGCTCGGAGATGATCGGGTTCTTCTTGTGCGGCATCGCCGACGAGCCCTTCTGCCCGGCGCCGAACGGCTCCGCCAGCTCGCGTACCTCTGTGCGCTGGCCGTGCCGCACCTCGAGCGCGATGGCCTCGCACACTGTGACCAGCACTGCCAGCGCGTTGACCCACTCGGAGATCCCGTCACGGATCACCACCTGGGTGGCCGCGTCGGCAGGCGTCAGGCCCAACTGCGCCGCGACATAGGCCTCGACCTGCGGATCGACATTGGCGTACGTCCCCACGGCGCCGGAGATCTTGGCGACACCGACGGCGGTGCGCGCGCGCCGCAACCGATCGCGGGACCGAGCCATCGCGAAGGCGAAATCGGCCACCCGATGACCCCACGTGTCGGGCTCGCCGTGGATGCCGTGGGTGCGGCCGACCCGCAACGTTCCGCGGTGTTCGAGAGCGTGGTCGCGCAGCGCGGCGACCAGATGGTCGGCGCGGGCGAGCAACAGGTCGGTGGCCTCGGTGAGCTGGACGGCCAACGCCGTGTCGAGCAGGTCGCTGCTGGTCATCCCGAAGTGGACGAAGGCCGCGGCTTCGCGCGGTGTCGTGTTGTCGGCCCAGGCGGACAGGAAGGCGATGACGTCGTGCTGCGTGGTCGCCTCGATCGCGGCGACCGCCTCGGGGGTGGGGGGTGCGGCAGCGCGTACCGGGGCGACCACGTCTGCAGGCACCGCACCGGCCTGCGCGTGAGCTTCGAGGACGAGCGTCTCGACCCGGCACCACAGGGCGTACTTGTGCGCCTCGCTCCAGACCTGGCCCATCTCGGGCAGCGTGTAGCGCTCGATCACCCGCCCATCCTCCCCTACGCCCTCAGGAAGGGTCGGGTGCGACCGCCGGGACCACGATGTCGCCGCCGATCGCCGCCCAGGCGATGTCGGTGCGGTAGTGCGCGCCGGCCATCTTGATCCCGGACACCAGGTCGTAGGCCGCGGCCCGCGCGCTGCCCAGGTCGGTGCCGGTCGCCGTCACCGACAGGACGCGTCCCCCGGAGCTCACGACCGCACCGTCCTCCCGCCGTCGGGTGCCCGCGTGCAGCACGCCGTCGACGTCGGCACCGACGATGACCTCACCGCTACGCGGGGCGGCGGGATATCCCTCGGCCGCGACGACGACGGTCACCGCGGCACCGGGCCGCCAGCGCAACTCGATGTCGGCGAGAGTCCCGGTGGCGGCCGCGAGCAGCGGGCCGGCGAGCGGCGTTTCGAGCAGCGCCAGCACGGCCTGGGTCTCCGGGTCACCGAACCGCGCGTTGAACTCCACGACCCGCACTCCCCGGCTGGTCAGCGCGAGCCCGGTGTAGAGCAGCCCGGAGAACGGCGAGCCCCGCCGGTGCATGACCTCGATGGTCGGCCGGACGACCGTACGCATCACCTCGTCGACCAGCCCGGCCGGCGCCCAGGGCAGCGGCGCGTAGGCCCCCATGCCACCGGTGTTCGGCCCCGTGTCGCCGTTGCCGACGCGCTTGAAGTCCTGCGCGGGCAGCAGCGGCAGGGCGGTGACGCCGTCGGTGAGGCAGAAGAGCGACACCTCGGGGCCGTCGAGGTATTCCTCGATCACCACCCGGCCGCACTGGATCGCGTGCCGCGCCGCTTCGGCCCGGTCCGAGGTCACGACGACGCCCTTGCCGGCAGCCAACCCGTCGTCCTTGACGACGTACGGCGGTCCGAACCGGTCCAGCGCCTCGGACACGGCAGCCGCCGTTTCGCAGGTGGCATAGCCGGCCGTGGGAACCCGCGCCGCCGCCATGATCTGCTTCGCGAACGTCTTGGAGCCCTCGATCTGCGCGGCGGCCTGCGACGGGCCGAAGCAGGCGATGCCGCGCTCGCGCACCCGGTCGGCCGCCCCGGCCACCAGCGGGACCTCGGGGCCGATCACGACCAGGTCGGCTCCCACGGCAACGGCACAGTCGGCGACGGCGACCGGGTCGGCCGCGTCGAGCGGGCGGACCTCGGCGATGGTGGAGATGCCGGCGTTGCCCGGCGCGCAGACGAGCGAGGTCACCGAGGGGTCGTCGGCCAGCGCGCGGCAGAGGGCGTGCTCGCGGGCGCCCGAACCGACCACGAGTACGCGCACGCAGCGAGGGTATCGGGGGAAGGGCACGTCGGCGCCCAGGTATCGTGTGGCCCGGTCCGGCGGCCCACTGGCCGCCTCAGCAGTTTCTTCCGCCTGCCTCAACTGGGTAGGGGAACGACGTTGTCGGGTAGGGGGGGCAGCATGGGAGGTCCCTCGGATACCGGCCTGCGCGTGATCGGCGGCCGCTATCAGCTCATCGATCGCCTCGGCTCGGGCGGCATGGGCACCGTGTGGCGTGCCCGCGACCAGCTTCTGGACCGTACGGTCGCCGTCAAGGAGGTCGATCTGCCGCAGGTCGGCGAGGTCGACCGCGAGCAACTGCACGAGCGCACGATGCGTGAGGCGCGCGCCGCCGCCAGGCTGGCGCACCCCAACGCCGTCACCGTCTACGACGTGGTCGAGGAGGGCGGCCAGCCCTGGATCGTGATGCAACTCGTGGCCGCCGACAGCCTTGCCGACGTCATCCGCGACAAGGGCCGGCTCGACGAGCACCAAGTGGCCGAGATCGGGCTGGCCGTCCTCAGCGCGCTCGAGGCGGCGCA
>JBAVXU010000164.1:0-2556 GCA_049698415.1 Mycobacteriales bacterium
ACTCTGGACAACTTCACCGCGCTGCTCACCGAGAGTGTCTATCGCACCATCGCCCTGCGTTCCCTGGGCGTCGCAGCCCTCGTGACTGTCGTCGATGCACTGGTCGCCCTGCCGATGGCCTACTACATGGCCAAGGTGGCATCCCCGGCGTGGCGGCGGCTGCTGGTAGTCGCGATCCTGACGCCGCTGTGGGCGTCATACCTCGTCAAGGCGTACTCCTGGCGGGTGATGTTCGCCAACAACGGCGTGGTCGACTGGCTGCTCGCCCCCTTCGGCGGGCACGGGCCCGGCTTCGGCCTGTTCGCCACGACCGTCACGCTGGCCTACCTGTGGCTGCCGTTCATGATCCTGCCGTTGTACGCCGGCCTGGAGCGGATACCGGACTCCCTGCTGGAGGCATCCTCGGATCAGGGCGCCCGGGCGTGGCGTACCTTCCGCTCGGTGGTCTTCCCGTTGCTGTTCCCGGCGCTCGTCGCCGGGTCGATCTTCACGTTCTCGCTGTCGCTGGGCGACTACATCACCGTCAAGATCGTCGGGGGCAGCCGGCAACTGTTCGCCAACGTGATCTACGACAACATCACGACCGGTGGCAACCTGCCGTTCGCTGCGGCCGCGGCGTTTTTCCCGATCATCGTGATGGTCATCTATCTGGTCGCGGTTCGTCGAAGCGGCGCGTTGGAGCACGTCTGATGCTGACGACATTCGGCCGGCGCGCGCTCGGCACCGCGATGGCGCTCGGGCTGGCGATCATCTACGCCCCGCTTGCGGTGGTGCTCATCAACAGCTTCAACACCTCGCGGACCTTCGGCTGGCCGCCCGCGGGATTCACCTTGCACTGGTGGACCCAGGCGTACGGGAGTACGGGCGCCCGGGCGGCTCTGGTGACCAGCGTCAAGGCCGGCGTCGGCGCCACGGCGATCGCCCTCGTGCTCGGCTCGATGGCGGCCTTCGCGGTGGCGCGCTATCGCTTCTTCGGCCGCGACGCGGTGTCGTTCCTCGTACTCCTGCCGATCGCGCTGCCCGGCATCGTCACCGGCATCGCGCTCAACAACGCCTTCCGGGTCCTCGGCCTGCCGTTCGGCTTGCTGACCATCGTCATCGGGCACGCGACGTTCTGCGTCGTCCTCGTCTACAACAACGCGCTGGCCCGGCTCAGGCGGATGGGCGGCTCGCTGGAAGAAGCCTCGATGGACCTCGGAGCCGGGGTGTGGCAGACGTTCAGGTACGTCACGCTGCCCAATCTGCGCTCGGCTCTGCTGGCCGGCGGACTGCTGGCGTTCGCGCTGTCCTTCGACGAGATCATCGTGACCACGTTCACGTCCTCACCGGCCGTGCAGACGCTGCCGCTGTGGATCTTCGGCAACCTCTTCCGCCCCAACCAGGCACCGGTCGTCAACGTCGTGGCCGCCGTCCTGATCGTGTTGTCGGTGATCCCGGTGTGGCTCGCGCAGCGCCTGTCGGAGGACACCGCCGGTGGCCGCCTCTAGGTGCGCAGAACCGATCGCATCGCGGTGCCCGGCCAGGGTCACGCGTCGCGGCCACTGAGCAGGGCGTGCCGCACGTCGGTCGCGACCGGGTGAGCAGGGTTCAGCGTCAATACACCATCGAGTCGGTGGATCGCCTCGGCCCGGTCGCCCCGCACCACGGCCACCTGAGCGAGCAGGAGTTCGCTCAGCTGAGCCTGTCTGGCGAGCCCATCGTCGGTGAACAGCAGCAGTTGCGGCAGCGAGGTGGCGAAGTAGTCGATCGTCGGGCGAGAGATGGCGAGTTCGTGGGCGTAGGCCTCGACAGCCGCAGCCAGCCGACCGGCCGCATCGTCCTCTCCGAGCCGCCGGTGGGCGAGCATCGAGAAGTACGTCGCCTCGCCGTATTTCTGTACGGCCATTTCTCGGAAGTCGCCTTCGACACCTGCGCACCTGCGCCAGGCGTCCGCCGCCCCCGCATCGTCGTCGAGCGCAGATCGGGCGTCGCCCAGGCAGAGCCACAGGTGGGCGGGATTGGCGAGCGGATGGCGTGCCTCGCCCAGGGTGCTTGGAGGATCGAGCGCGCTCATGACGCGTCGGGCCGCGTCGGCGGCCTTATCAGCCGCCAGCGCCTGCCGCGCCAGAAGTAGCTCGGTCCGCTCCCATGCGGCCAGTGCCTGCCCCTCGCCGCCTTCCCAGGGTTGGAAGCGACGTGAACGCAGCAAGTGATCGGCGTGCTCGGGATCCCCCACGCTGTCGAGCAGGTGGACCACCGCGATCGTCAGGTCGTCGCGCTCGGCAACAATGTCGGGTCGCTTGCGCAGCGTGTCCAGCCGGGCCGCAGGCGGCACCCCGGTGCGGGCGGCGAGTTGGTCGCGTTCGTACCAGAGCCGGGCATCCGCCGGAGCCAGCCCCACCGCGCGGTCGTAGCAGGCCATGGCACCTTCGGCATCGCCTTCGACGTTGAACAACCCGACCGCCAGGTTGCGCAGGACGAACGGCGAGGCGGCAGCATCGTCGGCGAGGCGACCCCAGATCGCGATGGCCTCGGGGTGGCGGCGCCGGTCGTAGAGCCAGCGAGCCCATAGTTCTG
>JBAVXU010000165.1:0-7439 GCA_049698415.1 Mycobacteriales bacterium
GGCTCAGCCGTGCGACGCGCCGCGCATGCCTGAGGGTGGCCACAACGTCCAGCCCGCCGATCTCCCGCGCAGCCGCGCTCCGATGCCGCCTGTCCCTCACTCAACCTCCCTCCTGCGCCATCCCGCCCCGCCCACCGAACCTATGAGTTGAGTCGCCAGGCGACTCAACTCATAGGTTCGGGTGGGGATGGGGGTTGGGGAGGGTGGGTTGTGGACGCCGGGGGGCGGGGGCAAGCGGTACGGTCGCCCGGTGGTGAGGCGCGTGTTCTATGACTGCGAGTTCATCGAGGACGGCCGCACCATCGATCTCGTGTCCATCGGCGCGGTCGATGAGGCCGGCCGTGAGTTCTACGCCGTCTCCACGGAGTTCGACCCGGCCAGGGCCATCCCGTGGGTGCAGGACCACGTGCTCGACAAGCTGCCGCCGCCGGCCGACGCCGCCTGGCGCTCACGGGAGCGGATTCGCGCGGATCTGCTGCGCTACCTGACCGAGCCCGGTGAAGCCTTGGAGTTGTGGGCGTGGTTCGCGGCCTACGACCACGTCGTGTTGTGCCAGTTGTGGGGTGGCATGCCGGCGCTGCCCCGGGCGATACCAAGATTCACCAAGGACCTTCGTCAGCGCTGGGATGACGTAGGTCAGCCCGAACTACCGCTCGCACCCATCGACCAGCACGATGCGCTGGCCGATGCTCAGCACAACCTTGCCCGCTGGGCGGCGATGGAGGCGCACCGGCAGGGGCGGGATGAGGTGTCCTCCGGCTAGGTCGCTACGGTTTAGCGCCATGCGTATCGGAGTGCTCACCGGGGGCGGCGACTGCCCGGGCCTCAACGCGGTCATCCGCGCGGTCGTCCGCAAGGGAGTCGGTGTCTACGGCCACGACTTCGTCGGATTTCGTGACGGCTGGCGCGGCCCGATCGACAACGATGTCGCCGCGCTGGGCGTCGAACAGGTCCGCGGGATCCTGCCGCGCGGCGGCACGATCCTCGGCTCCTCCCGGACCAACCCGTATCAGATGGACGGTGGGGCGGAGCGGATCAGGAAAACCGTGCTCGACCTGGGGCTCGACGGCATGATCGCCATCGGTGGCGAGGACACCCTGGGAGTCGCCAAGCGACTGACCGATGACGGGATCCCCGTCGTCGGTGTGCCGAAGACGATCGACAACGATCTGGGAGCCACCGACTACACCTTCGGCTTCGACACCGCCGTGACCATCGCCACCGAGGCCATCGACCGGCTGCACACCACCGCCGAGAGCCACCACCGCGTCCTCATCGTCGAGGTGATGGGGCGCCATGCCGGCTGGATCGCGCTGCATGCGGGCATGGCCGGGGGAGCGAACATCGTCCTGATCCCGGAGCGGCCGTTCGACATCGGCAAGGTGTGTGAGTACGTCGAACACCGGTTCGAGACGCACTACGCCCCCATCATCGTCGTCGCCGAGGGCGCGACACCCAAGAAGGGCTCGATGGTCGTGCGGGAGGGGGAGCTGGACGCATTCGGCCACGTACGGCTGTCCGGCATCTCGTCAGTGCTCGAGGAGGAGATCCGCGGCCGCACCGGCCGCGAGTGCCGGGCCACTGTGCTGGGCCACGTCCAGCGTGGCGGCACGCCGACCGCGTTCGACCGGGTGCTGGCCACCAGGTTCGGGTTGCATGCGGTCGACGCCGTCAACGACGGGGCGTGGGGGCAGATGGTGGCCCTGCGGGGGACGGATATCGTCCGAGTCCCGCTCGAGGAGGCCACCCGCGAGCTCAAACTCGTCCCGCCGGAGCGCTATGCCGAGGCGGAAGTGTTTTTCGGCTGACTACCCTCATGGGTGTGGACCTCGACCTCGACCTCGACGCCTGGCGGGCGCTGCCGGCCGCCCAGCAGCCGTCGTGGCCCGATGCCGGCGCGTTGCGTGCGGCCGCCGATTCCCTCGCCGGTCTGCCCCCGCTGGTCGTTCCGGGCGAGGTCGACACCCTGCGCGAGCGGCTCGCCTCGGTGGCCCGCGGTGAGGCGTTCCTGCTGCAGGGCGGCGACTGTGCCGAAACTTTCGGGGCCACCGAATCGGCGCTACGTGCGACCACCAAGACCTTGCTGCAGATGGCGGTGGTGCTGACCTACGGCGCGAGCGTGCCGGTGGTCAAGGTGGCCCGGCTGGCAGGCCAGTACGCGAAACCCCGGTCGGCCGACGTCGATGCGGCCGGCCTGCCGAGCTATCGCGGCGACATGGTGAACTCCTTCGCCCCCGACCCGCTGTCTCGCGTTCCCGATCCGCGTCGGATGCTGCAGGCCTACTCCTCGGCGTCGGTGACCCTCAACCTGCTCCGCGCTTTCGCCTCCGGTGGCCTGGCCGATCTGCACGCGGTGCACGACTGGAACCGCGACTTCGTCCGGCGCTCACCGGCCGGCCTGCGCTACGAGACAATGGCGGCCGAGATCGACCGCGCTCTGGCGTTCATGCGAGCCTGCGGTATCCGCGACGACGCGTTGCGCGGTGTCGAGCTGTTCGTCAGCCACGAGGCCCTGATCCTGGACTACGAGCGCGCGCTGACGCGGGTCACCGATGACGTGGCACACGACCTGTCGGCGCACATGGTCTGGGTCGGCGACCGGACCCGGCAGTTGGGCGGGGCGCATCTTGACTTCGTATCTCGGATCGCCAACCCGATCGGCATCAAGCTCGGCCCCGATGCGTCGCCCGAGGAAGCCGCGGCCATCGTCGAGAGGGTCGACCCCGAAGCCGTGGCCGGCCGGCTCACGCTGGTCTGCCGGCTGGGCGCGGGACGCGTCCGCGACCTGCTGCCGGCACTCGTGGAGAAGGTCGAGGCGACCGGGCGGCAGGTCGTCTGGGCCTGCGATCCGATGCACGGCAACACGGTGGAGTCGGAAAGCGGCTACAAGACCAGGCACTTCGACCGGGTCGTCGACGAGGTTCGCGGCTTTTTCGATGTGCACCGGTCGCTGGGCACGTGGCCGGGCGGAATCCATGTCGAGCTCACCGGCGACGACGTCACCGAATGTCTCGGCGGTGGCCAGCAGATCTCCGACAGCGACCTGGCAGGCAGGTACGAAACGTTGTGCGATCCCAGGCTGAACACCCAGCAGGCTCTGGAGTTGTCGTTCCTGGTCGCGGAAATGCTGCGCGACAACCGTGATTGACCTTCGCTCCGACACCCTCACCGCTCCCACCCCGGGGATGCGTGCCGCGATGGCCGCTGCCGAAGTCGGCGACGACGTCTACGGCGAGGACCCCACCGTCAATGCCCTCGAAGCCGAGGTCGCGGACATGTTCGGCCACGAGGCAGCGCTCTTCGTGCCCAGCGGCACCATGGGGAACCAACTGTGCCTGCGCCTGTTGGTCGACCCGGGCGAGGAACTGCTGTGTGACGCCGACGCCCATGTCGTGACCTACGAACTCGGCGCGGCCGCCGCCCACGGCGGCGTCTCCACCCGCACCTGGACGGCGCCGGCCGGGCGCCTCGACGTCGACGCCGTTCGCGCGATGATCAGGCCTCCCGGATTCCACACAGTGGCGACATCGGCCGTGGCGGTCGAGAACACCCACAACCGTGGCGGCGGCACGGTGCAGCCGCTCGGCGCCCTCGAGGAGCTCCGGGCGATGGTGGATGAGTCGGCGGTGTCCCTGCACTGCGACGGGGCGCGAATCTGGAACGCGCACGTCGCCTCCGGTGTCCCGCTGGCCGACTATGGGCGGCTCTTCGACACGCTTTCGGTCTGCCTGTCCAAAGGGCTCGGCGCACCGGTGGGTTCGCTCGTCGTCGCGTCTGCCCAGCGGGTCGAGCAGGCGCGCACGATGCGCAAGCGGCTCGGCGGTGGCATGCGGCAGGTCGGCATCCTTGCTGCCGCCTGCAGGTACGCACTCGAGCACCATCTCGACCGACTGGCGGACGACCACCGGCGCGCCCGCCGCCTCGCCGAGATCCTCGGCGTTGACGAGTCCACCGTGGATACGAACATCGTGTCGGTCGACGTGGCGGGCGCGGTCGGCCTGGCAGAGAAGGCCAGCTCCGACGACCTGCTCGTGTCGGTGGTCGGGCCTTCCCGGATCCGGTTGGTGACGCACCTGGGCATCGAGGACGACGACATCGAGGACGCCGGCCGGCTACTGGCTCGCCTGCTCGGCAGCTAGCTCGTCCGTTCGGGAGCTCAGACCTTGCGGCCGAGCAACGCCGGCAACGTGCTGACGGCGAGTGCCAGCTCGTCCAGGCTGGCTCCTTGCAGAGCTTGCGGGCCGTCGCAGCGTGCTTCCTCGGGGCGGGCGTGGACGTCGACCATCACGCCATCGGCCCCGGCAGCTATCGCAGCGCGGGACAGGGGGACGACGAGATCGCGTCGACCGGCGGCGTGCGAGGGATCGACGATCACCGGCAGGTGGGACAACTCGTGCATCATCGGCACGGCCGAGATGTCGAGCATGTTGCGAATGCTGCTCTCGAAACCGCGCACCCCCCGCTCGCAGAGCACGATGTCGAGGTTGCCGCGCTGAGCGACGTACTCGGCCGCCATCAGCCATTCCTCGTACGTTGCCGTCAGGCCCCGCTTGAGCAGCACGGGCTTGCCGACGGCGCCGACCGCCTGTAGCAGTGCGAAGTTCTGCATATTGCGGGTGCCGACCTGCAGCATGTCGGCGTACTCCGCGACGGTCGCGACGCTCCCCGCGTCCACCACCTCGGTGACGACCGGGAGCCCGGTCGCGGCGCTCACCTCGGCCAGAATCTTCAGCCCGTCGAGTCCGAGTCCCTGGAAGGCATAGGGCGACGTGCGCGGCTTGAAGGCGACGCCGCGCAACAACTGCGCGCCGGCGTCCTTGGCGAGGTGGGCGGCGGCATAGGTCTGATCGGCTGACTCCACCGCGCACGGTCCGGCGATCAGCGTGAACGTGTCGGGGCCGATCGGCACGCCGCCGACGTGGACGGTGCTCGTGTTGGCGTGGTTCTGCTTGCTGACCAGCTTGTACGGGGCCGTGATCCGCACGATGTCGGCGACGCCGGGCAACTGCAGGCCGTCAAGACTCTCCAGGACGTCCTCGCCGGCGACGACTCCGACGATCGTGCGGCTGACCCCGCGCGAGACGAAGGCCGCGCCGCCGGATTTCTGCACGGCTTGCACGACGTCGGCGAGCTCGCTCTCGGCGGCACCCGGCTCCATGACGATGACCATTTGCCGTGATCTTCCCACGCTGCCGAGGCGGCCCCGGGTTCGGTCTAGTGCAGGATCCGCACGGTGCTGCCCTTGGGCGCCTTGTTGCCCCCGCCGGGCTGCTGACCGAACACCGTGTCACCGTTGAAGAAGTTCACGACGGAGACCTTGAAGCCGGCGTCCTTGAGTACGGCTTGCGCCTTGTCGACCTTCATCCCCCTGACGTCGGGCACGGTGACCAGTGGGGGCCCGTTGGAGACGGTGAGCTTGACGTCCGAGCCCTTGGGGAGCTTGCCCTGGGTCGGGCTCTGAGAGATGACCCGGTCCTTGGCAACGGTCTCGTCGAAGACTCGCGTCACCTGCACCTGAAGGCCGGCGCCGATGATCCTCTCCTGTGCCTTGTCAAGCTTCAGGCCCACCACGGACGGCACGTCGACCGGCACGGGTCCGTTGCTGACGACCATCGTGACCGAGGTGTGCGGGCGCACGGATGTGCCGGCGGTGGGGGACTGCGAGATCACGGTGCCGGCCGGGACGCTGTCGTTGTAGCTCTTCTGCACCGACGGAGTCAGCTTGGCCGCCTTGAGCTTGGCCTCGGCGTCGGCCTGCTTGGTGCCCTTGAGATCGGGAACCTTGTAGCGCTCCTTGCCCAGCGAGATCGTCAGGGTGATCGCGGTGCCCTTGCGGATCCGGTCGGTGGCTGCCGGGTCCTGTGCCACGACTGCACCGGTCGGGATGACTTCGCTGTAGGCCTTGGGCCCGAGGCGTACGGACAGGCCGGCCTTCTTGACGGTGGCTTCGGCGTCGGCCAGGGACTTGCCGATCAGCGACGGCGCCTTGGTGAAGCGGCCCGCCCCGATCCACCACCCGCCTCCTGCGGCGAACAGGCCCAGCAGCAACACCACCAGGAGCGCGACCGGCACCCGCCTGCGCCGGCGGTGGCCCGCGTGCCGGGCACCGGGCTCCTCGGCCGGTGGCAGGGCGACGGCCACCGTCTTCTGTGTCGACGCACCGGACCTGGCCGTGGGGATCGGGACCATGCTCAGCCCGAGGTCGTCGCGGACGTGCCGCAACTCAGCAAGGAACGCGCCGGCATCGGCCGGCCGGGCGCCGGGATCGCGGCGGGTCGCGCGGACGGTGAGCGCATCGAGAGCCGGCGGGACGTCGACCTGATGGGACGGCGGCGGCACGTCCTCGTGGACGTGGCGGTAGGCCACCGACACCGCGCTCTCGCCGGCGTACGGAACCGTGCCGGTCAGCATCTCGAAGAGCATCAGACCGGCGGCATAGACGTCGGTGCGCTCGTCGGCCCCACCGTGGGAGACCTGCTCGGGAGCGAGGTAGGCGACCGTGCCGATCAGGACCCCCTTGGTGTGGGTCATCGATGCGGCTTCCACCGCGCGGGCCAGGCCGAAGTCGGCGACCTTGACCGAGCCGTCGTCGCCGAGGAGCACGTTCTCCGGCTTGACGTCGCGGTGCACGAGCCCGGCCCGGTGGGCGGCCGCCAGTGCGAGGAGGACCGGCTCGAGAACGGAGATGGCCTCGGCCGGGGTGAGTCGGACCCGCTCGGCGAGGACGTCGCGCAGAGTCCGCCCGGCAACCAACTCCATGACGAGGTAGACCAGGCCGTTGTGCGATCCCTGGTCGTAGACGTTCACGACATGCCCGGAGCTGAGCCGGGCTGCCGCTTTTGCCTCCCGGGTGAAGCGGTCGAGGAAGTCGGACTCCTCGGCCAGCCCGGGGAGCATGACCTTGATGGCGACCACCCGATCGAGGCGCTCGTCGAGTCCTCGGTAGACGGTCGCCATGCCGCCGCGGGCGATCCGCGCCTCGATGCGGTAGCGCCCTTCGAGCAGCGTCCCCAGAAGAGGGTCGGCGAGGGACGTGGTCACCCGGCCAGTCTACGTTTGTCGACACGCCGACGCTGGTCCTGTGCTCCGGCGCGCCGACCTGATAGGCGGCTGACCGAGGGTGAGGGCGATGCAGCGGGTTGCCGTGGTGGGGGCGGGCCTCGCGGGCTCACGCGTCTGTCAGGAACTACGTTCCCAGGGCTACGACGGCTCCATCACGCTGCTGGGCGCAGAGGAGCATCTGCCTTACGACCGGCCGCCGCTGTCCAAGGACCTGCTGTTCGGCCGTATCCAGGACACCACGTTGCCGATGGCCTGGGAGGTGCTCGACGTCGACGTGCGCACCGGCGTCGGGGTGACGGGTCTGCAACCTGGCCAGTTGGCCACGTCGGCCGGCGATGTCGCGTTCGACCGTGCAGTGGTCGCCGTCGGGGCCACCC
>JBAVXU010000166.1:0-9418 GCA_049698415.1 Mycobacteriales bacterium
GGCCGGCGAGACCGTCGAGATCGTGGGCA
This sequence comes from Mycobacteriales bacterium, assembly GCA_049698415.1. Taxonomy (GTDB): domain Bacteria; phylum Actinomycetota; class Actinomycetes; order Mycobacteriales; family QHCA01; genus QHCA01. Next base: position 30 of record JBAVXU010000166.1, read on the forward strand.
TCAAGGACACGGTCATGACCACCACGGTCACCGGCGTCGAGATGTTCCGCAAGATCCTCGACGAGGCGCGTGCCGGTGAGAACGTCGGTCTGCTCCTGCGCGGCATCAAGCGCGAAGAAGTCGAGCGCGGCCAGGTCGTCGTCAAGCCGAAGTCGATCACGCCGCACACCGAGTTCGACGCGCAGGTCTACATCCTCTCGAAGGACGAGGGTGGCCGGCACACGCCGTTCTTCAACAACTACCGCCCGCAGTTCTACTTCCGCACCACCGACGTGACCGGCGTGGTGACCCTCCCCGAGGGCACCGAGATGGTCATGCCGGGCGACAACACCGAGATGTCGGTGGAGCTCATCGCACCGATCGCCATGGACGAAGGCCTGCGCTTCGCCATCCGTGAGGGTGGCCGCACCGTCGGTGCGGGGCGGGTCACCAAGATCGACAAGTAGCTCCCACTGCGGCGGCCTCCGGGCCGCCGCAGCCGGTAGCGACAGGTCAGAACGCAGCGTCACGAGACAACAGCCCAATAAGAAGTGCCCACAAGGAATAGGACACCAAGCCACCATGGCGGGACAGAAGATCCGCATCAGGCTCAAGGCCTACGACCACGAGGTCATCGACAGTTCGGCGCGCAAGATCGTCGACACGGTGACCCGTACAGGCGCGTCGGTCGCAGGGCCGGTGCCGCTGCCGACTGAGAAGAACGTGTATTGCGTCATCCGCTCACCGCACAAGTACAAGGACTCGCGGGAGCACTTCGAGATGCGCACGCACAAGCGCCTGATCGACATCCTCGACCCCACACCCAAGACGGTGGACGCGCTGATGCGGCTTGACCTGCCCGCCGGCGTCGACATCGCGATCAAGCTGTAGGGCAGCGCAGACATGACTCAAGCAACCTCCGCAGACCAGGGCGTGGCCACGGGCTCCCCCGTCAGGGGAGTGCTGGGCGAGAAGCTCGGCATGACTCAGGTCTTCGACGACGCCAACCGGATCGTGCCGGTGACCGTCGTCAAGGCCGGTCCGTGCGTCGTCACCCAGGTGCGCACTGCCGACAAGGACGGGTACTCCGCGGTTCAGCTCGCCTACGGTGCGATCGACCCGCGCAAGGTACGCAAGCCGATGACCGGGCACTTCGCCAAGGCCGGCGTGACACCGCGGCGCCACATCGTCGAGATCCGCACCTCCGATGCCTCCGAGTACACCCTCGGCCAGGAAGTCACCGCTGACGCGTTCGCCGCCGGCGTCGTCGTCGACGTGACGGCCACCAGCAAGGGCAAGGGCACCGCTGGCGTCATGAAGCGGCACGGGTTCCACGGGCTCGGTGCCGGGCACGGCACGCAGCGCAAGCATCGGTCGCCGGGCTCGATCGGCGCGTGCGCCACTCCCGGCCGGGTCTTCAAGGGCACCAAGATGGCCGGCCGGATGGGCCACGTCCAGGTGACCACCCAGAACCTCAAGGTGCATGCCATCGACGCTGAGGCCGGCCTGCTGCTCATCAAGGGCGCCATCCCCGGCCCCAAGGGTGGCCTCGTCCTGATTCGTACCGCAGCCAAGGGCGGCGCGACCAAAGCCGTGAAGGGTGCCTTGTGATGGCGACTCTCGATGTCCTGACCCCGGGTGGCGACAAGTCCGGCTCCGTGGAGTTGCCGGCCGACGTCTTCGACGTGGCGGTCAACATCCCGCTGCTGCACCAGGTCGTCAACGCCCAGCTCGCCGCGGCCCGTCAGGGCACGGCATCGACCAAGAATCGTGGCGAGGTCCGCGGCGGTGGCGCCAAGCCCTATCGCCAGAAGGGCACCGGACGCGCCCGGCAGGGCTCGACCCGTGCTCCGCAGTTCGCCGGTGGTGGCGTCGTACACGGCCCGTCCCCGCGCAGCTACGCCCAGCGCACACCCAAGAAGATGATCGCCGCTGCATTGCGTGGCGCCCTGTCCGACCGGGCTCGCGAGGGCAGGGTGCACGTCCTGTCCGCGCTCATCGACGGCGACCAGCCCTCGACGAGCGGCGTCCTGGCGACCCTGCGCGGCATCACCGAGGCGCAGCACGTGCTCGTGGTCGTCGGTCGTGACGACTCGCACGGCTGGAAGAGCTTGCGCAACATCGGCGCGGCGCATGCGATCGCTCCGGACCAACTCAACACCTACGACGTGCTGGTCAGCGACGAAGTGATCTTCACCCAGGCCGCGCTGGAGACGTTCCTCTCCACGGTGCGTCGCGGCCGACCGCTGGACCACGCCGGCGAATCCGCCGAGGACGCGAAGGCACCGGCCAAGGCCGCCAAGGCCGAGAAGCCGGCAACAACGGCTGAGAAGCCTGCGACCAAGGCAACCAAGACGACCAAGGCAACCAAGGCAACCAAGCCGGCTGCCAAGGCGACCAAGCCGGCTGCCAAGGCCAGCAAGCCGGCTGCCAAGGCCAGCAAGCCGGCTGCCAAAGCAACTAAGGCTGCCGCCGACAAGCCGGCCAACGCCACGAAGGCGACGAAGCCGACCAAGGCGACTAAGGGAGAGGACACCAAGTGATTCCCGACCCGCGCGACGTCCTGCTCCGGCCGGTCATCTCGGAGAAGAGCTACGGACTGCTCGACTCCAACAAGTACACCTTTCTGGTGCGCCCGGACGCCAACAAGACCGAGATCAAGATCGCCGTACAGCAGACGTTCAACGTCAAGGTGATCAGCGTCAACACGCTCAACCGCGAGGGCAAGCGCAAGCGCACCCGGACCGGCTACGGCCGCCGCAACGCGACCAAGCGAGCGGTCGTTCACCTCGCACCGGGCGACCGGATCGAGATCTTCGGAGGTCCGGTCGCATGACCTCCACCAGTTACAGGCTGACGGGACTCTAGAGCTATGGGCATCCGCAAGTACAAGCCGACAACGCCGGGCCGTCGTGGCTCCAGCGTTGCCGACTTCGTCGAGATCACCCGCGACACCCCCGAGAAGTCGCTGGTGCGTCCGCTGCACTCCAAGGGCGGGCGCAACGTGCACGGTCGGGTGACCGTGCGCCACCAGGGCGGCGGGCACAAGCGGGCCTACCGCCTGATCGACTTCCGTCGGGCCGACAAGGACGGCGTGCCCGCCAAGGTCGCGCACATCGAGTACGACCCCAATCGCACCGCACGGATCGCCCTGCTGCACTACGCCGACGGGGAGAAGCGCTACATCATCGCCCCGAACCGGCTGGTCCAGGGAGCCCTGGTCGAGTGCGGCCCGTCGGCCGACATCAAGCCGGGCAACAACCTGCCGCTGCGCAACATCCCGGTCGGCACGGTGATCCACGCGATCGAGCTGCGGCCCGGTGGAGGGGCCAAGATCGCCCGGTCCGCAGGCGCCAGCGTCCAGTTGGTCGCCAAGGACGGGCCCTACGCCCAGCTGCGGATGCCTTCAGGTGAGATCCGCAACGTCGACGTTCGCTGCCGCGCGACGGTGGGTGAGGTCGGCAACGCCGAGCAGTCCAATATCAACTGGGGCAAGGCCGGCCGGATGCGCTGGAAGGGCAAGCGGCCGACGGTGCGAGGCGTGGCCATGAACCCGGTCGACCACCCGCACGGTGGTGGCGAGGGCAAGACCTCTGGTGGCCGGCACCCGGTGAACCCGGGCGGCAAGCCCGAGGGCAGGACGCGTCGTCACAAGGCCAGCGACGCCATGATCGTCCGCCGTCGCCGTACCAACAAGAAGCGTTGAGGGGTATCCGGATATGCCGCGCAGTCTGAAGAAGGGCCCGTTCGTCGACGGCCACCTGTTGAAGAAGGTGGACGGTCAGAACGACAAGGGCACCAAGAACGTGATCAAGACCTGGTCACGGCGTTCGACGATCATCCCCGACATGCTCGGCCACACCATCGCCGTGCACGACGGACGCAAGCACGTTCCGGTGTTCATCACCGAGGCGATGGTCGGTCACAAGCTCGGCGAGTTCGCCGCCACGCGTACCTTCCGCGGCCACATCAGGGACGATCGGAGGGCGCGTCGTGTCTAAGACAGCCACGCCTTCCGATCTCGACCTGCCCGGCGCCACCGCGCGTGCCCGCTACGTGCGGATCACGCCGATGAAGGCGCGCCGGGTCATCGACCTCATCCGCGGCATGAGCGCCGAGCAGGCGCTCGCGACCCTCCAGTTCGCGCCCCAGTCGGCCGGCGAGCAGGTACGCAAGGTGCTGGCCAGCGCCGTCGCCAATGCCGAGAACAACGACCGGCTCGACCGCGGTGACCTGGTCGTGACCGAGGCCTACGTCGACGAGGGTCCGACGCTCAAGCGTTTCCGCCCGCGCGCCCAGGGCCGTGCGTTCCGGATCCGCAAGCGGACCTGTCACATCACCGTCGTCGTCACTGCCTACGCCGCCGACGACAAGCCGGCCAAGCGTTCGGGAGTGGCGAAGCTGGCCAAGCGGGCCCGCAAGTCCACCTCGACGGGCAGCGCCGCGGCGACCAAGGCCGCACCGGCCAAGGCCACCAAGTCAGCACCGGCCAAGGCGACCAAGGCGACCAAATCAGCACCGGCCAAGGCCGACACCCCCACCAAGGCTGACCCAGCCACCAAGGCTGACCCAGCCACCAAGACCAAGGCGGCCAAGGCCGAACCGGCTGCCAAGTCCAGCGCCGCGAAGTCCGGCACTGCCAAGACCAGCGCGTCCGACAAGGACGAGTCTGGAACTGCGAAGAGGAGGGCCCACTAGTGGGTCAGAAGGTCAATCCACACGGGTTCCGGCTTGGAATCACCACCGAATGGAAGTCTCGGTGGTACGCCGACAAGCTCTACAAGGACTACGTCAAGGAAGACGTGGCCATTCGTCGGATGATGTCCAAGGGCATGGAGCGAGCCGGCATCTCCCGGGTCGACATCGAGCGCACCGTCGACCGCGTCCGGGTCGACATCCACACCGCGCGCCCCGGCATCGTCATCGGCCGCCGTGGTGCGGAGGCCGACCGCATCCGCGGTGACCTCGAAGCACTGACCAACAAGCAGGTCCAGCTCAACATCCTCGAGGTGAAGAGTCCTGAGGCCGACGCGCAACTCGTGGCGCAGGGCGTGGCCGAGCAGTTGTCGTCCCGGGTCTCGTTCCGGCGTGCGATGCGCAAGGCCATGCAGTCGGCGATGAAGAGCCCCGGCGTTCGCGGGATCCGGGTCCAGTGCTCCGGTCGCCTCGGTGGCGCCGAGATGTCGCGGTCGGAGTTCTACCGCGAGGGCCGCGTACCCCTGCACACGCTGCGCGCCAACATCGACTACGGGATGTTCGAGGCCCGCACCACCTTCGGCCGGATCGGCGTGAAGGTCTGGATCTACAAGGGCGACATCGTGCAGACCCGGGCCGAGCGTGAAGCGGCCGAGGCGGTCGTGCGCCAGGCCCGCCGCGAGCGGCCGGTTCGTCCGCGGCGCTCGGGCTCCAGCGGCACTACCCCTTCGGGCACCGAAGCCGGTCGCGCGGCGGCGGCGAAGCCCGCCGATGCTGATGCGGCGGAGACTGCTCCGGCGGCTCCGGCCGAGATGCCCACGGTCGAGCCCACGGCCGAGCCGGTCGACATGCCGGTGGTGCAGCCTCCGGCTGAGCCGGTCGAGATGCCGTCCGCGCAGACCACGGGAGCCGACGAGAAGCCGGCCGACGAGAAGCCGGCGGCCGAGGCGGCGCCGGACGCACCTGCGACCGAGACCCCTGCAGAGCCGACACCCGGTAAGGAGGGCTGACACGTGCTGATCCCCCGCAAGGTCAAGCACCGCAAGCAGCACCACCCGAGCCGGTCCGGCGCGGCCAAGGGCGGCACCCGCGTGACGTTCGGCGAGTTCGGCATCCAGGCGCTGGAGCCGGCCTACGTCACCAACCGGCAGATCGAGTCGGCTCGTATCGCCATGACCCGTCACATCAAGCGTGGCGGCAAGGTCTGGATCAACATCTTCCCCGACCGGCCGCTGACCAAGAAGCCGGCCGAGACCCGGATGGGCTCCGGCAAGGGCTCGCCGGAGTGGTGGATCGCCAACGTCAAGCCCGGCCGGGTGATGTTCGAACTGGCCGGCGTGCCCGAGCCGATCGCCGTCGAGGCGATGCGGCGAGCGATGCACAAGCTGCCGATGAAGTGCAAGTTCGTCCGTCGTGAGGTGGGTGAGTGATGAGTAGCGTTGCCAACAAGCTGGCTCAGGACCTGCGCGAACTCGACGACGACGAGTTGCTGACCCGGCTGCGGGAGTCCAAGGAAGAGCTGTTCAACCTGCGCTTCCAGGTCGCCACCGGGCAGTTGGACAACAACGCCCGCCTGCGTACGGTCCGCCGGGACATCTCGCGGATCTACACCGTGATGCGCGAGCGCGAGCTCGGCCTGTCGGTGGCGCCCGAAGCCACCCAGCCGTCCGGGGTGACCGCATGACCGCCAGCCGTCAGACAGAGAGTGAGCAGCCTGTGAGCAGCCCAGCAGCCCCAGGCTCGTCCGCGGACAACGCGGAGTCGGGCCGGGGCTACCGCAAGACCCGAGACGGCCTCGTCGTCAGCGACAAGATGGACAAGACCGTCGTCGTCATCGTCGAGGACCGCGTCAAGCACCCGTTGTACGGCAAGGTCCTGCGTCGCACCAACCGGCTCAAGGCGCACGACGAGGGCAACGCTGCCGGCGTCGGCGACCGGGTGCGGTTGATGGAGACCCGGCCGATGTCGGCGACCAAGCGCTGGCGCGTCGTAGAAATTCTGGAGAAGGCAAAGTGATCCAGCAGGAATCACGGCTGCGGGTAGCCGACAACACCGGTGCCAAGGAGATTTTGTGCATCCGGGTGCTCGGCGGCTCCGGGCGGCGTTATGCCGGCATCGGAGACATCATCGTGGGCACCGTCAAGGACGCCATCCCCGGCGCCGGTGTCAAGCGCGGTGACGTCGTACGCGCCGTCATCGTGCGCACCGTCAAGGAGAAGCGCCGTCCCGACGGCTCCTACATCCGCTTCGACGAGAACGCCGCCGTACTCCTCCGGGAGGGCGGCGAGCCTCGCGGGACGCGCATCTTCGGCCCGGTCGGGCGCGAACTCCGCGACAAGCGGTTCATGAAGATCATCTCGCTGGCCCCGGAGGTGTTGTAGCCATGGCTGTTTCCAGCACATCGAAGCCCAAGTCGATGAAGGTCAAGAAGGGCGACACCGTCCAGGTCATCAGCGGGGTCTACGCCGGGCAGAAGGGCAAGGTCATCCACGCCTACCCCGAGACCCAGAAGGTGCTCGTCGAAGGCGTCAACCGGATCAAGAAGCACACCAAGGTCAGCCAGTCGGCGCGTGGCACCAAGACCGGCGGCATCGTGACCCAGGAAGCCCCGCTGCACATCAGCAAGGTCATGGTGATCGACACCGACGGCAAGCCCACGCGCATCGGGCACCGCAAGGACGACGACGGACGCAGCGTGCGGGTATCCCGCCGCTCCGGTAAGGACATCTGATGAGCACACCAACCGCCGAGAAGACGCTGCCGCGGCTCAAGGTTCGCTACCGCGAGCAGATCCTGCCGGCGTTGCGCGAGGAGTTCTCCTTCGGCAACGTGATGCAGGTCCCTTCGGTCGTCAAGGTCGTCGTCAACATGGGTGTCGGTGAGGCCGCCCGGGACGCCAAGCTCATCGACGGCGCCGTACGCGACCTCGCCGCCATCACCGGCCAGAAGCCGCAGGTGCAAAAGGCCCGCAAGTCGATCGCGCAGTTCAAGCTGCGCGAGGGCATGCCGATCGGTGCCAAGGTGACATTGCGCGGCGACCGGATGTGGGAGTTCCTCGACCGCCTGCTGTCGATCGCACTGCCGCGTATCCGCGACTTCCGGGGGCTCTCGCCCAAGCAGTTCGACGGCTCGGGCAACTACACGTTCGGACTCAACGAGCAGTCGGTCTTCCACGAGATCGACGTTGACCGGATCGACCGCCAGCGGGGCATGGACATCACGATCGTGACCACCGCTGCCAACGACGACGAGGGCCAGGCGCTGCTGAAGCACCTGGGCTTCCCGTTCAGGGAGAACTGAGCACGCATGGCGAAAAAAGCCCTGGTCGAAAAGGCCAACCGCAAGCCGAAGTTCAAGGTGCGTGGCTACACGCGCTGCCAGCGCTGCGGACGGCCCCGCGCCGTCTACCGCGCCTTCGGGTTGTGCCGCATCTGTTTCCGCGAGATGTCGCATGCCGGCGAACTGCCCGGCATCACGAAGTCCAGCTGGTGAACCACTTCACCCGCGCACCCTTCACTTCGCTGAAGGCCCGGCGACCGGTATTCCGGCCGGCGGGAACCACCGCGAGAAAGGCTCGAGCCCGATGACCATGACCGACCCGATCGCAGACATGCTGACCCGTCTGCGCAATGCCAACCAGGCGTACCACGACGCGGTGCAGATGCCGTACAGCAAGCTGAAGGCAGGCGTTGCCGAGATCCTGCAGCAGGAGGGCTACATCACCTCCTGGAAGGTCGAGGACAACGTCGACGCCGACGGCGGCCCCGCCGTGGGCAAGACGCTCGTCGTCACCTTGAAGTACGGCCGCAACCGCGAGCGCTCCATCGCCGGCGTACGCCGGATCAGCAAGCCCGGGCTGCGCGTCTACGCCAAGCACACCGGACTTCCCAAGGTGCTCGGCGGCCTCGGCGTCGCCATCATCTCGACCAGCCAGGGGCTGCTCACCGACCGTCAGGCCAACAGCAAGGGCGTAGGTGGGGAAGTCCTCGCCTACGTCTGGTGACCAGGAAGCTGAGGTAGGTCAATGTCGCGCATCGGCAAGCTGCCCGTCCCGGTCCCTGCGGCCGTCGACGTCCAGCTCCAGGACAGCCCGGTCTCGCAGACCGTGACGGTCAAGGGCCCCAAGGGCACCCTGTCCCACACGGTCGCCGCCCCCATCACCGTCGAGCAGGGCGAGGGGATCCTCGAGGTCAAGCGTCCCAACGACGAGCGGGAGAGTCGTGCCCTGCACGGCCTGACCCGTTCGCTGATCAACAACATGGTCGTGGGCGTCACCGAGGGCTACGAGAAGAGGCTCGAGATCGTGGGCGTGGGCTACCGCGTCCTGTCCAAGGGCCCGACCCAGCTGGAGTTCCAGCTCGGTTACTCCCACTCGATCACGTTCAACGCCCCCGAAGGCATCACCTTCACCGTCGACGGCCCCACCCGGCTCGGCGTCCAGGGCATCGACAAGCAACTGGTCGGCGAGGTCGCTGCCAACATCCGCAAGCTGCGCAAGCCCGAGCCCTACAAGGGCAAGGGTGTGCGGTACTCGGGTGAGCGGATTCGTCGCAAGGTCGGAAAGGCTGGCAAGTGACATGGCCATCTCACTGCGTGCTGGCAAGCACACCTCCGCTCGGGTCGCGTCGCGTGCGCGACGCCAGATCCGGGGACGCAAGAAGGTCAACGGCACGGCCGAGCGGCCCCGCTTGGTGGTGACCCGATCCTCCAAGCAC
>JBAVXU010000167.1:0-6889 GCA_049698415.1 Mycobacteriales bacterium
CTGAGGACACCCGGCGGCTCAATCGGCTGGCCCGTGACCTCGACGTCAAGGTGGCCGGCCGGGTGCTGTCCTACTTCGACGGCAACGAACAGGCCCGGGCCGGTGAGTTGATCGAGGCGCTGAAGGACGGCGACGACGTCCTCCTCGTCACCGACGCGGGCATGCCCGCGGTCTCAGATCCCGGCTACCGGTTGGTCGTGGCGGCAGCCGAGGCGGGGATCCGGGTGACCGCGATTCCCGGACCGTCGGCGGTGACCACCGCCTTGGCGCTCTCGGGGCTGCCCAGCGATCGCTTCTGCTTCGAGGGCTTCCCGCCCCGGCGCACCGCCGGCCGGCGCTCGGCCTTCCAGGCGTTGGCCGCGGAGCGCCGGACGATCGTCTTCTTCGAGGCGCCGCACCGGCTGGCCGCGTGCCTGGCCGACATGGCCACGGTGTTCGGCGGCGACCGGGCAGCCGTGGTCTGCCGCGAACTGACCAAGACCTACGAGGAGGTCCGCCGCGCTCCGCTGCAGGAACTCGCCGAGTGGGCCGGCGACGGTGTACGCGGGGAGGTCACCATCGTGGTGGCCGGCGCGGCCGAGTCCGCTGTGGGGGCAGAGCCGGACCAACTCGCCGCCGAGGTGGCGCGCCGGGAGGCCACCGGAGAGCCGCGCAAGCAGGCGATCACCGACGTGGCCCGCGACGCCGGTGTCGCCAAACGCATCGTCTACGACGCCGTCCTGGCCGCGCGCCGTGGCTAGGGGGCGCGCGGTCGACCCGTATCTCGAGGGCGTACGCGCACACGTCGGAGACCTTGCCCGCGCCCTGGACCAGTGCCCCCCGTACGACTTCGCCGAGGTGCTGCTCGGCCACCTGACGCGGGTCGCGGGTGCCACCGGCTGCGCGCTGCTGCTGGCCGACTACGAGGAGCGGACGCTGGTGCCGGTCCCGGGCCGCGGGGAGTCGTCCTCCTCGGGCGAGCAGCGGGTGGAGGGCAGCCGCGCGGGCGAGGTGTTCATGTGCCAGGAGCCCGCGGTCGTTCCGGCGGGCCGGGGTCATGTCGGCTACTTCCCGGTGACCATGCGCGCTGAGCGGCTCGGCATCCTCGAGGTCGACCTGCCCGAGGACGACCCCGCCCTGCGGATCGCCCTCACCGACATCGCGCGCTTCCTGGGCTACGCCCTGGTGGCCGCGCGTCGATACACCGATCGCTTCGAGCGGATCCGGCGGCGGCGCGACTTGGATCTGGCGGCCGAGATCCAGTGGGAGTTGCTGCCGGTGCTCGCCTTCGAGGCGCCGGAGTTCAGCATCGCCGGCAGCCTCGAGCCGGCCTACGAGATCGGCGGGGACACGTTCGACTACGCCGTGGCCGCCGAGACGCTGACCGTGACTGTGACCGACGCGATGGGACACGGGCTGCGAGCGGCGATGATGGGCAGCCTGGCGGTGACGGCGATGCGCAACCGCCGGCGGCAGGGCGACGGCGTGGTGCAGCAGGTCGAGCAGGCCTCCGAACGACTCGGTGAGCAGTTCGGTGGCGAGCAGTACGTCACCGGGCTGGTCCTGAGGCTGGACCTCGCCAGCGGGACGGGGGCGATCGTCGATGCCGGGCACCCGCTTCCGCTGCTGATGCGCGGCGGCTCGGTCACGCCGGTCCAGCTCGATCCGGACCCGCCGATGGGCATGTTCGCGGGTACGACGTACCGCCCCGGGCGGCTGCAACTGGAGCCGGGGGACCGGCTGCTGATGTTCAGCGATGGGGTGACCGAAGCCCGCCCGGTCGGTGGCGACGCCTTCGGCGGCATGAACCTGGCCGGATTGCTGGAGGAGACAGCCGACCGACCGCCCGCCGAGGTGGTCCGGCTGCTGACCGATGCCGTGATCGATCACCGGGCCGGTCAGCTCGCCGACGACGCGACTGCCGTCTGCTTGGACTGGCGTGGCGGCCAGGGTGCTGTTATTTCCCCAGACCGGCCACGAGGTTGATCGTGGTGGCGATGATCACGGTGCCTAGCAGGTAGGCCAGCATCGCGTGCCGCAGGGCAACCGAACGGAACTGGCTGACCTTGAGTCCGGTGTCGGAGACCTGGAAGGTCATCCCGATGGTGAAAGCGAGATAGGCGAAGTCGATGTAGGCAGGTTCCTTGGTGTCGCCGAAATCCACCCCACCTTCCGGCTTTGCGTAGTAGAGCTCGGCGTAATGCAGCGTGAAGACCGTGTGCACCACGAGCCATGATGCGATGACGCTCGTCACGCCCAGCCCGGCCAATGCGGCCTCGGTCCCCCCGCTGGAGGACTTGGCAAGGACCAGCAGCACGCCGACCGCGGCGACGCTGGCGACGCTGGCCGCAAGCAGGATGATGTCGGTGACCCATCGGGACGGGTCCTCGCGCAGCGCGTACTTCCGCACCAGGTCCGGCGGATAGCGGCGCAGCTGGAGCCAGGTCACGGCGACGTACAGGATGGCCACGGTGTCCCAGCCGATGAGCGCGGCCACCTTGGGCGAGATGAGCAGCCCGGCCAGCGCACCCGTTGCGATGCCGACGGCCACGATGATGCCCAACTTCAGACCCACGGCCTGCACGGTCCGGTCGCCTGCGATTTTGACGGACATGCGCCAGTTATAGATCATCACAGCATCGAACGGTTGGTTCCGCCGTCGCGTGCCCGACAAATCACTCGACGGCGATCACTACGCTTTGCCCCATGGCATCACCCCGGCACGTCCTGACCGCTGTCGCCTGGCCGTACGCCAGCGGCCCGCGGCACATCGGCCACGTCGCCGGCTTCGGCGTCCCCTCCGACGTGTTCAGTCGCTACCAGCGGCTGGCCGGCAACCGGGTGCTGATGGTGAGCGGCACCGACGAGCACGGCACCCCCATCCTCGTCGCGGCCGACAAGGAAGGGGTCAGTCCCCGCGAGCTCGCAGACCGTTACAACCGGGTCATCGTCGAGGACCTGCGGGCGCTCGGGCTGTCCTACGATCTGTTCACGCGTACGACCACCAGGAACCACTACTCGGTGGCGCAGGACATGTTCACCGGGCTGCTCGCCAACGGCTACATCTTCCCCAAGACGACGCTGGGTGCCATCTCGCCGTCGACCGGACGCACGCTGCCGGACCGCTACATCGAGGGCACCTGCCCCATCTGCGGCTACGACAGCGCGCGCGGCGACCAGTGCGACAACTGCGGCAACCAACTCGACCCGACGGATCTGATCACTCCACGTTCGCGGATCAACGGCGAGACGCCGATCTTCCGCGAGACCGAGCACTACTTCCTGGACCTGCCCGCGTTCGCCGAGGCGCTCGGGTCATGGCTGCAGACCCGGCAGAACTGGCGTACCAACGTCTTGAAGTTCTCGATGAACCTCCTCGACGACCTCAAGCCGCGGGCCATCACCCGCGACCTCGACTGGGGTGTCCCGGTGCCGCTCGAGGGCTGGCGGGACCGCCCGGACAAGCGGCTGTACGTGTGGTTCGACGCGGTGATCGGCTATCTGTCCGCCTCGATCGAGTGGGCCGCTCGCGCCGGCCGGCCCGACGACTGGCGCGCCTGGTGGCAGGGCGACTCCGCCGAGTCCTACTACTTCATGGGTAAGGACAACATCGTCTTCCACGCCGAGATCTGGCCGGCGCTGCTGATGGGCTACTCCGGACGCGGCGACCGTGGCGGCAAGCCCGGCGAGCTCGGCGCCCTCGAACTGCCCAGCGAGGTTGTCTCGAGCGAGTACCTCACCGTCGAGGCGCGCAAGTTCTCCTCTTCACGGGGCGTCGGGGTGCTGGTCAAGGACTTCCTGTCGAGGTACGACCCGGACGCGCTGCGCTACTACCTCGCCGCGGCCGGCCCGGAGACCTCCGACGTGAACTTCACCTGGGAGGAGTTCCTGCGGCGCAACAACGACGAACTGGTGGCCGGCTGGGGCAACCTGGTCAACCGGACGGTGTCGATGACCGCCAAGAATCTCGGCTCCATCCCCGAGCCCGGCACGCTGACCGATGCCGATCATGCGCTGCTCGCGACGACGCGTACGGCATTCGACACCGTCGGCGAACTGCTCGGCCGGTCACGGCAGAAGGCCGCGATCGCCGAGGCGATGAAGACGGTGGCCGAGGCCAACAAGTACCTCTCCGACCAGGCGCCGTGGAAGCTCAAGAACGACGACCCCGACCGCATGCAGACGGTGCTGCACACCGCGCTGCAGGCCGTGGACGACTGCAAGGTGCTGCTCACCCCGTTCCTGCCGCACTCGGCGCAGAAGGTCCACGAGGCGATCGGCGGGTCCGGCCTGTGGGCGGCGCTGCCCGAGGTGCAGGAGGTCGACGAGGAGACGGCCGTGGGTTCGCCCGGGTACGCCGTGCTCACCGGCGACTACGACACGGGGGCGCGCTGGGAGTCGGTGCCGATCACACCCGGGACGCCGCTCTCGGCGCCCACCCCGGTGTTCACCAAGCTCGACCCGTCCATCGTCGCCGACGAACTCGCCCGCCTCGAGTCGGGCGAGTGAGCACGCGGGAGCGGCGTGACGGCGGCCCTCGCGACGACCAGCGGCCACCAGCGCCGGAGCCACTCGACGTCCCCGCGCTCGACTCGCACTGCCACCTCGACCTGATCGATGTGCCGGTCGAGCAGACCCTCGCCGATGCCACGGCAGCGCGTATCGAGCGGATCCTGACCATCGGCGTCGACGTCGCGTCCTCGCAGTGGTGCGCCGAAACAGCCGCGTCGCACGACGGCGTACAGGCCGGGGTGGCGATCCACCCCAACGAAGCTCCGCAGCATGCCGGCCCGGACGCCCTTGCGGAGATCGAACGCCTTGCCGGACTGCCGCAGGTGCGCGCAGTGGGCGAGACCGGCCTGGACTACTTCCGTACCGGCCCGCCCGGCAGGCCGGCCCAGCAGGCGTCGTTCCGGGCGCACATCGACATCGCCAAGCGCACCGGCAAGGCGGTGATGATCCACGACCGCGAGGCGCATGCCGACGTGCTACGGATCCTCGAGGAGGAAGGGCCGCCCGAGCACGTGGTGTTCCACTGCTTCTCCGGCGACGAGGCGATGGCCCGCACCTGCGCCGAACGCGGGTACGTCATGAGCTTCGCCGGCAACGTGACGTTCAAGAATGCCGCCGACCTGCGCGCGGCCGCCGTGATCGCGCCGCTCGACCTGCTGCTGGTGGAAACCGACGCGCCGTTCCTCACCCCGATGCCCTACCGCGGCAAGCCCAATGCGCCCAACCTGATCCCGCTGACGGTCCGCTTCCTGGCCGAACTCAAAGGCGTGGCCACCGATGACCTGTGCCAGGCCCTGATGACCACCGCCGACCGCGTCTTCGGCGGTCGGTGACGCGCAGAGCCTAGGTGGTGGCCGGCGGATACAGCCGGGACAGCGCGGTCTCCACGTGCTTCTTGTTCCGGCCCCAGTCGACCAGGGCGAAGGCCGACTTGCTTCGCACGGTGAGCAGGCATCGGCCCGGCCCGGGCTGCACGCAAGCCGACACCGACTCGCCCCACGACCACAGCGACGGGCCGATCTCGGTCGTCACCCACGGCACGTTCACCCGGGGCTGACCGGCGCCACGCAGCGAGCCCAGTGCGTTGAAGAGTCGGTGCATCGCCTCATCGGGCGACATCACGACCTCGACCTGCCGTTCGTAAGCCGCCATGGTCCAGACCCTAGCCAGGGCGAGACCGCTACGTGCGCGGCTCCCACCGAAACACCCTGATCGCGATGACCGCGGCCCCGATGCCCCACGCGGCGAGGACAAGCAGGTCGCGTACGTCGACCAGCGGGCCGCCGCGCGGGTCGAACAGCCGGAACATCGACAACGTGAACGGGCGCAACGGCAGCCAGTCCATGATCCGGGCCAGCGTCGAGGCCGGATTGATCGCGTAGAAGGCGCCGGAGAGGAACACGATCGGAAAGAACACGAAGTTCACGATGCCGGGAGCGGCGTCGGCGTTGGGCACCAGCGATCCGACCAGGATGCCGAGTGCGGCCAGCGCCAGCCCGCCGAGCAGCATGACGAACAGCACCAGGGGCAGTCGGGCCCAGAAGACCTGCAACCCGTAGAACACGACCCCGATCGCGCCGACGAGCAGCCCGACCAGCAGGGCTACCAGCAAGGAGTTGAGGATCTGACTGGCGATCACCACCCAGGCCGGCAGCGGTGTCGCTCGCATCCGTTTGAGGATCCCGGTCTCGCGCCGGTTGACCAGTTGCATCGCCACCGCGGTGTAGCACGCGCTCATCACCGAGAACGAGATGATCGCAGGGACGAAGTACTGGTTGGCCGGGATGCTGTCGTAGAACCCGATGTGAGAGCCCCGGTTGAGGGTGCCGAGGATGACCAGGAACATCACCGGGAACGCGCCGGTGAAGATCGCCGCGGCCGGGTTGCGCCAGAACGTCAGCTGCTCCCACCCGGTTTCGCGCAGGACGAGGGACAAGGTACGAGTGCTCATGCCGGGTCCCCGGTCAGCTGTAGATAGACGTCCTCCAGCGACGGCCGGGCGACGGTCAGCCCGTCGAGGGCCGCGTCCGCGCCGAGCGCCCATCCGGTCAGCGCGTGCAGCACGCCCACCGGGTCGGTGGTTCGTACGGTGACCACGCCGTTGTCGTGGGTGAAGCCGGCGGGCAGGGGGAGGGCGTCGATGGTGGTGCCCGGGGGCAGCGCGAAGCGAACGACGCTCTCCGCGAGGTTGCGCCCGCCGATCGTCTCCGGAGTCCCGAGGGCGAGCAGCTCACCGTCGGCGATGACCGCGATCCGGTCGGCGAGGGCCTGCGCCTCGTCCATGTAGTGGGTCGTCAGCAGGATCGTGGTGCCGAGGTTCCGTAGGTCGCGGACCAGTGCCCAGGCTTCGCGGCGAGCCGACGGGTCGAAGCCGGTCGTCGGCTCGTCGAGGAAGAGC
>JBAVXU010000168.1:0-3640 GCA_049698415.1 Mycobacteriales bacterium
GGTCCTCGACGTCGCCCGGTTGCTCACCGACGAGAACGACGCGCGCGGTCGCCGGTCCTGCGCCGAAGACCGTCTGGGTGGCCGGCTCGTAAAGCTCGCATCCCCGGCAGCCGAGGGCCGCCTCGGCCAACGCCTTGAGGTCGGCGCTGTCGGGCACGAACTCCTGCGCGCCGGGAAACCCGGCCTCCGCTGTGGACATGGCAGTGGTTGTACCCGCTCAAGACGCTCTCTATTGGCCCTTCTCCGCTCGAATCGAGGCAATCGTTACGGCGACCACACACCGGTGGCGATTACCCTGGCGGCGTGATCTTCAAGTCGGTACGGGATGGGCGCCCGTACCCCGCACACGGATTGAGCCTGCGGGAGTGGGCACAGATCCCACCGCACGCCGTACGCCTCGACGAGTTGATCACCACCAAGGGCGAGTTGGCACTCGATCGGCTGCTCGCCGATGACTCCACGTTCTACGGCGACCTGTTCCCGCACGTCGTCGAGTGGCAGGGGGAGATGTACCTCGAGGACGGCGTGCACCGGGCGCTGCGGGCGGCCTTGCAGCAGCGCAACGTCATCCACGCCCGGGTCTACGTACTCCCGGCGGCGGCTTCCGCGGCCGAATGACCGTCGATCGTCGCGGGCGGTGAGTCGAGGGCGCAATGCCGCATCGCGTGCTCGTGCGGCTCGGCGTGATCGACCTGACCAGCCTGGAGTGTCGGCAGGGTGGGGTTGCGGATCAGCGCCACTGCCAGCAGGCCGCCGAGCGCACAGGTCGCAGCAGCGATGAGGATGGCGATCCGGAACCCGCGGGCGAACGCGTTCGGGTCGAGGTAGCTGCCGGCGGTGAGTCCAGCGAGCGGCGGGAGGACGGCCACCGCGAACAACCCGGCGACTCGGGCCACGTCGTTGTTCACCGCCGACGCGATGCCGGCGTGCTCCATCGGGGCCGAGGACAGTGCGGTCGAGGTGAGCGGCGCCACGGTGATCGCCAGGCCGGCGCCGATCACCAGGACCGGGGGCAGCACCTCGGTGAGGTAGTTGCCGGACTGGCCGATGCGGAACAGCAGTGCCATGCCGACCGCCACCACCAGCGGGCCGGTGGACATCTGCAACCGCGGCCCGATCCGGGCGGCCAGGTCGCCGGAACGGCTCGAGAACAGCAGCATCAGGATCGTCACCGGCAACAGCGCCGTACCAGCCGCGATCGGCGAGAACCCGGCGACCTGCTGAAGGTGCAACGGCAACAGGAACAGCATCGCGCCGAGAGCGCCGTAGACCGTGAAGGTCACGAGATTGGTTGCGCTGAACTGCGCCGACCGGAACATCGACATCGGCAGCAGCGGTGCCCGGATGCGCAACTCGACCGCGACGAAAGCAAGCAGCAGGAGGATGCCCACGCCCAGAGTCAGCGCCACCCACGTCGAGGTCCACCCGACGTCGGGGCCGTACGTCAGGCCGTACGTCACCCCGGCCAGACCCATCGCCGCCAGGACGGCGCCGGGAACGTCGATCCGGCGCGACGCCCCGGGGTCTCGGGTCTCCGGCACGTACCGGAGGGTGACGGCGAGCACGGTGACCGCGAGCGGCAGGTTGATGAAGAAGATCAACCGCCAGGACAGGCTGTGAATGAGATATCCGCCGATGAACGGGCCGATCGCGACGGCGACGCCGCCCAGCCCGGACCAGGCGCCGATGGCCTTCGACCGATCACCCGGAGCGAAGGATGCCTGCAGGATCGCCAGGCTGGCCGGAGTGAGCAGCGCGCCGCCGACCCCCTGCAGCAGGCGGGCCGAGATCAGGAACGGCGCGTTCGGCGACACGGCGCACAGCAGCGAGGCCAGCGCGAACCACGTGACCCCGATCAGGAAGATCCGTCGCCGGCCGAACCGGTCACCGAGCGACCCGCCGAGCAGGAGCAGTCCGGCCAGCGTGAGGGTGTAGCCATTGACGACCCACTGGAGGCTGCCGAGTCCGACCTCGAACTCCTTGCCGATGGTCGGCAGGGCGATGTTGACGACAGTGGCGTCCAGCGCGGCGATGCCCGAACCCAGCACGGTCGCCGTGATCACCCAACGACCGCGCGCGCTGTTGTAGTGCAGCGTCTCCAGCACAGTCACGACGATGGCACACAACTTCCCGGTTCGTACTCACCACCCTGGGGGTAGGCCGAGGCGTATGACCGAGACACCTGACGGAGCCGATCGCTTCTATGACGAGCACCTGGTCGAGACCCCGGAGACGTTGCGGGACTCGAATCCGGAGAATCCAGACCTCGACCTCGGCGCGGACGAGAACGACCGCTATGCGGCGTCGGACCGCTTCGGGGTGACCGCCGAAGAGCAGCAACTCGGCGAGACGCTCGAGATGCGGCTGGCCGAGGAGGAGCCGGAGCCCGACCAGCCCGGCGGGGATTCGGCTGCCGCGGCCGAGTCCGACGGCTCGCAGCGTTCAGCCGAGCAGGCCGCGATGCACGAGGTCGACGAGCCCTGATCGCGCGCTCACCCGACAGCGGGCAGTCAGCGCAGCGTCTGCTCACCGCGCTCGTGAGCCAGCAGCCACGCCTTGATATCCAGGCCGTAGTAGTAGCCGCCGGGACCGCCCCCGGTCTGCACTATCCGGTGGCACGGCACGATCACTGCGATGCGGTTCTGCGAACACGCCGACCCGGCCGCCTGGCCGGCACCGGGACTGCCCGCCTGTGCGGCCAGTTCCCCGTAGCTGATCGTCTCGCCGGCCGGGACGGCCCGCATCGCCTTCCACGCGGCAGTACGGAACTGCCCGCCCGGCTGGTCGACCGGCACCGTGTCGATCGCACCGACGTCGCCGGCGAAGTACGCACGGATGGCCGCAGTGATCGGGCCGAGGTCGTCGGTGCTCGTCAGCGGCTGCGACCGGCGGGTGGAGTCGAGGCGCTGCTGCATGTGTTCGGCATCGGCGCCGAAGCCGGCCGTGACGACCACGCCGTCGTCGGCGATCGCCGTGAACGGGCCGAGCGGGGTGTCGATGGTGTTGGCGAGCAGTGTCATGTCGGTTCGTCTCCTTGGGCAGTCCAGAGGTGCATGGCGGCGTAGGCGCGCCATGGCCGCCAGCGGTCGGTGTCGGTGATCCCGCGGTGCTGCAACGACTTGCGCAGCACCAGGTCGGTGGCCGGGAACGCGTCGGGGTCGGCGAGGGCACGCATCGCGACGTACTCCACCGTCCACGTACCGATCCCCGGCAGTGACAGCAGCCGCCGCCTGGTGTCCTCGCGGTCGGCACCGGGGCGCAGGTCGAGGTCGCCGGAGGCGACCGACTGCGCGAGTCGGCACAGGGTGGCCGCCCGGGCGCCGGTCAATCCGACGCCGCGCAGGTCGGCGTCCGCGAGGGCATCGGCAGTCGGGAACCTGTGGGTCAGCGCTCCGTCCGCCTCCGGCAGCGGTTCACCGAAACGCGCCACCAGACGGCCGGCCATCGTTCGGGCGGCGGCAACCGAGATCTGCTGGCCCAGCACGGCGCGTACGGCGAGTTCGAAGCCGTCGACACTTCCCGGCACCCGCAGCCCGGGCCGCCGCGCGACCAGGTCGGTCAGGCCGGGATCGGCAGCAAGGGTGTCTCCGACGGCGGCCGGATCCGCGTCGAGGTCGAGCAGGCACCGGCAGCGCTGCAC
>JBAVXU010000169.1:0-2778 GCA_049698415.1 Mycobacteriales bacterium
GGGTCCTCGAGCTCGATCTCCTTGGCGATGCTCACACCATCGTTGGTGATGGTGGGGGCGCCCCACTTCTTCTCGAGGACGACGTTGCGGCCCTTGGGCCCGAGCGTCACCTTGACGGCGTCGGCGAGGACGTTCATCCCTCGCTCGAGGCCGCGGCGCGCCTCTTCGTCGAATGCAATCATCTTGGCCATACGGCTGTTGTCCCTCCACTGCTACGGGTGTTCTGCACGATGTTGGATTGACGGGTGTACGACCTGCTGTGCCGGGCTCGGTGCCCGCGACGGACGACCTGCAGGTCAGCGGCTGTTCGTCGCCGGCCTGAGGGCCTCACCGCCCCGACTTCGTTAGCACTCACCAGCATAGAGTGCCAACCAAAGTTTTAGCACTCTGGCCCTGAGAGTGCAAGCGGCGTCACACGCTGGACGGGCGCTCGGAGCCGGCGAAATCGATGGCCCGACGGAGGCTGTGCTGCGACCATCCAGGCCATGGCCGCAGACATCCGGATAGGCCGCGTTCAGCCGGGACAAGGCCTCGAGTTGCGGGCCCTGCGCCTGCAGGCGCTCGTCGACACCCCGATCGCCTTCGACGAAAGCGCCGAGGACGCCGCTCGCCGGCCCGAGTCGCATTGGCATGAGACAGCCGCGTCCTGGTCCGAAGGGTGCACGTCCGCGCTGTTCGCGGCAGATCAAGCCGGCCGATGGGTCGGCGTCGCCGGCGGTTTCCACCACGACACCGGGAGCACCAGGATCTTCGCGGTGTTCATCGACCCACCCGCGCGGGGCCAGCGCCTGCTCGAAGCACTGATCGGGGCGGTCAGCGCCTGGTCGGTGAACTGCGGCCGGCACACGCTGACCCTCGAGGTCGCGACAGAGAACTCCCGGGCGGTGGCGGCGTACCACCGACTGGGATTCATCGAAACGGGCGGTGCCCGCCCGCACCCGCTCTACCCGACACTCACCGAGGTCGAGATGACCCGGCCGGCGATCGCAGTCGCCTCCGCGCCTAGCTGATCAGGCCGGCTGCCCGCATGGCGGCCAGCGACGGTGCCAGCGTGTGGGTGGGCCTGGTCACGGCGCTCACCGCGTCCAGCGTCTTGAGCCCGTCGCCGGTGTTGTAGATCACCGTCTCGGCCGCGGGATCGAGTTGACCCGAGGTGAGCAACCGCCTCAGCACCGCGAGAGTCACGCCGCCGGCGGTCTCGCCGAAGATCCCGGTGGTGCGCGCCAGGAGGCCGATGCTGTCGATCACCTCGGCGTCGCTGACGTGCGCCATCGCCCCGCCCGTGCGCCGGACCGCGTCCAGCGCGTACGGGCCGTCTGCGGGGTTGCCGATGGCCAGCGACTTGGCGATCGTGTCCGGCTTCACCGGGGTGACCACGTCGCGCCCCTGCTCGAACGCGGTGGCGATGGGTGAGCACCCGCTGGCCTGCGCCCCGAACACGCGCCACGGCGAGCCCTCGACCAGCCCGGCCGCCACAAGTTCGCCGAATCCCTTGTCGATCTTGGTCAACAGGGCACCTGAGGCCATCGGGACGACGACCTGCTCGGGCAGCCGCCAGCCCAACTGCTCGGCGACTTCGTACCCCAGCGTCTTGGACCCCTCGGCGTAGTAGGGCCGAACGTTCTGGTTGACGAACGCCGTCTTTTCGAACTCGTCGGTTTCAGCGAGTTCGGAGCACAGCCGGTTGCAGTCGTCGTAGGAACCCTGGACGGAGACGAGCGTGCCGCCGTAGACGCCGGTCTGGACGACCTTGGCGGTCTCGAGGTCGGCGGGGACGAACACGATGCTCGTCAGGCCGGCGCGGGCCGCGTGTGCCGCGACGGAGTTCGCCAGGTTGCCGGTGGAAGCGCAGGCGACCCGCTCGAAGCCGAATCCCGCAGCCGCCGTGAGGGCGACCGACACGACCCGGTCCTTGAACGAGTGGGTCGGATTGGCGCTGTCGTCCTTGACCCACAGCGCGCGCATCCCCAGTGCGGCGGCCAGGGCGTCGGCGCGTACTAGCGGGGTCATCCCCGCCCCGAGGCTGATCCGGCTCTGTGGATCGGCTCCCACGGGCAGCATGGCGGAGTAGCGCCACAGGGTCTGCGGGCCGGCGGTGATCTGCTCGCGGGTGACCGCGGCGAGCGCATCCGGGTCGTAGGCGACTTCCAGCGGCCCGAAGCACTGCTCGCAGGCGTGAATGGGAAGGAGGCCGTACGACGCGCCGCAGTTGCGGCAGGTCAGGCCGCGCGCAGCGGACTCGGTGCGGGCGTGGACAGCAGCTGACATGGCGAATCCTCATCTCTCCCGCTCGTGGCGGGCCGGAGTTGGCACCTGCTCGCTGCGACCAGGAACTCGTCGGTCAGCGGTGGTTGCCGGGGCTTCGTCGGGCCGGTCCCTCTGCCCCTCTGGATGAGACGTGCTGATGGAGTTGTTGTGCTGGACCGGAGTATAGGCGAGAGAGAACTCTCGCCCGCCGGGGTGAGGGTCTCGCCAGGGAGGTCTGCAGATGCGTCCGGATGCCGAGCGGTGGTACGCCCGCCGAACGTCACGCGCCGAGGACTGGCCGGTCGCGCAGTTGCGGGCGGCCAAGGGCACGACGACGGTGAGCGTGGTGCTGCCTGCTCTCGACGAGGAGGCCACCGTCGGGACCATCGTCAGTTGTGTCCGCGCACTGGCCGCAGACACCGGGCTCGTCGACGAAGTGGTCGTCGTGGACTCGGGGTCGACCGACAGCACCCGGGCCGTCGCCCTGGCTGCCGGTGCGCGTGTGGAGCTGGCCGCGAACGTGTTGCCGGG
>JBAVXU010000170.1:0-6436 GCA_049698415.1 Mycobacteriales bacterium
CGGCAAGCGGGTGCAGGCGCTGGGCGGCGCCAAGAACCACGCGATCGTGCTGCCCGACGCCAACCTCGACTACGCATCCGACCACCTCGTCGCCGCCGCGTTCGGTTCGGCGGGTGAGCGGTGCATGGCGATCTCGGCGGCGGTGGCGGTGGGCAGTGCCGCCGACGAGCTGGTCGACGTGGTCAACAAGAAGGCGCAGGCCGTACGAGTCGGACCCGGCCGCGAACCGCACAGCGAGATGGGGCCGGTCATCACCGCGGCCGCGCGGGACCGCATCGTCGGACTGATCGAATCGGGAGAGGCTCAGGGTGCCACGGTGACCGTCGACGGGCGTGGTCTCGTCGTGCCCGGCTACGAGAACGGCTTCTTCATCGGCCCGACAGTCATCGACAACGTCACCCAGGCCATGGATGTGTATCAGGAGGAGATCTTCGGACCGGTGCTATCGGTCGTTCGTGCCGCCGACATCGAAGAGGCGGTCGCCACGATCAACGCCAACCCGTACGGCAACGGCACCGCGATCTTCACCTCAAGCGGCGAGGCCGCACGTACGTTCCAGCGCGGTGTCAAGGTCGGCATGATCGGTGTCAATGTCCCGATCCCCGTCCCGATGGCCTACTACAGCTTCGGCGGCTGGAAGGACTCGCTGTTCGGGGACAAGCACATCCACGGCCCGGAAGGGGTGTCCTTCTACACCCGTGCCAAGGTCGTGACCTCCCGCTGGCCGCGCGTCGAGCATCCCAGCGGCGCCAGCTACCACTTCCCGACGCAGGGCTGAGCCGGCTTCGAAGACGGAGTCAGGCACTCGCCTCGAGCTTGGACATGGCCTTCTGGAACGACGCCGCCACCGGCTTGCCCTTGCTGGCAACGATCAACTTGGCGGCAACTCGGCCACCGAAGGACGTCGGCGTGCGGTTCCAGACGATGTGGATGCGGCTCCCGCCCTCGCCGCGGTCCGTGATAGCAGCCGACACGTAACTGCCGGGAGCGCAGAAGTTGCTCTCCTGCACCGTCCACGTGATGAGCTCGGGCGACGACCAGTCGTAGCGCTCCTTCGCCCAGATCTTCATCCCCGGCATCTTGCTGCCTTCCTGCACGTCGGCGTGGGTCTCACCCACCTCGTACACCTCGTAGAGGCTGGGCTCGATGCCCGGCCAGATCTGCGGGCGCCGGTCGGTGAAATCCAGTAGCGCCTCGCGTACCTGATCCGGTGGCACGGTTGTCTCGACGTCGACCTCCACCTTGGGCATCGGGTCCGCCTCCTTCGCGTACGCCTGCGCACACCCCGTTCGGCCACCATGGTGCGCGCCGCCAGGTCACGCCGCCGCCGGTTTCGCGCAACTGACCCGACGCCACCGTCCGAAATGTCGAGTTGGGCCCAGACCTGGGATTCGAAGACAACGAAATCCATTGTGGACGTGGGTAGACCGCCCCGGGGGATGCGTGACACCGTATGCACCATGGCCGAGACCGAGCTCAACTCCACCGCTGCTGCCTTGTTGGGACTGCTCCATCAAGGACCGATGACCGGGGGCGAGTTGGTGGCCGCGGCGGAGGCGCGGCTCGGAGCGTTCTGGTCGGTCACCCGCAGCCAGGTCTACCGCGAGTTGCCGGTGCTCGCCGATCGCGGCTACCTGCGGCTGGGCAAGACCGGCGCCCGCTCCGCACAGCCCTACGCGATCACCGCCGCCGGCAAGAAGGCGTTCAGCCGATGGCTGTCGATCGAGCCCGGCCGCGATCACCAGCGCAATCAGGTCCTGCTGCGTACGTCGTTCGGGTCGTTGCACACTGCCGCCCAGCGCCGTCGCCTGTTCGCCGCACAGCGCAAGCTGCACGAGGAGAAACTGGCCTCGTTGCGCGACCAGGCCCGTGCCGCCAAGGACGACCCGTACGCCAAGGCGACGCTGGACTTCGCCGTCACCTACGAGCGGGCGCTGACCAAGTGGCTCGACGCCGTCTCGGGATCCTGACCAGAGCTCTCGCGTAGGCTCGCGTGACGTGACCGAAGGTGACTACCGCGAGCGCCTCAAGGCCCTCGACTCGACCCTGAGCTCGATCGAGGCCGTGCTCAACGTCCCCGCCCTCAAGCGCGAGCTTGCCGATCTCGGCGACCAGGTGGCCGCGCCCGATCTGTGGGACGACCAGGACAACGCCCAGCGCCTGACCAGCCGGCTCTCGTTCGTCCAGGGCGAGATCAATCGCGTCGAAGCACTCCGCCGGCGCCTCGACGACCTCTCGACGCTGTTCGAGCTGGCCGAGTCCGAGGAGGACGAGGCCACCCGGCTCGAAGCCGAGGCCGAGCTGACCTCGGTGAAGAAGGGCATCGACGAACTCGAGGTGCGCACCCTGCTCTCCGGTGAGTACGACGTCCGCGAGGCGCTGGTGACCATCCAGTCCCAGGCCGGCGGCGTCGACGCAGCCGACTGGGCCGAGATGCTGATGCGGATGTTCCTGCGCTGGGCCGAGCGGCACGGCTTCCCGACCGAGGTCTACGACACGTCCTATGCGGAGGAGGCCGGCATCAAGTCGGCGACCTTCGCGGTCAAGACGCCCTACGCCTACGGCACCCTCGCCGGCGAGCACGGCACCCACCGGCTCGTACGCATCAGCCCCTTCGACAACCAGAGCCGCCGGCAGACCTCGTTCGCCGGCGTCGACGTGGTCCCCGTCGTCGAACGAGACGACCACGTCGACATCGACGAGAGCGAGCTGCGGGTCGATGTCTACCGCTCGTCGGGTCCCGGCGGGCAGGGCGTCAACACCACCGACTCCGCCGTACGCCTGACCCACCTGCCCACCGGGATCGTCGTGTCCTGCCAGAACGAGCGCAGCCAGATCCAGAACAAGGCCAGCGCCATGAACGTCCTCGCCGCCAAGCTGCTCGAACGGCGACGGCGCGAGGAGAAGGCCGAGATGGACGCGCTGCGCGGCGACGGCGCCGGCAGCTGGGGAAATCAGATCCGCAGTTATGTGCTGCATCCGTACCAAATGGTCAAAGATCTGCGTACCGGATACGAGACCGGCAACACCGGTGCCGTGCTCGACGGCGACATCGACGCGTTCATCGAGGCCGAGATCCGCTGGAAGCGTACGGCTGAAGCCGCCGGCTAG
This sequence comes from Mycobacteriales bacterium, assembly GCA_049698415.1. Taxonomy (GTDB): domain Bacteria; phylum Actinomycetota; class Actinomycetes; order Mycobacteriales; family QHCA01; genus QHCA01. The sequence goes on from JBAVXU010000170.1 coordinate 3,112, forward strand.
CTGCGCGCGCGGGGCGTGGGGGTCGGCGAAGCCCCGCCGGTAGACTCGATTCCTGTGATCCGCCTCGACCGTGTGACCAAGCAATACAAAGCGAGCACCCGACCCGCACTTGACGACGTGAGCGTGTCCGTCGAGAAGGGCGAGTTCGTCTTCTTCATCGGCTCATCCGGCTCCGGCAAGTCGACGTTGATCCGGCTGATGCTCAAGGAGGAGCCGCCGACCAAGGGCCGCATCAGCATCGCGGGGCGCGATCTGGCCAGGATGTCGCGGTGGAAGGTCCCCCAACTGCGCCGCTCGATCGGCTGCGTGTTCCAGGACTTCCGGCTGCTGACCAACAAGACGGTCGCCGAGAACGTCGGCTTCGCCCTCGAGGTCATCGGCAAGCCGCAGTCGATCGTCAAGAAGGTCGTCCCCGAGGTCCTCGACCTCGTGGGCCTCGACGGCAAGGCCAACCGGATGCCGCACGAGCTGTCCGGCGGTGAGCAGCAGCGGGTGGCCCTGGCCCGGGCCTTCGTCAACCGCCCGCTGGTCCTGCTGGCCGACGAGCCCACCGGCAACCTCGACCCCGACACCAGCATCGAGATCATGCGCCTGCTCGACCGGATCAACCGCACCGGCACTACCGTCGTGATGGCCACCCACGACGCCACCATCGTCAACTCCATGCGTCGCCGCGTCGTCGAGCTCGACTACGGGCGAATCGTGCGAGACCAGGCGCGTGGCATCTACGGCTGACCGCACGCCCCCCGACTCCCGAGCCCGAAGGACCTCATGCGCGCCTCCTATGTTCTGTCCGGCGTAACCACCGGTTTGCGGCGCAACATCACCATGACTGTGGCGATGGTGCTGACCACGGCGATCTCGCTGGCACTGCTGGGCTCAGGCCTGCTGTTGTTCCAGAAGGTCAACGACATGAAGGAGTACTTCTACTTCCGCGTCGAGGTCTCGATCTTCCTCGACAAGAACATCACCACGCAGCAGCGGGACAACCTGCGGCAGCAGCTCCAGTCCGACCCGCTGGTGCAGAGCCTGACGTACGAGAGCAAGGATCAGGCCTACCGCCGGTTCCGCGAGCTGTTCAAGGACTCGCCGGATCTGGTCAACAACACCCGGCCGAACGCGCTGCCGGAGTCCTTCCGGGTCAAGCTGAAGGATCCGTCGAAGTACAGCCTGGCCGCCCAGAAATACACCGGTGCGCCGGGCGTAGACCTGGTCGTCGACCAACGCAAGATCTTAGGAAAGCTCTTCTCGATCATCGGCGGAATCCAAACGATTGCGGTGGTGATCGCCGTCGTGGTGTTAATTGCGTCGGTGCTCCTCATCGGCAACACCATTCAAGTGGCGGCGTTCAACCGAAGGCGCGAGATCGAAATCATGAAGTTGGTCGGCGCCTCGAATTGGTATGTCCAATTACCGTTCGTCCTCGAGGCGATGGTCGCTGGGGGAATCGGCGCCTGTATGGCCATCGGGTTGCTGCTGGCCGGCAAGGCCGTCTTCGTCGATCGCGAACTGTCAGCGTTGTTCGGCGGCGGCATCATCCCGACGATCAGCTACGCCGACATCCTCGGTCCCAGCGTGGCACCGCTGCTGCTGGGCATCGCTGTCGTCGTCTCCGCTATCACGGCCTGGGTGACGCTGCGGTTCTACGTACGCGTGTGAGCGCTCGCAGTGAGCGCGACCAGGGACGCCAAGTCATCGCGCAGAACCGCAAGGCACGCCACGACTACGCCATCGAGGACACCTTCGAGGCCGGTCTGGTCCTGACCGGCACTGAGGTCAAGTCACTGCGCGCCGGTCGCGCCTCGCTCGTCGACGGCTACGCGGTCATCACCGACGGCGAGGTGTGGCTGCACGGGGTGCACATCCCGGAGTACACCGAGGGCACCTGGACCAACCATGCGCCGCGGCGGCAACGCAAGCTCCTGCTGCACAAGAAGGAGATCGCCCGGCTGATCGGCAAGACCAAAGAAGGCGGTGTCACGCTCATACCGCTGCAGATGTATTTCAGCGGCGGCCGGGCCAAGGTCGAGCTGGCTCTGGCCCGCGGCAAACGTGCCTACGACAAGCGTCAGGCACTGTCTGCCCGCGACGCCGACCGCGAAATTTCCCGCGCTCTGGGCCGGCGGGCGAAAGGGCGGCCGTAGTTCGCCGCCCGTCTGATATGTCGAAATGCTTGACACGGAGTGCCCTGACGGCATTCCTTTAGTGGGGAACCGGCAATCGGAGCGTGATGGGCCGAGCCGGACGGCAAGGTCGAGAACACGGCATGCCGGGAGGGGGGTGGTCCCGCGATGGCGCAGCGCCACGACCAGCCCGCCGACCCGGTATCCATTCAGCTGCCCGACGACCCGGTCCTCGCGATCCGCGCGGTGGACGACCTGGGTCTGGCCGCCATCCACATCTCGGCCGACGGCGTCGTGTCCGCCGGCAACGGGTCCTGGCAGCGGGCCGCGGCCACCGGAGGTCTCTTCGCGGCACTGCGCGACGGCCGCGACCTCGTCGATGCCGCTGCCGCCGCAGGAATCTCCCCTGCTCTGCTCGCGGACCTGCTGGCCACCGCCATGGACGGCGGGACCGGCCAGGTCGAGGTGTCCGTACCCGGACCGCTCGGCACCGCTCCCCGGGTCTACCGCCTGCACTCCAGGGCTGCCGGTCGGGCCGCCGGGGGAGTGATCCTGACCTGCGTCGACGTCACGGTCCCGACCGGTGTCGAGCAACGCCTCCAGCACGAGTCGATGCACGACCGACTCACCGGGCTGGCACACCGCGACGCGTTGCTCTCGGAGATAGCGACCGCCCTCGCCTCCGAGGGCGACCGCCGCCACCTGGTCCTCTATGTCGACCTCGATGGCCTCAAGCAGATCAACGACGCCCACGGACACGCGGTCGGCGATGCACTGCTGATCGAGGTGGGTCGGCGGTTGAGCGGCGACGTGTCCAACGGCGACGTTGTCGCCCGCTTGGGCGGCGACGAGTTCGCGCTGCTCTGCCGCGACGTGGCCGGCGTCGAGGCGGCGCTGGCGCGCGCGCAGCAGATCCGCCACCTGCTGACCATCCCGTACGAAGTGGCCGGCCGCCGGCTGACCGTGACCGCGACGCTGGGCTGCAGGGTCTCCGGACTGCGCGAGTACGAGACCGCCGAGAACATGCTCGGCGAGGCGACCGAGGCGATGTATCAAGCCAAGCGGATCGGCCGCGACGGTCTGGCGCTGTACTCCGCGGAGCAGCACGAACGGTCCGTACGCCGGACCGACGTGGAGTGGGCGCTCACCGCAGCTTTGGCGGCCAAGCAGTTCGAGCTCGTCTATCAGCCGCAGGTCTCCAC
>JBAVXU010000171.1:0-2162 GCA_049698415.1 Mycobacteriales bacterium
GGGCTGGGCGGCGCTGTGCCGGCTGATCAGCGCCACCCATCTCGCCGGTGAGCGCAGCCGCCCGGTCACCTCACTCGACCTGATCGCCGAGCATGCGGCAGGGCTTTTCATACTCCTCGGGCCGGACTCCGAGCCCGGGCGGGCGCTGGCCAACCGCCGGCCGGACATCGCCCGGACGATTCTCGGCCGATGGCGCGAGGTGGTCGACAGCCCCAACGTGCTGATCGAGGTCGTCGCGCACCGGGGCCAGGGCGATGCCGGTCGGGCAGCGGCGATGCTCGGCTTCGCCGCCGAGTCCGGGCTCGGGGCGGTGCTGACCAACGCTGTGCGCTACGCCGACCGCGCTGACGCACCGACCGCCGACGTGCTCGACGCCGCCCGGCGACTGGTCCCGCTCAGTTCCCGCACCGTCGACCGCCGCAATGCCGAGGGCTACCTGAAGTCCGGCAAGGAGATGGCCGAGGTGGCCGAGGAGTTGTGTGGGCCGGACCGCGACTCCGCTCGCCGCCTGCTCGCCGGCACCCGGCACATCGCCGACCGCTGTGCTGTCGACCCTCATGCCGACCTGGGCATCGGTGCCGTGCATTTCCCCGAGCTGGCCGCAGGCGCGGGAGAGCCCGCCGCGGTGCTGCGGGAGCGCTGCGAGGCCGGGCTGGGCCGGCGGGCCATGGCACCCACCGTCGAGGTCCGCGAGCGGCTCGAGCACGAGCTCGGCATGATCGAGTCCCTGGGCTACCCGCCGTACTTCCTCACCGTCGCCGACGTGGCCGATCTCATCCGCGGGATGGGGATCCGGTGCGCGGCCCGCGGATCGGGGGCCGGCAGCCTGGTCACGTACCTCCTCGGGATCTCCGATGTCGACCCGATCCGTTACCGGTTGCTCATGGAGCGTTTCCTCTCGCCGTTGCGCCAGGCGCTGCCGGACATCGATATCGATGTGGAGTCGGCACGTCGGACCGAGGTCTACGAAGCCGTGCTCGAGCGGTTCACCGCCCAGCGGTGCGCCTGTGTGTCGATGATGGACACCTACCGCGCCAGGCACGCGATCCGTGACGTGGGTGCGGCGCTCGGGTTGCCGCCGGGTGAGATCGACACGATCGCCAAGGCGTTCCCGCACATCCGGGCCAGCCAGTTGCGACAAGCCCTGCACGATCTGCCTGAGCTGCGGGCAAGTGGGCTGGGGGAGTCCCGGCTCACACTGCTGTTCACCCTCGCCGAGCGCCTCGACGGGCTGCCCCGGCACATCGCCCTGCACCCGTGTGGGGTGCTGCTGTCCGACCTGACCCTGCTCGACCGCACCCCGGTCGAGGCAAGCTATCTGGGCTTTCCGATGAGCCAGTTCGACAAGGACGACGTCGAAGAACTCGGTCTGCTCAAGCTGGACCTGCTCGGCATCCGGATGCAGTCGGCGATGGCGCATGCGATCGACGAGGTGGCGCGCACCGACGGCACCGAGGTCGACATCGACGCGGTGCCGCGGGACGATCCCGCGACGTTCGCCCTCATCCAGTCCACCCGCACTCTCGGCTGCTTCCAGATCGAGTCACCCGGGCAGCGGGAGTTGATCGGCAAGTTCTCGCCGGAGACGTTCGAAGACATCATCACCGACATCTCGCTGTTCCGTCCCGGGCCGGTCAAGAGCGACATGGTGACTCCGTTCCTCGAGGCGCGGCAGGGGTGGAAGCCGGCCAACTACCTCCACGACGACCTGCGTCCGGCCCTCGAGCAGACCTGTGGCGTCGTCGTCTTCCACGAGCAGGTGCTCGAGATCGTGGCGGTGATGACGGGCTGCTCGCTGGCTGAGGCCGACGAGGTCCGCCGTGCGCTCGGCGACCCGGTCGGAATGGAGGAGGTACGCGTCTGGTTCCATCCCCTCGCGCTGGGCCGGGGCTACGACCTGCCCACCGTGTCGCGGGCATGGGAGGTGCTGCGGGCCTTCGGGTCATTCGGTTTCTGCAAGGCACACGCCGCCGCGTTCGCCCTGCCGACCTACCAGTCGGCGTGGCTCAAGGCGCACCATCCGGCCGCGTTCCTCGCCGGGGTGCTCACCCACGATCCCGGGATGTACCCCAAGCGGCTGATCCTCGACGACGCCCGCCAGTTCGGCATCGCCGTGCTCGGCCTCGACGTCAACAGTTCCGACTCCACCTATCGTGTCGAGC
>JBAVXU010000172.1:0-10592 GCA_049698415.1 Mycobacteriales bacterium
TCCTCGCCGCGGCGCAGGGGTCGAGTCCACGCCGCGGCGCAGGAGGAGCGCCAGCACCGGCCTGGCTGGCCAGCGCATCGTCCGGACACATGATCGAACATATGTTCGAACGAGTCCAGTAAACAACGCCTCGGGCCAGACCGTCAATCCCCAAATCCGGCGCCGCCGTGCTCCACTTGTCGCCATGCATCCCAACGTCGTCCGAGTGAGTGCGGTGCTGGCGGCGCTCGGAGCGTCCGGATCCGTACGCGAACTGCCCGTCGCCGCAACCACGGCAGCCATCGCCGCCGAGTCGCTGGGTGTCGAGGTGGGCGCGATCGCCAACAGCCTGATCTTCCGCGGCACCCAACCGGTCCTGGTGATGGCGAGCGGCGCGCACCGGGTCGACACGGTCAAGCTCGCAGCACTGCTAGACATGCCCTCACTCGACCGTGCCGATCCCGGCTACGTGCGCGACGCGACCGGCCAGCCGATCGGCGGCGTCGCGCCGGTCGGCCATCCGCACCGGCTGCGTACCGTGGTCGACTTCGCACTGGCGGCGTTCCCCGTGGTGTGGGCGGCGGCCGGCACTCCCAACACCGTGTTCAACACGACGTACGAGGAGCTGCTGCGGCTCACTGCCGGGACGCCGGCCGAGGTGGCCTGAGGCCGTAGGCTCGACGGGCGATGAACGAGCCCGTCCCTGCCCTGGTGACCATGCACGTGTGGCATGTCCCGGGGCGCAGGATTCCGCATGCGCTGCTGCGGATGGCCGCCGACCGGCGAGCGCTGCGCCGCGCGGCCGGGCTGCGCTTCGCCAAGCTCCTGGGCACCGGCGACGGGCGTACCTTCACCGTTCGCGACAGCGATCTGACCCGCTGGGCACTGCTCAGCACCTGGACCGGTCCCACGGCAGCCGATGGATTCGAGCGTTCGGCGGTCGCCCGGCACTGGCGGCGCATCGCCGTCGAGCGCTGGCGCTGCGATCTGGTGCCACTGTCCTCGCGCGGGCAGTGGTCACGACGCGAACCGTTCGGGTCGCCCACCACCGCCCGCTGGGCCGGGCCGGTGGCGGCCCTGACCAGAGCCCGCCTCGTACCCTCCCGCGCCATGACGTTCTGGCGGGCAGTGCCACCGGTGTCGGCCGACCTGCGCGGCCGGCCGGGTCTGCGTACAGCCATCGGCATCGGCGAGGCACCGATCGGCGTCCAAGGAACATTCAGCGTGTGGGACGACGCAGCCGCGCTGCGCGACTTCGCCTACGACCGGCCGGCTCACGCGGCAGCGATCAGGCAGACCGCCGAGAAGCGGTGGTACGGCGAGGAGTTGTTCGCGCGATTCGGCGTGCTGGCCAGCACGGGGTCGGTGTTCGGGACGGACCCGCTCGCGTGACGGTGCGCCCCTGGTCCTCCGACGACCTGCGCCGCAACATCGATGCCGCCGTGGAGATCTACTGCGCTGCGATGTCCTACCCCGCCGAGACCGGTCGCCAGCGCAAGGGCTACATACTGGTACACACCTCGCGCACCGGCTTCCGGGCGATGGGCGCCTACGACGATGCCGGCGAGATCGTCGGGTTCGCCTACGGCTACCGCGGAGCGCCGGGCCAGTGGTGGCACGACGAGGTACGCCGTGATCTCGACTCGACGCTGGCCGATCGATGGCTGCACGACTCGTTCGAGTTGTGCGAGTTGCACGTGCGTCCCGATGAGCAGGGGCACGGCATCGGAGCCGCCCTCCTCCTCCGGCTGCTCGAGAACTGTCCACACGAGACAGTCGTGCTGTCGACGCCGGAAGGGGAATCTCGCGCCTGGCGGCTCTATCGCCGTCTCGGGTTCGTCGACGTCCAGCGGCGGCATCGGTTCGCCGGTGACGACCGGGAGTTCGCGGTGCTCGGTCGCGCTCTGCCGATCGAGGCGCCGGCGGAGCCCGGTGGGTGAACCGGCCCGACGGCTGGCGGTCGTGCTGGCGGCGGCCACCGTGCTCGCCCAGATCGCCTACCCGCTGGTCGGCGGCACCGCCCGAAGCGCGCTGACCGTCGCCACGGTGGTGGTGTTCTTCCTCGCCTCGGTCACCCACGCGCTGGCCACCCGCGGCCCGGCCTGGACAGCGATCCTGGTCGCCGTCAGCGCGGGCGGTGGGCTTCTCGCCGAGGCGATCGGGGTGGCCACCGGATGGCCGTTCGGCAGCTACGTCTACGCCGGCTCGCTCGGTCCCGAGGTGTTCGGTGTGCCGATGGTGATCCCGCTGGCCTGGACGATGATGGCCTACCCCGCGCTCGTCGTGGCCGCCCGGCTGACCCGGGGACTCATCCGGCGTGGGCTGCTGGCCGGCTACGCCCTGGCGTCGTGGGACCTGTTCCTCGACCCGCAAATGGTCGACGCCGGCCACTGGCGCTGGGTGGACCCCTCCCCCGCGTTGCCCGGCGTTCCGCACGTGCCGGTCGGCAACTATCTCGGCTGGCTGGGCGTGGCGGTGCTGATGTGCCTGCTGATGTGCCTGCTGATGTGCACGGTGATGGCACTGCTGCCGGTCCGGCCACCCCGCTCGGCTGGTTCCGGCGGCGACGGCGTGCCGATGGCGCTCTACCTCTGGACGTACTTCTCCTCGCTGCTCGCACACGCCGCGTTCTTCGGGCTGGCCGGCTCTGCCCTGTGGGGCGGGGTGGCGATGGGACTGGTCGCGATACCGCTCGCGCTCTCCCTGTCGCGCCCGCTCATGGTGAGGCAGCCATCGTGAGGCAGTCATCGTGAGGCCGCTGCGGTGGTGCGCCGCCGGTGCATTGCTGGCGACGGCGCACACCGCCCTCAACGCGATGCTGCTCCGCCGGCCACCGGAGGATCCCTCCCCTACCGGCCTTCGGGTGTCGGTCCTGCTGCCGGTACGGAACGAAGCCGCGCGGCTGACCGCATGCCTGCGGGCGCTGCAAGCGCAGCAGGGCGTGGACCGCCTGCAGATCCTCGTGCTCGACGACGGCTCGTCGGACGGGTCGGCCGACATCGCCCGGCGGATCGCCGCCGACGACGAGCGCGTCGAGGTCCGTACCGGCGCGCCGTTGCCCCCGGGCTGGCTGGGCAAGCCGTTCGCCTGCCAGCAGTTGGCCGACGCGGTCCGCCCCGAGACCGACCTGCTCGTCTTCGTCGACGCCGACGTGGTCCTCGCCGCGCACGCCATCGCCTCGGCCGCTGACTGTCTACTTCGGACAGGACTGGACCTGGTCTGCCCGTACCCTCGCCAGGTCGCCACCGGTGCAGCCGCCCGGCTCGTGCAACCGCTCTTGCAGTGGTCGTGGCTCACCTTCCTGCCGCTGCGCCTCGCCGAGCGCTCCCCCCGGCCGGCACTGTCCGCGGCGAACGGGCAGTTCCTGGTCGTCGACCGGAGCGCCTACCTGCGAGCCGGTGGCCACGCCACGGTGCGCGCCGAGGTCGTCGAGGACATCGCGCTGCTGCGTGCGGTGAAGCGAACGGGGGGCCTCGGCGGCGTCGTCGACGGGACGGCACTCGCCACCTGCACGATGTACGACGGCTGGGAAGCGCTGTCGGCGGGCTACCAGAAGTCCCTGTGGACCGCGTTCGGCTCACCGGCCGGCGCCTGCGCCGCCGTCGCGATGCTGGCCGCGCTCTATGTCGTGCCACCCCTGGCGGCGCTGCGCGGGTCGCGGGCCGGCCTGGTCGGTTATCTCGCCGGCGTCGCCGGGCGGGCGATCGCCGCCAACCGTACGGGCGGCCGGGTGTGGCCGGACTCGGCCGCACAACCGGCCTCGGTGCTGCTGGTCGGCTGGTTGACCGCTCGCTCCATCAGCGGCCACCGCCGCGGCACGCTCGGCTGGAAGGGCCGATCGCTGCCATGAGCCGAGTCGTGGTGGTCGGCGGCGGGCTCGGCGGTCTGGCCGCAGCTGCCCGGCTGGCTGCGGGCGGGCATCAGGTCACCGTCTGCGAGCAAGCACCTGTGCTCGGCGGCAAGGTCGGCCGGCACGTCGTCGAGACGTCGTACGGATCCTTCCGTTTCGACACCGGCCCGTCGCTGTTGACGATGCCGCACGTCCTCGAGGATCTGTTCCACGACACCGGAGCGCCGTTGGAGACGGTGCTCGATCTGGTCGGTCTGGACCCCATCGCACAGGTTCGCTTCGCCGACGGCGCCACCGTCGACACCTGCGGCGACCACGAGGTGCTCTGCCGCCGGCTGGGCGAAGCGCTCGGTGGCACGGCTGCGCAGGACTGGGACGACCTCTGGCAGCGCGCCGGGCGGATCTGGGCCGCGACGTCCGGGCCGTTCCTGCACGCCCCCGTCTCGGCCGGCTCCCTGGCCGGCCAACTGGTGCACGTACGAGACCTGGCGACCATCGCGCCGTGGAGCACCCTGCGCCGGCTGGGCCTTCGCTACCTTCGTGATCTGCGGCTGCGGATGCTCTTGGAGCGCTACGCGACCTACACCGGCTCCGATCCCCGCCGTGCCCCGGCCGCTCTTGCTGCCGTGCCCTATGCCGAACTCGCCTTCGGTGGCTGGCAGGTGAGAGGCGGACTGGGTCGCATCGTCGATGCACTGGCGCAGCGCTGCCGCGACCTCGGCGCCGACCTGCGCACGCAGGCCGAGGTGACCGGGATCGACCGGGCGGGCGCGAGGCCCGGTGCGCCCGTGACCGGCGTGACCCTGGCCGGCGGCGAGCGGCTGACGGCCGACATCGTGGTCGCCAACGCCGACGCCACCCACCTCTACGCCGATCTCGTTCCCGTCGCCCGCGAGGCGCGCCGGCTGCGCCGATCCACCCCCTCGCTGTCGGGCTTAGTCCTGCTGCTCGGGGTGCGCGGGCGCACTCCGGGACTGGCGCAGCACACGGTGCTCTTCCCGGCGGACTACGACGCGGAGTTCGACGCCGTCTTCGGCAACCCGGCGCGGCCGCCCGACGACCCCACGCTCTATCTCAGCGTCGACGGCGACGCGGAATCCTGCCCGGCCGGCTACGAGCGCTGGTTCGTCCTCGTCAACGCCCCGAGGCAGGGCTCGGGCGCAGGAGCGATCGACTGGACGACGCCGGGTCGGGCCGAGGCGTACGCGCAGCACCTGCTCGGCCTGCTCGCCCGACGTGGCCTGGATGTCCGCGACCGGCTGCTGTTCATGCACGTACGCACGCCGGCCGACCTCGAGCGCGATACCCGGGCCGTCGGCGGCGCGATCTACGGAACGTCGTCGAACGGCGCGCGGGCAGCGTTCCTGCGACCGGCCAACCGCTCCCCCGTGCCCGGTCTGTTCCTGGTCGGCGGGTCGGCCCATCCTGGCGGCGGCCTGCCACTGGTGATGCTCTCTGCGCAGATCGTCGCGGGGCTCATCGGCCCGGCATGAGGCTGCGGCGCACCGCCCAGCCGAGTTGGCCGAAGCCGATCAGGCTGAGCCCCAGCCAGGCCCCGGCACCCAGAGTGGCGGCGGCCGCGATGTGCGCCGGCACGGCAAACGCGCCGCAGACGGCGAACGCCGTGACGATGACCCTGGTGGGCCGCTCGGCCACGGTGACCGCTCCCAACTCGCCCATGCCCGCGTTGCCGGCCCGGGCACGGAGGTACTCCTGCAGCATCGTGACCGCACCCCCACCGATGCACAGCCAGCCGGGTGCGCCCAGCAGCCACAGGGCCAGTAGATAGCTCGCGTCGGAGACCCGGTCGACCATCGAGTCCAGCACGTAGCCGCCCGGCGTCGACCGGCCGGCCAACGCGGCGACCGCACCGTCGAGGTTGTCCATCAGGCCCGAGAGCACGATCACCACCACCGCCAGGGCCAACCAGCCGCCCCGCAGCCACGCGAGCAGGGGCACCAGAGCGCTGACGAGTCCGCCGGCAAGCGTGACGAGGTTGGGCGAAACGCCGCGCCGGGCAAGTGGCCGGGCGCAGTAGTAGGTGAGGGTCAGCCAATGCCGCGGCCAGAACGCCCGCCGCGGGTCGTAGCCCAGATGGAGTTCGGACCAGCGCTGGAAGTAGCCGTGCAGGTCAGGAATGTCGCAGCCGCGCTTCACGCGCTCAGTCGTCGCTCGAAGCCGCCAACCGCGCCCAGATCTCGCGGGTGGCCGTGGAGCGGTTGAGGGTGATGAAGTGCAACCCGGGCGCGCCCTCGGTCAGCAATGTGCGGCACAGGTCGGTCGCGACATCGACGCCGATGGCCCGCACCGCCTCAGGATCGTCCTCGACCGCATGCAGCCGCTCGGCGAGGTCCGCGGGGAACGCGGCCCCGGACAGCACCGCGAACTTCTCGATCTGCTTGACGTTGGTGACCGGCATGATGCCGGGCAGGATCGGGATGTCACACCCGGTGGCGGCCACCCGGTCGCGCAGTCGGAGGTAGTCCTCGGCGTTGAAGAACATCTGGGTGATGGCGTACTCCGCCCCGGCCCGGCACTTCTGCACGAAGTAGTGCACGTCGCTGTCGTGGTCGGGCGAGCGCGGGTGCTTCTCGGGGAACGCGGCCACCCCGACACAGAAATCGCCCGAGCTGCGGATCAACCGGACCAGGTCCTCGGCGTACTCCAAACCCTCAGGGTGGCGCACCCAGTCCGCCTGCGGATCGCCCGGGGGGTCGCCGCGCAGGGCGAGGACGTTGCGCACGCCGACCGATGCGTAGAGCCCGATGATCCGCCGGAGCTCATCGACCGAGTGGTTGACCGCGGTGAGGTGGGCGACCGGGGTCAGCGTCGTGTCCGTGGCGATACGCTCGGTGATCCCGACGGTACGGTCCCTTGTGCCGCCGCCGGCGCCGTAGGTCACCGAGACGAACGTGGGCTGCAAGCTCTCGAGCTCGCGCAGCGTCTGCCAGAGTTGGCGCTCGCCCTGGTCGGTCTTGGGCGGGAAGAACTCGAAGGACATCGAGTGGCCGCCCGAAGCCAGCAGTTCGGCGATCGACACCGTCCTGGGCAGGGTGGATGCTCCGCCGAAAGCCATATCCCAAACCCTAGCGGGCGGCGGTAGCAGATAATCGGGCGACAGGTCTGGGATAGGAGCTCTCGTGGCAGTGGCCAGCCCCGTCGACCGAGCCGACCTCCGGCAACGGGTCACCAAGGCGCTGGATGCACTGCTTTCCCGGCAACGGCCCGGGCTGGCCGCGATCAGCCCGGACCTTGAGCCGATGGCCGATGCCCTGTCCGAATTCCTGCTCTCCGGTGGCAAGCGGCTGCGGCCGGCATTCGCCTATTGGGGCTGGCGGGGCGCCGGTGGTGCCGACAGCGACGAAGTGGTCGCCGCCGTCGGGTGCCTGGAATTGCTGCAGGCCTGCGCGCTGATCCACGACGACGTGATGGACGCATCGGACACCCGGCGCGGCGCGCCTGCCATGCATCGCAGATTCGCCGCGTTGCACCGTGCCGAATGCTGGCAGGGCGACCCGGAGGGCTTCGGCGAGTCGGCGGCCATCCTGCTCGGCGACTTCTGCCTGATCTGGGCCGACGAGATGTACAACACCTCCGGGCTGGACGCCGCGGCTTTGGTTCGTGGCCAGCCGGTCTACGACTGGATGCGCACCGAGCTCATGGCCGGGCAGTATCTCGACCTGCTCGAGCAGGCCCGTGGCGGGTCCGACGCGGAGAGCGCGCTGCTGGTGGCGAGGTACAAAAGCGCGAAGTACACCGTGGAGCGTCCGCTGCACCTCGGGGCGGCTCTGGCCGGCGCTCCCCAATCGGTGGTGGACGCGTACACGTCGTACGGGCTGCCGCTGGGCGAGGCGTTCCAGCTACGCGACGACCTGCTCGGCGTGTTCGGTGACCCCAAGCAGACCGGCAAGCCGGCCGGTGACGATCTGCGCGAGGGCAAGCGCACGGTGCTGATGACGCTCACCGTCGATCAGGCCACGCCGCGGCAGGCCGCTGTCCTCGAGCGGCACCTCGGCGATCCCGACCTGACACCGGAAGGCGTCGACGAGTTGCGCGACGTCATCGAGGGCACCGGCGCGGTGGCACAGAGCGAACGCCTCATCTCCGAGCGCACGGAGCGGGCACTCAGCGCGTTGGCCCGGGCCGACATCGACGCCACGGCGCGCGACGTCCTCGGCGAACTGGCCGCGGCGGCGACCGCGCGCCGGCTCTAGTGCAGTTGCCGGGCGGCCGCCTGCGCACGGTGAGCGGCCGCACCGACCGGGTGGTCATCGTCGGTGCCGGACTCGGTGGGCTGTCGGCGGCGCTGCGGCTGGCCGGCGCCGGCCGCGAGGTGACCGTCGTCGAGCGCGAGGCGGTTCCCGGTGGCCGGGCCGGGCGACTCGAGCTGGGTGGCTTCACGTTCGACACCGGGCCGACCGTGCTCACCATGCCCGGCCTGATCGCGGACGCGCTGGCCTGTGTCGGCGAATCCCTCGACGACTGGCTCGACCTGGTGCCGGTCATGCCGATCTACCGGGCGTACTACCCCGACGGCTCGCGGCTCGACGTGCTCGCCGATCCCGGCGAGATGTCGGCCGAGATCGAACGCGTCTGCGGACCGCAGGCGGTGCCGGGCTATCTGCGCTTCGTCGATTTCGTCTCCGAGCTGTACCGGCTGCAGATGCGCGACTTCATCGACCGCAACCTCGACTCGCCACTGGACCTGGTCAACACCGGACTGGTGCGGCTCCTCGCAGCCGGCGGGTTCCGGCGGCTGGCCCCCAAGGTCGCGTCCTACCTCACCGATCCACGGCTGCAACGGGTGTTCTCGTTCCAGGCGATGTACGCCGGGCTCTCGCCGTACGACGCGCTGGCGATATACGCCGTCATCGCCTACCTGGACTCGGTGGCCGGGGTGTTCTTCCCGCGCGGAGGGATGCACGCCGTGCCCCGAGCGCTGGCCGGCGCTGCCGCCAAGCACGGCGTCTCGTTCCGGTACGGCACCGAGGTGTCCAGGGTGAGTGTCCACAACGGACGCGCCAGGGCGGTCGAGACCACGGACGGCGAGGTGATCCCGGCCGACGTCGTGGTTCTCAACCCCGACCTCCCGGTCGCGTACCGCGACCTGTTGCCGCCCTCGGCCCAGCCGCGCCGGGTCGACCGGCTGACGTACTCGCCGTCGTGCTTCGTGCTGCACGTCGGCTCGTCGGCTTCGTACTCCCAGATCGCCCACCACAACATCCACTTCGGCCGGGCCTGGCGACAGGTGTTCCGGGAGTTGATCGACCAGCGGGTATTGATGAGCGATGCGACGATCCTGGTCACCAATCCGACCCGGACCGATCCGGCACTGGCACCGGCCGGTCGGCACAACTACTACGTGCTGGCGCCCACCCCGCACCTGGGTTCCGGCATCGACTGGTCGGTGATCGGGCCGAGGTACCGCGACGAGATGGTCGCCGTCCTGGAGTCGCGCGGCTACGTCGGCTTCGGAGACGCGATCGAGGTCGAGCACATGGTCACGCCCGCCGACTGGGCGGCGTCCGGACTGGCCATGGGTACGCCGTTCGCCGCTGCACACACCTTCGGCCAGACCGGTCCGTTCCGGCCGGCCAACCTCGCCCCGGGATTGGACAACGTCGTCTTCGTCGGCTCGGGCACCCAGCCCGGTGTCGGCGTACCGATGGTGCTGCTGTCCGGCCGACTGGCCGCCGAGCGGATCACCGGGTCCGTGAAAGCATGAGCGCGTGCCGATCCTGGACAGCCCGAGCCGCCTGCGGATCGTCGGGCTAGCCGGGTCCTGCCTGCTCGCGGTGGGCGCCGCGGGATCCGGAGTGTTCCCGCGTCCCGATCCGCTCCGCGACGAGGCCATCCTGTCGGCCCTGCGCCAGGGCACTGGCCGGGTGCTCTGCATCGCCGCGGCCGTGGTCGGGATGGCGATCCTCGTCGGCGCCTGGTTGCTGCTCGGCCGCCGCCTGGACGCCGCTGGGAACCGCGGCCTGCTCGTCACCGCGGCCGTGTGGTCGCTCCCCCTGCTGGTCGCCCCGCCCATCCTCAGCCGCGACGTCTACGGCTACGCCGTCGTCGGGCAGATGCTGCAGGCCGGCCTCGATCCGTACCACGTCGGTGCCGCCGCACTGGACTCGTCGTGGGTGGCCTCGACATCCGCGTCGTGGTTGACGGTGCCCTTCGCGTACGGCCCGCTGTTCCTGGTGCTGGCGCACCTGATCGTGGCCGGCTCGGGTGGATCGCTGAGCGTCGCGGTGTTCGGCATGCGACTGCTCGCGATCGCCGGCACCGCGCTGCTCGCCTGGGGGCTTCCCCACCTGGCGCGAGCGAGCGGTGTCGACGAGCGGCGCGCCTTGTGGTTGGGGCTGCTCAACCCGCTCATGCTGGCGCACTTCGTGGGCGGCGCGCACGCCGACGCCCTGATGGTCGGCCTGATGGTGGCTGCTCTCGCGTTGGCAAGCACCCGCCGACCGGTCGCCGGCGCCGCCCTCTGTGCGCTGGCCGTCGGTGTCAAGGCCACCGCAGTGGTGGCGCTGCCGTTCATCGCTCTGCTCTGGGCAGCGCACCTCGCGGGCCGGTCCCGGCCATTGGTGCGCGCCATCGCTGCGACGACGGCGGTCGCCGGTGCATCCTTCGCCGCGCTGACCGCGGTGAGCGGGGTGGGATACGGCTGGGTCGGCACCCTGAACACCGTTGGCCTGAGCCGGCAATGGACTTCGCTGCCGACCGGCCTCGGTCTGGTGGCAGCAGGCGTCGCGCACCTGGCGGGGGT
>JBAVXU010000173.1:0-3819 GCA_049698415.1 Mycobacteriales bacterium
GCTCGGCGCAGGCAACCTGCTGGGGAGCCTTCATTCACTCGACCGCCGGTGAGAGACTGGCCGCCAGAATCGGCCGGCTGGGCTTCCTGGCCAGGGAGTTGCTCGACGAAGCGCCGCTGGTCCTCGCCGAGCTGCAGGCCTGAGGCGAGGTCAGCCGCCTGCCGCTGCGAACTCCTCGAGGATCCGGGCGGCGACGTGTTCCCAGCTCCAGTGCTTGACGGCCGCCTGCCGCGCCGCCGCCGACAGTGATGTCCGGTCGGGGGGTGACAAAGCAAGGAGCTGGCCCAGCTTGTCCGTGAGGTCGTCCACGTCGCCAGTACGGAACGCTGCGAGGTGGCGCTGTGGCACGGGGTACTCCTCCTCCAGCCCGGCGGCGATCTCGGCCAGGCCGGAATGCCGGGCCACCAGGGGGAGGCAGCCGCAAGCCGCGGCCTCAGCGGCGACCATGCCGAACGCCTCGGGGAACACCGAGGGAACAACACTGACATCGGCGAAACGCCACAGGTGCCGCAGGTGGCGGTGCTCGAGCGGGCCGGTGAAGAGAACATGCTCCGACGCCGATGCCTCCAACTCCTGGCGCGCTGGGCCGAAGCCGACGATGACCGCGCGGGCGTCGAGCCGTCGTACGGCCTCCAGAAGGAGAGATACGCCTTTCTCCTCACTGAGCTTGCCGACGTAGACCACCGTGGGCCGATCGCCGTCGAGAAACGCAGACACGCGTTGGGCATTTCCCGGATCGGGACTGCGCCCGTCGTGTTCCTCGTCCGCGTCGCTCGGCTCGTCCCTGCGACTCTCCGCGACGAGCCCGGCCAGGGCCGAGCCGCGGTCGCCGGGGCTCATCTCGCTGATGTCGACACCGGGCGGGATCACCCGCACCCGCTCGGAGTAGTCCCCACGCCCGGGCACGTCGTCGAGCACGTCCCGGATGTGCTCAGAGCCGGCGATGACCAATCGGGCGGTCGACATCGCCTCGCGCGCCCAGTCGCAGAGTTCGGCGTTGCCACGCATGGCGAACTCCAACTCCGAGCCGTGCGCCTTGACGGCGTACGGCAGGCTGCTCGCCGCTCCCACCGCCGCACCGAGCAGCACATGGTTGGCGAAGAGCAGGTCCGCCTCGCCCTCAGCTCGTACCGCCTCGACGTTGGCGGACACGAACCGGTCGCGTTCGGCGGTGCTCATCTGCGTCAGCAGGCGCGGCTCGAGCCCGGCATATCTGTCGAGCACGAAGACGGGCAGTAGCGGCCCGATGTCGGGACGTACGGTGCGTGCCCCGCCGAGGTCGAAGCGCTCCGGGCGCGGTTCCTGTGACAGGACCACCACCTCGTGTCCGGCCTCACTCCACACTCGCGCCAGGGAGCGGGTGTAGATGTTGGATCCGGTGCCGTCGAGCAGATAGCCGTGCCAGATCAGGATCCTCATGTGCCTCCACCGCGGGTGCCGTGCGAGCCGTCCGCCTCCTGCAGGTTGCCATGATGCCCGGCGAGCGCCTTTCCGGTGTCGTCGCCACGGGGTAACTTCGGATTATCAGGGGACGGGTGGTGCATTGTGGACTACCGGATCAGCCCGGACGAGCGAAGCCGGTTCAAGCGCTGTCGGCGCCAGTGGGACTACGCCTCGCCCAACCGCCAGGATCTCGAAGCCTTGGCCCCGCCGGGGGCGAGCCTGCAGAGCGCGATCAAGGACGCGCTGGCGGCCTACTACTACCCAGGCACCTGGGACTGGCAGCGACAGATCGTCATTCCGTTGGTACGCAAGGCGTTCCAGCGTGCCGTGGGAGAGCAGCGGGGCTCCGACCAGGACCGCGCAGCACTGGTCGAGCAGGGGACGCCACTGCTCGAGCGCTACCTCGGCTGGGCACCGACCCTGGACAACTTCGCCCCGATCAAGATCGACCATGACGTCGAAGGCCTGATCATGAATCCGCTCGACCTGGAATCCGGCCTGCTCACGCCGGACGGCCGCCGGGTGATCTACACCGAGCGGATCGACCTGCTCGCCGTCGACGCCGACGACGAGTACTGGGTGGTGCGGCACCTGGTTGTTGATGACTGGCAGGACGTCAACACCATGCTGCTCGACGAGCAGGCCGTCGCCGGGTGTTGGGGTTGGGAGCAGATCTACCTCGGGATGGAGATCGCCGGCACCATCCACAACGAGATCCGCGGCACCGCCGACGCCGACGAACCGGAGCCGCCCGACCAGGTCGAGCTGGACTCGGCAGACCTTCCGCGCGTCGCCGGCAACGACGCGAGTGGCGGCGGTCGCAACATCCCGCAACATCGCCGCCTGTACGCCCAAAGCCACGCCTCGGAGCCGAAGCCTCGAGTCGTGCAAGAGAGCGCTGGGCCGATCAGGCGTACCTGGATCCGCCGCAGCCGCGACGAGATAGAGGCGATGAGCCGTCAGATCGGCACCGAGGCGCTGCTGATGCTCGACGCCGGATCCGCCGTCTTTCCGACGCCGGCCGCGCATTGCCAGGCGTGCGAGTTCGTCGCGCCGTGCCTGGCCACCACCGAGGGCTCCGACCCGAGCCAGATCCTGGCAGAGGGGTACCGGCGTCGTGAGCCGGTCCCGCCGGTCAAGGCCAAACTCGGCCAGACCACCTGGAGTATCGGCAGGGGAGCGGCACCACCGCCGAAATGGTGATGCTCTGACACCTGCCGGGTGTCGAGAATGTGGCGCTGGCTCCGTCCCCGGGGCATCAGTGGCCACGACAGGCCGCGCGACGAAGAAGGAGCACCAGCATGCCGATTCAGCGGATGGACCACGTCAGCGTCGTCGTTGACGACCTTGAGGCCGCCATCGCGTTCTTTGTCGAACTCGGTATGGAACTGGAGGGGCGGGCACCGATCGAGGGACCTTCGGTGGACCGCCTCAACGGGCTCGACGGCGTCCGGGTCGACATCGCGATGGTGCGGACCCCGGACGGCCAGGGCCGGCTCGAGCTGACGAAGTTCCATGCACCCGCGGCGGTCAGGGCTGAGCCGGAGAACGCACTCGGTAACACGCTGGGCCTACGCAGCGTCATGTTCACCGTCGACGACATCGACGCCCTTGTCGCCCGCCTGCAAGCCAACGGCGTGAAACTCGTGGGAGAGGTGGCGCAGTACGAAGACAGCTACCGGCTCTGCTACGTCCGCGGTCCCGAAGGGATCATCGTCGCGCTGGCCGAACAGCTCGGCTGACGGCCCGTCACCGGAGGAACACCCGTGCAACCGAACGAGATCACCGAGGTTCTGAACCGACCGCTCAGTCAGGAACTGTTGGCTCGCGACGTGACCCGATTGGCTTACGTCGCCAAGGACGGCACACCCCGCAATGTC
This sequence comes from Mycobacteriales bacterium, assembly GCA_049698415.1. Lineage (GTDB taxonomy): Bacteria > Actinomycetota > Actinomycetes > Mycobacteriales > QHCA01 > QHCA01. The sequence goes on from JBAVXU010000173.1 coordinate 3,324, forward strand.
CCGATCATCTTCACCTGGAACGGCTCGACGATCGTCATGTGCACGCCGAAGAACGCTCCGAAGCTGCTGGCCCTGACCGAGAACCCGATGGTGGCCCTGACGATCGACACCGAGGTGCACCCGCCCAAGATCCTGCTCATCCGGGGACGGGCCGAGCTGGATTACGTCGACGGCATCCCGGACGAGTTCGTCCAGGCGACCAGCAGCTACGAGATGACGCCGGAACAACGGGTCGCGTGGGAGGCGGAAATACGTTCGCTCTACCACGACGGCATGGTCCGGATCGTGGTGGCACCGAACTGGGCGAAGCTGATCGACTTCGAGTCCACGCTGCCGAGCGCGGTCGAGGAGCTGCTCCGCCAGCGGGAGGAACGTCAGCGCGCCGAGCGTTCGCAGGAGTCGTCGCGGTTGGATGTCGAGAACGCGAGCGCGGCTGCGTCCCCGCAGTGAACACGGCCACAATGGACCGTCCGGACAAGGAGAACGTGATGGCGAA
>JBAVXU010000174.1:0-2436 GCA_049698415.1 Mycobacteriales bacterium
AAGTCGGCCGGGGTGACGTAGCCGTGCCGGTGGCTGACCGACCACAGCCGAGACATGAAGATGAAGATGAACGGGTAGAGCACGATCGTGTAGGGCACGGCGAAGAACCCGCTGACGGAACCCGCACCGAACATCGCCGCCGGGACGGCGATGAAGGTGTATGCCGTGTAGAGGTCGCCGCCGAGGAGGAACCAGGTCACCCAGGTGCCGAAGCTGCGGCCACCGAGGCCCCACTCGTCGAGGCTCTCCATGCTTGTCGGCCGACGCCAGCGCGAGGCCCAGAAGCCCATCACGGCGACCATCGCGAAGAGGACGATGAGGACGGCGAGCGCGACGCCGTTCAGCACGCCGTTCATCGGGCGTCCTTCTCGTCGATGAAGGCGGAGCCATCCTCGTTCATCCGCCGGTGGGGGCGCGCGACCAGGACGATGCGGTACGCCGCATACACCATCGCTGAGCAGGGGAAGACCCAGAGGAACTGGTACCAGATGAAGAACGGGAACCCCAGGACCACCGGGTCCTTGCGGGCGTAGGTGCCCACCAGCATCAAGGCGATGATCGGCAGGAGCACGAACAGTCCGGCAACCACCATGAGGCCCTTGTTGGCCGGTGGCGCCGGATGCTGGTGTCGTCCGCCGGTATCGGCGTCGTGGGACATGGTGACCTCCGCGGAGAGTGGGTCGCGCCAGTAGCGACCATCCGCGCGTGACCGTACTCCCGACCGACCGGTAATGGTGGGAAAACTCGCTCGACTATGTCGAGCCGTGATCTGGCCGGCGTGACGCGCCGGTCCACGTGAGTCCGGGGCGCGCTCCCGGCGCCGGGAGGCCAGCCCCTAGGCTGTCCGCATGGCTGATTTCGATGTCGTCGTGCTCGGTGCGGGTCCCGGAGGGTATGTGGCGGCGATCCGCGCCGCCCAGCTGGGCAAGAAGGTCGCCGTCATCGAGGAGAAGTACTGGGGCGGGGTCTGCCTCAACGTCGGCTGCATCCCGAGCAAGGCCCTGCTGCGCAACGCCGAGATCGCCCACATCATCACGCACGAGAAGAAGACCTTCGGCATCGAGGGCGACGCCACGATGGCCTACGGCCCGACCCACGCCCGGAGCCGGGCGGTGGCGGACGCGAGTGCCAAGGGCGTGCACTACCTGATGAAGAAGAACAAGATCACCGAGCTGGACGGCTGGGGCACGATCACCAGCGCCACCTCGGTGGAGGTCAACGCCGCTGACGGCTCGACCCAGAGCGTGACCTTCGACCATCTCATCGTCGCCACGGGCGCGACGACCCGGCTCGTCCCGGGGACGTCCCTTTCCGACCGGGTGGTGACGTACGAGGAGCAGATCCTCACCGACCAGCTTCCCGGTTCGGTGATCATCGCCGGGTCCGGAGCGATCGGCGTGGAGTTCGCCTACGTGATGAAGAACTTCGGCGTCAACGTGACGATCGTCGAGTTCCTCGACCGGATGGTCCCCACCGAGGACCCGGACGTGTCCAAGGAGCTCTTCAAGCAGTACAAGAAGCTCGGGGTCACCGTGCTGCTCTCGACCAAGGTCGAGTCGATCGAGGACTCCGGCGACGGACCGGTGAAGGTGACCGTCAGCCCGGCCGCCGGCGGCGAGCAACAGGTCATCGAGGCCGACAAGGTCCTGCAGGCGATCGGCTTCGCCCCGCGGGTCGAGGGCTACGGGCTGGACGCCGTCGGGGTGAAGCTCACCGAGCGTGGGGCGATTGCGGTAGACGCGCGGGGGCGGACCAACGTCGACGGCATCTACGCGATCGGCGACGTGACCGGGAAGCTGATGCTGGCCCATACGGCGGAGGCGATGGGTGTCGTCGCGGCCGAGACGATCGCCGGCGCCGAGACGATGGAGATCAACTTCGACATGATCCCGCGCGCGACGTTCTGCCAGCCGCAGATTGCCTCCTTCGGCTACACCGAGGCCCAGGCCAAGGAGAAGGGCTACGACGTCAAGACGTCCAGCTTCCCGTTCTCCGCCAACGGCAAGGCGCGGGGGATGGCTGAGGGGGTCGGCTTCGTCAAGATCGTCGCCGACGCGGAGCACAACGAGATCCTCGGCGCCCACCTGATCGGACCGGAGGTCACCGAGCTGCTGCCGGCGCTGACCCTCGCCCAGCAGTGGGACCTCACCGCCGACGAGGTGGCCCGCAACGTCTTCGCCCACCCCACCCTGAGCGAAGCGATGAAGGAAGCCATCGAGGGCATCGCCGGCCACATGATCAACCTCTGACCCGACGCACCAGCCGACGGCAAGTTGGCCGGTTTCGCCGCGCGTCAGCCGGTCTGAGTCCTAGCCTTCGGCCATGTCCTTCAATGTGGCCGCGGATGCCTATGACCGCTTCATGGGCCGGTTCTCGACGTTGCTCGCCCCCCGGTTCGCCGACTACGCGGGGGTGACGTCGGGGTCGGGCCAGCGG
>JBAVXU010000175.1:0-16518 GCA_049698415.1 Mycobacteriales bacterium
GACGTGACCGAGGAGACCTTCGCCACCGAGGTGATCGAGCGCTCGGCACAGGTTCCGGTGGTCCTCGACTTCTGGGCCGAGTGGTGCGGACCGTGCCGCGCACTGTCGCCCGTGCTCGAGAAACTCGCGGCCGAGGGCAACGGGACCTGGGTGCTCGGCAAGATCGATGTCGATGCCAACCCGCGGCTGGCGTCGGCGGCCGGCGTGCAGGGCATCCCCGCCGTCAAGGCGGTCGTCGCCGGTCAGGTCGTCGGCGAGTTCACCGGTGCCGTCCCGGAGCCGCAGGTGCGGCAATGGATCAAGACGCTGCTCGAGACCGCGGCAGAGGCGCGCGGCGTGCCGAGCGAGGCCGCGCCTGCCGACGAGGTGGAGGTTCCGGGCGATCCGCGCATCATCGAGGCCGAGGACGCCCTGCAGCGCGGCGACGCGGATGCCGCCGAGGCCTCCCTGCGTACCCTCCTCGCCGAGGAGCCGGGACATCAAGAAGCGATCTCGGCGCTGGCCCAGGTCGAGTTGTTCCGGCGAATCTCGGGAGTCACCGATCTGCCGAGCACCGTTGCGGCCGCTGACGCCGCTCCGGACGATCTCGACGCCCAACTTCTTGCCGCGGACATCGAGTTGGTGTCCGGCCTCGAGGGTCAGGCCTTCGCCCGGCTGATCGCTGTGGTCGGGCGCGCCGATGGCGCCGATCGCGACACCGCGCGCAACCGCCTGTTGTCGTTGTTCGCGGTGCTGCCTGCCGACGATGCCCGGGTAGTCCGGGCTCGCCGGGAGCTGACCGCCGCACTGTTCTAGCCGGTGAGATCTCTCGCCGGGCCCCTCGTCGACTCGTCATCGGTGACGTTCGAGCTCACCGACCCTGATGAGTCCTACGCCGCCGTCCGGCTGTGGCAGGAAGTCCGGATCCCGGGCGATCGGCTCGACTTCACCCGCCAGGACCACTCATGGGTGCTCGCACTGGACCGGCCTGCGGTGGACCGGATGGAGTATCTGTTCGAGGTCACCGATCACGCCGGGCAGACCGAGATGATCACCGATCCGGTCAACCCCAACGACGTCGACGGAGCGTTCGGCGTGCACTCGGTCGTGGAGTTCCCCGGCTACCAACCTCCGGCGTGGCTCTCCGCCGACGCCGTCGAGGGGGAGTGGAGTTCGCTCAGCGTCGACAGCCGCGCGCTCAAGGCCGCAATCGACGTGCGGCTGTGGAGCCCGGCAGGTGCTGCGGCGGGCACGTCGCTGCCGATGATCGTCGCCAACGACGGGCCGGAGTACGACTCGTTGAGCCGGCTGACGCAGTACAGCGCCACCGCGATCGCCGCCGGCGTACTCCCTCCGCACCGGGTGGCGTTGCTCTCGCCGGGTGCCCGCGACGAGTGGTACTCCTGCTCGACGGCATATGCCAACGCACTGGCCACTGCTGTGCTGCCCGCCCTGCGCCGCAGTGTCATCACCTACGGCCGCCCAGTCGGCATGGGCACCAGCCTGGGCGCGCTGGCGATGCTGCACGCCCAACGCCGCCACCCGGCGACGTTCGCCGGGCTGTTCCTGCAGTCGGGCAGCTTCTTCACCCCCCGCTACGACCGCCACGAGATCCGGTTCGGCCGCTATCTGCGGATCGTGCGATTCGTCGGCGACACGTTGCGGGCTGACTCCGCCCGGGAGAGCCTGCCGGTGGCGATGACGTGCGGGACCATCGAGGAGAACCTTGACAACAATCGTCTGATGGCCGCCGCGCTGTCAGCCCAGGGCTACGAGGTGCGGCTCGCCGAATTGCCGGACGTCCACAACTACACAGCCTGGCGTGACGGATTCGACCCGCACCTGACCGACCTGCTCGCTCATGTTTGGCGATCGGCAGCGGGCAAGGCGACATGAGGCGCGACCAGGTCGACCTGCCCTCGCCCACCAACGGCACCGTGATCGCCTACGGCCATTACGGCCGCCCGGTGCTTGTCTTTCCCTCCGAACAGGGTCGTGCCTGGGACTTCGAGTCCAACGGCATGGTCGGCGTGGTTGCCGATCTGATCGACCGTGGCCGAGTCAAAATCTACTGCGTCGACAGCTTCGACGCAGCCACCTGGTCGGACGCGTCTCTTCCCCTCGAGGAGCGGGCACGGAGGCACGGAGTCTACGAGGGGTGGATCCACGACACAGTGGTGCCGTTCATCGCCGAGGACTGCGGTGGCCCCGTCGACATCGCCACCGCGGGTGTGTCGCTGGGCGCGTTCCATGCCGTGAACTTCGCGCTGAAACGCGCCGACCTGTTCCCGCTGGCGATGGGCTTCTCCGGCAACTACGACCCCTCGGCCTGGCGGTCGTGGGGCGATCGCGGCGAGGCGGCGTACTTCAACAATCCCCTCGACTACGTCGCTCATCTGGGCGGTGAGCATCTCGACTGGCTGCGCGGCCGGGTCTCCGTGCTGCTGGTCTGCGGGCAGGGCCAGTGGGAGGACACCACCGGATCGTTGCCGTCGACCCGCCGGCTGGCCGAACTGCTGGGCAGCAAGGGGATCTCCTGCGAACTCGACCTGTGGGGTCATGACGTTCCCCATGACTGGCCCTCGTGGCGAGCCCAGTGGGCACACCACCTCCCGCGCTTCTGCGAACTTTGACGATCTCAGTTCCTCTTTATCCACAAGGGTTTCACGGCTGTTCCTGTCGTACCCCCCGGCTAGGTTCGGGTCATGTCGCAGCAGGTGCTGGAGCATCCGGCCTTCACCGCGGTGCGCACCGTGCACGCCGGACTCGACTCCTTGACGGAGACCGGCTCCTGGTCGTTGAGCAACGCTGATGTCGGGGAGGTCCTTGCCGAGATCGCCACCGCCGAGGCCCGACTCGGCGCCGCACGACTCGCGCTGGTCGCCGAGGCAGATCGGCGCAACCTCGGGGTCTGTGAGGCGACGGACACGGCGGGGTGGCTGCGGGCGCGGCTGTTGGTGGGACCGGGGGAGGCCCGTCGGAGCGTCACGCTCGCCGGGGTGCTGTCGTCGCAGTGTGCGGCAACGGGGTCTGCACTGTGCCGCGGGGTGCTCTCGGTCGAGCATGCCCGGGTGATCGCACACGCGGTCACCCAGCTCCCACCGGTCGAGCCGGAGGTGACAGTCAGGGCGGAGGAGTTCCTGATCTGCCACGCTGCCGCACTCGACCCGGTGCTGCTGCGTCGCGCCGCCGAAGCGCTGGTCGAAACGTTGATCACCCGGCCCGACCGGGACGAGCAGTTGCTGCGGGATGTGACCCGACGGGAGTTCACCGCGGTCACCGCAGCCGACGGGATGGTCCGTCTGCATGGCTGGCTCGACCGGGAAGCCTGGGCAGGCATCGCTGCCGTCCTCGACCCGCTGGCGGCGCCGGTCCCAGCAGGTGACGACGGGACCAGCGACCCCCGATCGCCGGCGTGGCGGCGCGCCGACGCCCTGATAGCCATGGCCCAGACCGCGGCGGGGGCCGACGGTGGTGGGGCCGGCGAGCGCGCGCTGACCGTGACCATCGACTACGACGCGCTGACCGGCCGGCTCAGCGGAATGGGGCTGCTCAACACCGGCGAATGCATCAGCCCGGCAGCGGCGCGGCGGATCGGCTGCGACGCCATGGTCGTCCCGATCGTGCTCGGCGGGACCGGCCAGCCACTGGACATCGGCCGGGCGGCCCGGACCGTGCCCACCCCGATCCGACGAGCGCTGGTCTGCCGCGACCAGGGCTGCGCCTTTCCCGGCTGCGACCGGCCCGCGGACTGGTCGGAGGCCCACCACATCGTTCACTGGGCCGACGGCGGCCCGACCGCCCTACACAATCTGGCCTTGCTCTGCGGCCAGCACCATCATTCCGTGCACCATCATGGTTGGACCGTGCACCTGCACACCGACGGCCTGCCCACGTTCACCCCGCCAGCCGTGATCGACCCGGAGCGAAGACCTCGCCGGCACCACCGCTACGCACTGCGTCTCCTCGACTACAACCTCACCGGCAAGTGACACCGGCAACGACTCACCCCGATGAGCCGCCTGGAATGAGACGCGTGGAAGCGGCAGGGGCCGAGCCTGGCCTGCGGGAGCAGTGCCAAGATGCCGGCGTGGATGCATCGACAGATCTCAGGCATGTGATCGGGCTCCTGCTGGGCACCGAGGACGACTGGCCGACCGCGTTCGAGGCGCTCGTCCGACGGCTCGGTCGGGTCACCGACGCCACCGGCACCCAGCACGGTTTCGACGTCGAGCGGATCACCATCGAGCCGTTCGACCTGCGTTCCCGGCCGCGCTACGACTTGGTCATCGACCGCTTGGCCTACTGGTACCACGTTCCGCGGGAGTGGCTGAAGAAGGTCGCGCTGGTCGACGACGTCTATCTGCTCAACAGCCCGTTCACCTTCCAGGCAATGGAAAAGCATGCTGCGTACTGCGCGATGATCCGCCTGGGTCTCAAGGTGCCGGACACGACGCTGGTGCCGTACAAGAACCCGATCGACCACGACAAGTACGTCTACACCGCGGCGAGATACAACCGGCCGTTCGATCTCGAGGAGATCGCCGAGCGGATCGGTTATCCCCTGTTCATGAAGCCCTACGACGGGGGGGCGTGGCGGGGTGTGTCGCGGATCCGCAACAAGACCGAACTCAACCGGGCCTATGACGAATCCGGCGAAATGTTGATGCACCTGCAGGCTTCCGTCGAGGGCTACGACGTGTTCGCCCGGTCGCTGTCGATCGGTGCCGAGACGATGGTGATGAAGTTCCGGCCCGAACTGCCCATGCACGACAGGTACGCCGTCGACCACTCCTTCCTCACCCCGGAGCTGGGTGACGAGGTGGTCAGCATCGGCCGGCTGGTCAACGCGTTCTTCCGCTGGGAGTTCAACTCCTGCGAGACGCTCGTACGCGGTGCCGAGGTGCATCCGATCGACTACGCCAACGCGTGCCCAGACGTGGCCGTGACCAGCCTGCACTACTACTTCCCGTGGGCGATGAAAGCGATGATCAAGTGGTCGGTGTTCTGCCTCGTCACCGGGCGGCGGGCGCGAATCGACCTCGACACCCGGCGCTACTTCGAGATCGCCGACCGCGACGACCTCGGCTACGCCGACAAGATCCATGCCTACCGGGGGTTGGCCGACGCGTATTTCGAGACCGAGCGCTACGCCGATTTCTGTGCCAGCCGGCTGCCGGACATCGACGAGATGGTGCTGGAGTGGATCGCCGGCCCCGAATTCGACCGGCTGCTGATCGAGACCGTCCGCTCGACCTATCCGGCGGCGGAGCACGACCGGTTCCTGGCCCACTTCCGCGGCCTGCTCGGCGCCTGGGTGCGCGACGAGCAAACGCGCCTTTCCCCAGGTTACGAGGCACCGGCGGTAAGCTGAGCCGCGGTGACCGGGGCGACGCAGCCGTTGGACGTGGCGCCCTCCATGGCGTTGGTGAGGGAGTGAGCGAGATGCGTCACCGGTGAGCGGCGCGGACGTGACCGGGGACGAAGCCCACGGGTCCGATCCTGCCGTCGAGAAGCTGCTCGATCAGGCTCTCGAGGCCGGTTCCGAACAGGTGGGTGAGCCGCCAACCGATGCCACCGCCCTGGCCAGTTATCTCGATGCCTACTACCGCCACGTCGCCCCGACCGACCTGCTCGACCGCGACCCGGCCGAGATCTACGGCGCCGCGGTCTCGCACTGGCGCCTTGCCGCCCGGCGGGTCGAGGCCGAGGTCCGGATGCGGGTCTACAACCCGTCGCGCGAGGTCGACGGTTGGGAGTCACCGCACACCTTGGTCGAGATCGTCACCGACGACATGCCGTTCCTGGTCGACTCGGTGGCCGCCGAGCTGGTCCGGCTCGACGTCGGCCTGCACCTGGTCGTACACCCGCAGTTCGTCGTCGCGCGGGAGTTGTTCGGCGAGCTGACCGAGGTCCTCGGCGACCTGCATACCGAGTTCGACGGTCCCAGCGACGGGACCGAGGCTGCGGCAGGCACGCTGGTCGAGTCCTGGATGCGGCTGGAGATCGACCGGCAGCCCGAGGGCGAGAGCCTGGACCGGATCGCCAACCAACTGCGCCGGGTGCTCACCGACGTGCGGGAAGCGGTCGAGGACTGGCAGAAGATGCGGGCGATGGCGATCGCGGTGGCCGACAGTCTGGCCGGCGAGGCACTTCCGGTGGCCGCTGAGGAGGTTGCCGAGGCCCGTGACCTGCTCTCCTGGCTGGTCGACGACCATTTCACCTTCCTCGGCTACCGCGAATACGCGTTGAACGCCGACGCGACCATCGAGGTGGTGCACGGCAGCGGCCTGGGCATCCTGCGCAGCGACTCCGACGTGCGACGCCAGCTCACCGACATGCCGGACCGGACCCGCGACAAAGCACTCGAGCGCAACCTGCTCATCCTGACCAAGGCCAATTCACGCTCGACGGTGCACCGGCCGGTCTACCTCGACTACATCGGGGTGAAGCGGTTCGACTCGCAGGGCAGGGTCGTCGGCGAGCGGCGTTTCCTCGGGCTGTTCTCCTCGGCGGCCTATCTCGACAGCGTGCGCAAACTGCCGGTGGTCCGGCGCAAGGTGCAGGCAGTGATGCAGCGAGCTGGTTTCTCGCCGCGCAGCCACAGCGGCAAGGACCTGCTCTCGATCCTTGAGACCTATCCGCGCGACGAGTTGTTCCAGATCTCCGTCGACGACCTGTACTCCACGGTGAGCGGCGTTCTGGCACTGCAACGCCGACGCCAACTCAGATTGTTCGTCCGGCGCGACGACTACGGCAGGTTCTGGTCGTGCCTGGTCTATCTGCCCCGCGACCGCTGGAACACCAAGGTCCGACTGCGGATGCAGGAGATCCTCACCGCGGAACTGCACGGTATCTCCGTCGACTACACCACCAGGGTCACCGAGTCGGTGCTGGCGCGGTTGCACTTCGTCGTACGAACCGCACCTGGGCACGAGGCCGACATGACGGTCGCCGACATCGAGGCGATCCAGGCCCGGTTGGCCCGCGCGACGCGGACCTGGGAGGAGGACCTCGGCGACGCCTTGGTCGACACGGTCGGCGAGGAACACGCCGGCAGGGTGTTGAAGTGGTACGCCGACGCGTTCCCCGAGGCCTACAAGGAGGACTTCCCGGCCAGCACTGCCGTCGCCGACATCCGCCGCCTGGAGGTGCTCGAAGAGGCCGACGACATCGGGATGAACCTCTACAAGCCCATCGACTCCGCTCCCGACGAGCGCCGGTTCAAGATCTATCGGGCCGGTGCCTCGGTGTCACTCGCCGACGTGCTGCCACTGCTGCAGGCGCACGGACTGCGAGTGATCGACGAGCGGCCGTACGGCCTGGTCCGCTCGGACAGTGCCCAGGCCTGGATCTACGACTTCGGCCTGGAGCACTTCTCCGCACGCGCGTCGATCGAGGCGTCGCCGGACACCTTCCACAACGCGTTCGCCGCGGCCTGGCGGGGCGACACCGAGGTGGACGCGTTCAACGCGCTCGTCCTCGCGGCCGGCCTGACCTGGCGGCAGACCGTGGTGCTGCGCACTTACGCGAAGTACCTCCGCCAGGTCGGCACGCTCTACAGCCAGGACTACATCCAGCAGGCGGTCGGTTCGCAGGTCGACATCGCTCGCGGTCTGGTGCAGTTGTTCGAGGCCCGCTTCGACCCCACCTTCTCCGGTGACCGCGACGTCCGGCAGGAGCAGTTGGTCGGCGACATCGAGCGGGGGCTCGACGGCGTCGCCAGCCTCGACCAGGACCGCATCCTGCGCGCGCTGCTCACCTTGATCCGGGCCACCTGCCGCACGAGCTTCTATCAACGCGGCGCGGACGGCCGCCCGAAGCCCTACGTCGCGGTCAAGTTCCAGCCCGAGGCCATCGACTTCCTGCCCCGACCCCGGCCCATGTTCGAGGTGTTCGTCTACGGCCCCAGGGTCGAAGGCGTGCACCTGCGATTCGGCCCGGTCGCCCGCGGCGGCCTGCGCTGGTCGGACCGGCTCGAGGACTTCCGGACCGAGGTGCTCGGCCTGGTCAAGGCGCAGATGGTGAAGAACGCCGTCATCGTGCCGGTCGGGGCCAAGGGCGGCTTCGTGGTCAAGCGGCCGCCGGTCAGCGGCGATCGCGAGCACCTGCTGGCCGAAGGCGTCGCGTGCTACCGGATGTTCGTCTCGGCGTTGCTCGACATCACCGACAACCTCGTCGGCGGCTCGGTGGTCCCACCTCGTGACGTGGTCCGGCACGACGGCGACGACACCTACCTCGTCGTCGCCGCAGACACGGGGACGGCAGCGTTCTCCGACATCGCCAACGAGATCTCCGCGGCGTACGGCTTCTGGCTCGGTGACGCGTTCGCCTCCGGCGGTTCGGTCGGCTACGACCACAAGGCGATGGGCATCACCGCCCGGGGAGCCTGGGAGTCGGTCAAGCACCATTTCCGCGACATGGGACATGACACGCAGTCCGAGGACTTCACCGTCGTCGGCATCGGTGACATGTCCGGCGACGTGTTCGGCAACGGCATGCTGCTGTCGGAGCACATCCGGCTGGTGGCCGCGTTCGATCACCGGCACGTCTTCCTCGACCCCGATCCCGAACCCAAGGCCGCTTTCGCCGAGCGCCGGCGGCTGTTCGACCTGCCCAGATCCAGTTGGGCGGACTACGACCCCGATCTCATCTCGGCCGGCGGCGGAGTGTTCGCGCGTACGGCAAAGTCGATCGCACTCACCGAACAGGTTCGGGCCGCCCTCGGCATCGACCCCACCGTCACCGCCCTGGCCCCGGCAGACCTGATCCACCACATCCTGCTCGCGCCGGTGGACCTGCTGTGGAACGGCGGCATCGGCACGTACGTCAAGGCCACCGACGAGACCCACGCGCAGGTCGGGGACAAGGCCAACGACGCCGTCCGCGTCGACGGTGCACAGTTGCGCTGCAAGGTGGTCGGCGAGGGAGGCAATCTCGGCCTCACGCAGCTCGGCCGGATCGAGTACGCCCTGGCGGGCGGGCGGATCAACACCGACGCGATCGACAACTCCGCCGGCGTGGACACCTCCGACCACGAGGTCAACATCAAGATCCTCCTCGACGCCGCGGTCTCGGCGGGCAGCATGACCAAACCTCAGCGCGACGCCCTGCTGCTCGAGATGACCGACGAGGTCGCGGCGCTGGTACTCAGGGACAACTACGACCAGAACGTCGCCCTGGGCAACGCTCGTGCCCAGGCCGCGTCGATGCTGTCGGTGCACCGCCGGCTGCTGCGTGATCTCGAACGACGCGGCCGGCTCAACCGCGAGCTGGAATTCCTGCCCAGCGAGGCGGTCATGGACGAGCGACACGCCGCCGGACTCGGGCTGACCTCGCCCGAGCTGAGCATCGTGCTCGCCTACGTCAAGATCGTCCTCGAGGACGAGGTCGCGGCCAGCGATCTGCCCGACGACAAGTGGTTCGACGACCTGATGGCCGCGTACTTCCCCAGCCCGCTGCGCGAGCGTTTCCGCGACCAGTTGACCACCCATTCCCTGCGCCGCGGCATCGTCACGGACCAACTCGTCAACGACATGGTCAACCGGGGCGGCACGACGTACGTCTTCCGTGCCGTGGAGGAGACCGGCGTTGTGCCGGTCCACACCGCGGGGGCTTACCTGGTCGCGACCGAAGTGTTCGGCCTGCGCGAGCTGTGGGCGGCGATCGAGGCCCTGGACACCGACGTGTCGACCGACACGCAGGTGCAGCTGTATCTCGAGGGGCGCCGACTGCTCGACCGCTCGACCCGCTGGCTGCTGCAGAGCCGCCGCCACCCGCTCGACATCGGTGCGGAGATCGCGTACTTCCGGCCGGGCGTGCAGACACTGATGTCACGGCTGCCCGAGTTGCTGACCAGCGACGCGGTCCAGCGGTTGCGCGCCGAGGCTGCGAAGTACACCGCGCAGGGAGTGCCGGCCGGTCTGGCGACGACGGCGTCAACGCTGCTCGACGCCTTTCCCCTGCTCGACATCGTGGAGGTCGCGGCCGGCCGCGAGACGAAGCTCGACGAAACCGCCGAGGTCTATTTCCTGATCTCACAGCGCTTCCGGACCGACGACCTGCTGCACCGCATCGCCCTGCTCGACCGGGCGGACCGTTGGCATGCGCTGGCACGTTCGGCCTTGCGCTACGACCTGTATGCCGCGCTGTCCGAGCTGACCGGCGAGGTGCTCGACAGCACGCCGGCCGGCACTCCGGCCGCCGACCGGATCGGGCAGTGGGAGCACGCCAACGCCAGCAGCCTCGCGCGAGCCCAGAACAGCCTGGGCGAGCTGGCCGAGGAGACGACATACGATCTCGCGACGCTGTCGGTCGTGCTGCGGCAGATCCGCACCATGGTGCGGGCCAGCGCGTCGAGAAGTCGCTGAGCGGCTACTCGCCGGTCGAGCGCAGCCAGATCGTGCCAAGTGGCGGCACGCGTACGGTCGCCGCGGCCGGCTGGTCGCGCCAGGGCTCATCCTCGGCGACCACCGAGCCGAGATTGCCGACCCCCGATCCTGAGTAGATCTCGGCATCGGTGTTGAGCACCTCGTCCCAGCGGCCGGCTCGGGGCAGCCCCAGGCGATAGCCCTCGTGGGGGACCCCGGCGAAGTTGGTGACGCAGGCCAGGATCGACCCGTCCAGGCCGAAACGCAGGAACGAATAGACGTTGTTCTGTGCGTCGTTGGCATCGAGCCAGCTGAAACCGGCCGGTTCGCTGTCCTGCGACCACAGCGCGGGGGACGCGACGTAGGTGCGGTTGAGATCGCGGACCAGCGCTTGGACCCCCCGGTTGTCCGCGTTGTCGAGCAGCCACCAGTCCAGCGAGCGACCCTCGGCCCACTCCGACTCCTGCGCGAGCTCGATGCCCATGAAGATGAGCTGCTTGCCGGGGTGCGCCCACATGTAGCCCAGCAGCGCGCGGACGTTGGCCAGCTTCTGCCAGCGGTCTCCGGGCATCTTGCCGACCAACGAACCCTTGCCGTGCACGACCTCGTCGTGCGAGAGCGGCAGCACGAAGTTCTCGGTGTAGGCGTACATCATCGAAAAGCTCATCTGGTGGTGGTGATAGCCGCGGTACATCGGATCGCGCGAGACGTACTCCAGCGTGTCGTGCATCCAACCCATGTTCCATTTGAAGCCGAAGCCCAGCCCGCCGAGATGCGTGGGCCGCGACACCGCCGGCCACGACGTCGACTCCTCGGCGATCGTCACCACCCCGGGCACCCGCTTGTAGACCGTGGCGTTCATCTCCTGCAGGAACGCCACCGCCTCGAGGTTCTCGCGGCCGCCGTGGATGTTGGGCACCCACTCGCCGGCCTTGCGGGAGTAGTCGAGATAGAGCATCGACGCGACCGCATCGACCCGCAGCCCGTCGATGTGGAACTCCTGCAACCAGAAGATCGCGTTGGCGACCAGGAAGTTGCGCACCTCGCGGCGGCCGAAGTCGAAGACGTACGTGCCCCAGTCGGGCTGCTCGCCACGGCGCGGGTCGGCATGCTCGAACAGCGGTGTGCCGTCGAAGCGGGCCAGCGCCCACTCGTCCTTGGGGAAGTGCGCCGGGACCCAATCGATGATCACCCCGATGCCGGCCTGGTGCAGCCTGTCGACGAGATGCCGGAACTCATCCGGTGTGCCGAATCGGGCCGTCGGTGCGTAGTAGGACGAGATCTGGTAGCCCCACGAGCCGCCGAAGGGATGCTCGGCCACCGGCATCAGCTCGACGTGGGTGAACCCCTGCTCGACGACGTAGGAGACCAGTTCGTCGGCCAACTGGGTGTAGCTCAACCCCTGTCGCCACGAGCCGAGATGTACTTCGTAGATGCTCATCGGCGCCGTGTGCGCGTCGGTCCGTGACCGGCGCGAGAGCCAGGCCGAGTCGGCCCAGTCGTACTCCGACTTGTGCACGACCGACGCCCAGCCGGGAGGCAGTTCGGTGGCGAATGCGAACGGGTCCGCCTTCTCGCGCCACACCCCGTCGGCACCGAGAATGTGCAGCTTGTAGTGAGCGCCGGGGCCCACACCGGGCACGAACAACTCCCAGACGCCGGTCGAGCCCAGGGAGCGCATCGGCAGCGAACGGCTGTCCCACCAGGTGAAGTCGCCGGCGATGCGCACCCCTCGCGCGTTCGGTGCCCACACCGCGAATGACGTGCCGCTCACCGGACCGCCGGGCGTGTCGTAGGAGCGGACGTGAGCGCCCAGCACGTCCCAGATCTGTTCGTGGCGACCCTCGCTGATCAGGTGCATGTCGATCTCGCCCAGGGTGGGCAGCCAGCGGTACGGATCGTCGACGAGGTAGGTGTCGGCGGGGTACGACACCTCGAGTCGATAGTCACCCACCTGCTGCGGTACGACGACGCCGAACACCCCGCCGTCGTGCAGGCTCTCCATCGGGTGCCGGCGGCCGTCGACGACCAGGGTCACCGACTCGGCTTCGGGCCGCAGCGCGCGGACCGCCGTGCCGGCCTCGGTGGGATGCGCGCCCAGGATGCCGTGCGGGTCGTGGATGTCGCCGCCCACCAGCCGGTCGAGCTGCTCCTGCGACGGGCGCAGCAGGGCCGGCACCGTCTCCTCTGTCCTGTCCGCCATGTGCAGCTCAGCCCGCGAGCCGGGCGATGGCGGTGAGCGGGATGTCGAGCCAGGACGGCCGGTGGCGTGACTCGTAGACCGCTTCGTACACCGCCTTGTCGAGTTCGAAGGCCCGCAGCAGCGTTGCCTTCTTGCGCGGGTCGGCGCCTGCCGCCTCGGCGTAGCCCGAGCAGAACGCGTCACGATTGCGCTCGGCCCACTCCTTGGCGCGGTACTCCAACTGCACCTCGTCGGGGCGGTCGGCCAGCAGGTGCCGGGAGGCGTAGTCGAACGAGCGCAGCATGCCGGCGACGTCGCGGAGCGGGGACATCATCGCCCGCCGCTCGGCGAAGGGTCGGGCCGGCTCGCCCTCGAAGTCGAGTATCACCCAGCCGGTCATGCTGCGCAGCGCCTGACCGAGGTGGAGATCGCCGTGCACCCGCTGGATGTGCACCTGTTCGGTCAGCCCGGCGACCTCGTCGTACGCCGCGCGGAGACCTTCGGCGTACGGCAACAACTCGGGGACGACCGTCAGCGCCGCCGCTAGCCTGTCGCGCATCTGCTGTGCGGTGCGGCGGGACTCATCCGGACCGGCCTCCTGCGAGCCGAGCGCGGTGGCGAGGTCGCTGTGCACGGCGGCCGTCGCCGCACCCAACCGCGCAGCCTCGCTCGCGAAGTCCCCGCCCACTTCGTCGGCGTGCAGGTCACCTTCGGCGTACAGGTCGCGCACGCTCGTCGTGGCCATCAACCAGCCATCAGCGGCGTTGGCGACGTACTCCTGCAGCATGGCGAAGGTGACCGGCTCGCCGTCGAGTTCGCCTTGGATCGCGCCCAGCGGTGCGGCGATGTAGGAGCAGTCCACCGAGGCCAGCGCGCGATGCACTTCCAGATCCGGGTTGAGTCCCGGGCTCAACCTGCGGAAGAGCTTGAGGATGTAGGCGTCGCCGTAGACCAGCGAGGTGTTGCTCTGCTCGGCCGTGGACACCCGGCTCGGCTGCGTGGTGTCGAGGTCGCGATCGCCGATCCGCTCGAAACGGATGCCCTCGACGGTGGCCTGCTCCGCGAGCCGGTCGAGGAGCACCGCAGTCAGTTCGTAGTCCTGCGCGGCGTCGTAGATGAACGGCTCGCCGCTCGAGGCGATGCCGGCGTGATCGAGGCGGTCAGGCATCTGCGGGCGCACGCCCACCAGCAGCTGATAGTCCTCGACCGAGCCGTCGGACGCGCTGACCCGAGCGACCACGTGATGCATCTCGGGGTCGCCCTCGAGCAGCGGCACGGAGGAGACCACGTCGACGGCGGTGATCTCGCGGCCCTTCCCGGCGTACCACCGCTGCTCGGGGAGCCAGGTGATCAGGGCATCGGACAGGCCGGGTGGCCCGTTGTCGGGGGACATCACGCTGACTCCTCGTCGGGAGAGATCTGGAACCAGTAGAAGCCGTGCCCGGGCAGGGTCAGCAGAAACGGCAACTCGCCGATACGCGGGAAGTGTACGAGGCCGGTGAGCTCGATCGGGATGGAGTTCTCGTAGCGCCGCAGGTCGAGCTCGACGGGCTGGGGGAACCGGGAGAGGTTGTTGACGCACAGCACCACGTCGTCGCCGAAGGTGCGGGTGAACGCCAGGACCGACGGGTTGGACGACCCCAACTCGCTGTAGTCGCCCATGCCGAAGGTCGGGTGCTGCTTGCGGATCTCGATCATCCGGCGGTTCCAGTGCAGCAGTGAGGAGGTGTTGTTGCTCTCGGACTCGACGTTGAGCGCTTGGTAGCCGTAGATCGGGTCCATGATCACCGGCAGGTTGAGCCGGGCCGGGTCGCAGTTGGAGAAGCCGGCGTTGCGATCGGGGGTCCACTGCATCGGGGTACGCACTCCGTCGCGGTCACCGAGCCAGATGGTGTCGCCCATCCCGATCTCGTCGCCGTAATAGAGCACCGGTGATCCGGGCAGCGAGAGCAGCAGCGCGGTGAACAACTCCAGCTGGTTGCGGTCGTTGTCGAGCAGTGGGGCCAGCCGCCTCCGGATGCCGATGTTGGCCTTCATCCGCGGATCCTTGGCGTACTCACTCCACATGTAGTCGCGCTCGTCGTCGGTGACCATCTCGAGGGTGAGCTCGTCGTGGTTGCGCAGGAAGATCCCCCACTGGCAGCCGGACGGGATGTGCGGTGTCTGCGCCATGATCTCCGAGATCGGGAAGCGGTTCTCGCGGCGGACCGCCATGAACAACCGCGGCATGACCGGGAAGTGGAAGGCCATGTGGCACTCGTCGCCCCCGACGGCGGCGTCACCGAAGTAGTCGACGACGTCGGCCGGCCACTGGTTGGCCTCGGCGAGCAGCACTCGGTCGGGATAGAGCCGGTCCACCTCGGAGCGCACCCGCTTGAGGAACTCGTGGGTCTGCTTGAGGTTCTCGCAGTTGGTCCCCTCCTCCTCGAACAGGTACGGCACGGCATCGAGCCGGAAGCCGTCGATGCCGACATCCAGCCAGAACCGCAGCGCCTCGAGCACCGCCTCCTGCACGCGCGGGTTCTCGAAGTTCAGGTCCGGCTGGTGGGAGAAGAAGCGGTGCCAGTAGTACTGCTTGCGGACCGGGTCATAGGTCCAGTTCGAGGTCTCGGTGTCGACGAAGATGATGCGCGCCTCGGCGTAGCGGTCGTCGGTGTCGGACCAGACGTAGAAGTCGCCGTACGGACCCTCGGGGTCGTTCCTTGAGGCCTGGAACCACTTGTGCTGGTCGCTGGTGTGGTTCATCACGAAGTCGATGACCACCCGCATCCCGCGGCTGTGGGCGGCGTCGATGAACTGCACGAAGTCGCCGAGGTCGCCGAACTCCGGCAGCACGCTGGTCATGTCGCTGACGTCGTAGCCTCCGTCGCGCAGCGGTGAGGCGAAGAACGGCGGGAGCCACAGGCAGTCGATCCCCAGCCAGGCGAGGTAGTCCAGCTTGGTGATCAACCCGGGAAGGTCGCCGATGCCGTCACTGTTGCTGTCGGCGAACGAGCGGACCAGCACCTCGTAGAACACGGCGCGCTTGAACCACTCCGGGTCCGAGGACTCCTCGACGGATTCGATCGGGCCTTCGGTCACGGCGTCTCCGCTCGGATGCTGAGCACGTGCGCAGGCTCGAAGAACGGGTCGAGCCGGACGTAGTTCTGCTGGGTCCATTCGTAGCTGTCGCCGGTGAGTTCGTCGAGGACGGTGAAACGGTCGTGCCACTCGAGCCCCAGCGCCGGCAGGTCCAGCGACACGGTCGCCTCGCGTACGCCGTGCGGGTCGAGGTTGAGGACGACGAGCACCTGGTCCCCGGTGACTGGATCGGCCTTGGACCAGCACATCACCTGGTCGTTGTCGACAGAGTGCAGGGTGAGTCCGCGCAGGCGCTGCAGCGCTGGATGCTCGCGCCTGATCCGGTTGAGCCGGGTGAGGTACGGGGCCAGCGTGCGGCCCTCGCGCTCGGCCGCAGCCCAGTCGCGCGGGCGCAACTGGAACTTCTCGGAATCGAAGTACTCCTCGCTGCCGGCGCGCAAAGCCTGGTGCTCGAAGAGCTCGTAGCCGGAATAGACCCCCCAACTCGGTGAGAGCAGCGCGGCGAGCACCGCCCTGATCTTGAACACCGGCGGGCCGCCGTACTGCAGGCTCGCGTGCAGGATGTCGGGTGTGTTGACGAAGAAGTTGGGCCGCATGTAGTCGGCCGCGTCGACCAGCTCGCGCGCGTATTCCTCCAGCTCGGCCTTGCCGGTCCGCCAGGTGAAGTATGTGTAGGACTGGGTGAAACCGATCTTGGCCAGGCTGTGCATCATGGCCGGCCGGGTGAATGCCTCGGCCAGGAAGAGCACGTCGGGATCGGTCTTCTTGACCTCCCAGATCAGCCAGTGCCAGAAGTTGAGCGGCTTGGTGTGCGGGTTGTCGACGCGGAAGATGCGGACCCCGTGGTCGATCCAGTGCCGCAGAACACGCAGGCATTCGAGGTACAGCGCCGAGGGCGCTCCGGGC
>JBAVXU010000176.1:0-6236 GCA_049698415.1 Mycobacteriales bacterium
GCCACTGCGGGTGTCGTCGTGCACTCGGTCACGGCGAACAACGGCCGGGACACCCACGAGTCGAACGTCGCCGTGCAATGCCCACCGGGCCGGCACAGCGAGCACGAGGCCAACGGGGGCAAGGAAGCTGACGGCGGCAAGCAGTCCTGCCAGCTCGACGGCATCGAGACGCCGATGGACATCGCGGCCGCTCAGGCACAACTCGACTCCCGGCGTACCGCACCCGTCGGTGCCGTCCGCGCAGGCGCCTACGAGTCCGCGCTCGCCCAACGCAACGCGATGGTGGCCCAGGGCGCGGTGACGGCAGCGGCAACACAGTGGAAGCCACTCGGCACCACCCCGTACAACTCCAACGTGGCGGGGTACGGCCGGACGAACGGGCTGGGCATGCGCGAGCTGTCGGGCCGCATCGAGGACCTCGCGTACGACACGACAAAGGCCGGGCGCTACCTCGCCGTCAGCAGCAACGGCGGTGTCTGGGAGACGACCAACAGCGGTGCCAACTGGCACTCCATCGGCGACAACCTGCCCACCCAGGTCATCGGGACCGTGGCGGTGACCAGCCCCGCCAAGGGCAAGTCGAACATCGTGGTCGGCACCGGCGACCCGGCCTACGGCGGAAACAGCGAGTCGGGGCTGGGTGCGTTCTACAGCACCAACGGTGGCGCGACCTGGACGAAGTCGGCCGGCTACCCGAGCGGCCTGAGCTTCGCGATGAAGGTCGACCCGACCAACCCGTCGGTCATCTACGCCGGTACGAGCAAGGGGCTCTACCGCTCCAGCAACGCCGGTGCGTCGTTCAACAACGTCGTGCTGCCCACCAAGTGCACGAAGCTGACCGACCCCACCTGCTTCTTCGCCAACATGGTGACCGACGTGGTCGTCCGCGCTAAGGACGCGAACGGCCGCAACGGGGGCAAGGTCCTCGCCGCAGTCGGATGGCGGGCCGGGCAGAAGCCGAACTACCAGGGCAAGCCGCAGTCACCGCAGAACGGCATCTACTCATCGCCGACCGGCAAGCCCGGAACCTTCACCTATGTCAACCCGGCGAACAGCGGCTTCCTGTCGACGGCCCTGACCGGCCGGGTCACACTGGCCGTGGCCAACGGCGCCGGCCAGAACCACAACTACGTGGCCGCGGTCGTGCAGGACGCCGGCAAGTTCAACGGCAGCAACTTCGAGTTCGACGCGCCGGATGCGGGCGGGGCGATCCCCAACGGCACCGTCCTCAACGGCATCTACATCTCCACCGACTTCGGGGACACCTGGTCCAAGACCGCTGACGCGGCCGAATTGGCCACCCCGCTCACCGGCACCGCGCTGGTCGGCGCCAACACGGCGACGTACCGGCCCGGAGTGCAGTCTTGGTACAACCAGTACGTCGAGTTCGACCCCACCCGCAAGGATGCCTCGGGCAAGCCGACCCGGATGAGCTTCGGGCTCGAGGAAGTGTGGGAGAACAACGGGCCGATCCTCCCGGCGCACACGCAGTTCAAGGTGATCGGGCGGTATTTCGCCGGCGGGAGCTGCCTCGGCCTCAACCTCGGCCTGCCACTGTGCCCGACCAACCAGCCGACCAACGCAAGCAGCACGACGCACCCCGACCAGCACGCCGGGATGTTCGTGCCCGACGGCAAGGGCGGAGTCACCCTGGTGGTCGGCAACGACGGTGGCGCCTACACCCAGCACACCGACGCGGTCACCGACTTCAGCAACGACCAGTGGGGCGACGGCGCCAACAAGGGGTTCCACGACCTGCAGCCTTACGCCGCTTCGATGGCCAAGGACGGCACGACATACATGGGCCTGCAGGACAACGGCGAGGGCAAGATCACGCCCAAGGGCGACCAGATCGCGGTCTACGGCGGCGACGGCTTCTTCACCTCCGTCGACCCCGACAACTCGAACATCGCCTACGAGGAGTACACCGGCGGCCAGGTGTCGGTGACGACCGACGGCGGCAAGTCGTGGACCTCGATCAACCCGAGCCTGACGTCGCCGATGTTCTCGACGCCGTTCGCCATGGACCGCATCGACGCGACTCACCTGTTGATCGGCGGCCGTGACATCCAGGAGCGCCAGGGCGGCCCGAGCGGCACCTGGACCAAGGTCTACGACCTCGGCACGCGTACCCAGCCGGGCAACGCGGCGGCGACCTCGTCGGCCGGCGACCCGAACAACCAACTCTCGGCCGTCGACCAGTACGGCCAGTACGCCGCCGTCGGCTTCTGCGGCTACTGCGACCTGGTCACGCAGGGGTCGCCGTTCAAGAGCGGCATCGCGACCAACGTCCTCGGCAGCCAGGCACCCGAGCGGGGCACCAGCAAGGGCTGGCACATCGCGTCGGCTACCGGCCTGCCGAACCGCTACGTCACCTCGGTGCAGATGGACCCGGCCAACCCGGCCGTCATGTACGCCACCCTCGGCGGCTACGGCCGGCGCTGGGTCCCACCGGGCGCACTCGGCGACAGCACGGCCGGTGTCGGCGTGGGACATGTGTTCCGCTCCGTCGATGCCGGTGAGCACTTCACCGACATCTCGGCGAACCTCCCCGACGTGCCGGCCAACTGGTCGCTGGTCCGGGCCGGCCACCTGGTGGTCGCCACCGACATCGGCGTGTTCCAGTCGACCAACACGACCGGGGGGTCGTACTCCCAACTCGGTGGCGGCCTGCCGACAGCGCCGGTCTTCCAGCTCACGTCCAGCCCGGCCGACACCAGCCGGCTGGTCGCCGCGACGTTCGGGCGCGGTGTCTACACCTTCGAGTACCCCGGCGGTCCGACACCGCCGCCGGGACCGGGAGGGACGACCACCGACCTCGGGTCGTGGGACGGCACGATCGCCCCGGGTACCAACCCGACCAGCGAGTGCCCGGCACCGGCAGCCGGTGACGCGCACACGATCAACTACACCGCTCCACCGGTCGATCCGAACACCGTGAACACCTCGCTGACGTTCACGATCACCTGGACGCCGGCTTCACCCGGCGGCGAGACGACCTCCGACGAGATCCTGACCGTGTTCGACTCGGCCGGGAAGGCGCTGGCTTCCTCTGATGGCAGCTCGACGAGCGAGAGCGTGTCGCTGTCGAACCCGCCGTCGGGCAGCTACACCGCGGTCTCGTGCGGTTTCGCCAACGCCGTCGCGCAGCCGTACCACGGGTCGGCGTCGGTCACGACTGCCGACAAGCCGACTGCCCCGCCCCCGCACTAGGCAGACCGGGACACAGCAGGTTCGGCGCGCCGCCGCTCGATCGCCTCGGGCGGCGGCCGTCGTACCTGCCAGACCAATCCGGCCCGCTCCAGGCCACCGATCAACCACCCGCTGACATCGGGCTGGCGCCACCCCATCCCGTGCGAAGCCGCCGACGGGAAGGCGTGGTGGTTGTTGTGCCAGCCCTCGCCGAGCGACCACACGGCGATCGCGAGGTTGTTGCGACTGTCGTCCTTGGTGGCGAACGGTCGCGTACCAAAGGCGTGGCAGATCGAGTTGACCGCGAAGGTCGCGTGGTTCTGCAGCGCCAGGCGGACCAGCCCGCCCCAGAGGAACCCGCGCCAGCCGTCGATGAGCGCCGGGGCGACCAGCCCGATCGAGAACAGCGGCAGCGTCCAGCGGTCGACGAAGCCGACGACCGGATCGCCCAGCAGGTGGCGGCAGTAGCGCTCGCGATCGGGCCGCTGGGCGCCCAGCATCCAGCCGATATGTGCATGCAGCAGGCCGTCGCGCGGGCTGTGCGGATCACCGGCCCGGTCGGCGTTCGCGTGGTGCTGCAAGTGGTACGCCGCGAAGTCCAGCGGCCGGGTGGGGAGTGCCATGGCGCCGAGCACCAGCAACACCGCCCTGACCCCAGGCCCTGCCTCGAAGCTGCGGTGGGAGAGCATCCGGTGATAGCCAACGGTGATGCCGAGCCCGGTCAACAGGTACATGCCGAACAGCAGCGCGATCTCACGCCAGCCGACCCAGATGCTCCACAGCTGATAGATCGCGTACGCGAGGCCGAGCAACGGTGTGCTGACGGCGACGACATAGCCGAAACGCACGACGTTCCAGGGCAGGTGCTCGCGAACCAGTCCGATCAGCATCGCCAGCAGGGCAAGCCCGACGAGGACCGCTATCGGTGTCATCGGAGCTCCGGAGCGTGGGCCGATGCGGCCGGGCGCCGCCGCCTGCTCGCCGCACGTGCCCAGATCACCAGCGCCAGTGGGCCGACGACTGCATGAAAGGCGTTCTCCCCACCATCGATCATCAGGCCGAAGGGGTGGTGCACCAGCACCCCCAGAGCGAGCAGTCCGACATAGAACACCGCGAAGGCCAGCAGGATGCGCTCGGCCAGCAGTTCGTCGGCCCCGGCGAAACCGGCCAGCAGCACCAGCCCCCAGGCCAGGTGGATCGTGGAGTGCGCCGGATCGCTGAGTAGGTGCGTTGTCGCGTGCGGGTCGCGGCCGCCGGCGCGCACGATCAGTCCGGCCGCACCCTGGCCGAACAGCAGCAGTCCGGTCGCGGCGAGGTAGGTACGCGGCAGCGAGAGCCGCCCGCCGGTCACGTCGCGGCCCTGGGCGACCGCGCCGTCCCCACCGCGTAGGCGAACAACGCGATCCCCACGGCGTGGACGACGAACCACACCGACCGGCCGCCGCCGCTGTGGAAACGGCTCAGGTGGATCAGTGAGGTGACCAGCGTGCTGAGCAGCAGCACGAGTGACCCGGCGACGAACGGCCGGATGGCGGCGACGCGTCGTTCGAAGGCGCTGAGCACCGCACCGAGTGCGAAGGCGAGGAAGAAGGCGGCGTACACCCGTGACAGCAGCGTGGTCACCTTCCAGGGCCACGCGCTGAGAAAAGCCTGCATGCTCAACAGCAAGGCGATTCCGACGACGCCGAAGACGACGGCCTGACCGAGCAACAGCGGTGTCAGTCGATGCCGGCCGGGCTCCGCCGGGCGCCAGAGACCGAGCCCGGCCAGGATCAGCGGTGCCAACACCGGATCGGCGATGTACGTGATCATCCACAGCTTGGGCACACCGTCCACAGTGAACTGCCGCCAGTACACCAACGTCATCGCCAACACGAGCACGGTGATCGCCAGGAAACTGATCAACGCGATGCGTGCATCGACCGACGAGATGGCGAACGCCGCGAGCAGGATGACGACTCCGCCACCGAGATACAGCGAGGCGATGAATCGCGCATTCAGCGGGGTGAGCGACGCCAGTGGGATGGCGATGTGTCCGGGAAACAGCAGGCCGGTTGCGGCGATGCCGAAGTCCTGGACGACGTTGACGAGGAGGAACAGGCGCAACCACCATGGCAGCGTCCGGAGCCTCTGACCAGCGCCGACGGCGCTCATGGCGCTGAGGGTAGGACCGGGCGTTTCGCAGCGTCAACGGGGAGACCCGCGCCGGCCCGACGCGTCCGCAATTGGTCTCCCGCGGGTGCCGATGGACCGATTTGCGGATCTTGACCGGACGTTCTCGGCGCTCCTAGCGTTGCGCTGACTCCTCGGCCGTAGGAGGCCGGATGCGCGGTGCGGTGGCGCGAGCAGCGAGGCGACAGCCCCGATGAGGGTCGCGGTCATCGCGGTCTACGTCGACCTGCAGCGCGGTGGGCGACCCAACCACGGCCTGCTGCAACCGCAGATCGGTCCGTTGATCGCGGCGCTGCTGCCGTCCGGCATCGAGATCGACATCGTCAACGACACCGTCGAGGACCCCGCCTGGGACCAGCACTACGACCTCGTCTTCATCTCGTGCCTGTCGCCGGACTTCGACCGCGCCCGGCAGATCGCGCACTACTGGCGGCGCCGCGGGGCCAAGACGGTGTTCGGCGGCACGTTCCCCAGCCTCTATCCCGCACTCGTCGCGCCGTACTTCGACGCGATCGTGGTCGGCGATGCAGAGGGCAGTGTCGACCGCGTCTACGCCGACTTCGTCCGCGGCCACCTGGAGCCGATCTACGTCTCTGCGCCGTACGACCCGGCGGCGGTGCCCGTGCCGCGCTTCGACCTGGTCGCCACCAAGCAACTGGTGCCGTTCTCGCTCGAGGTGACCCGGGGGTGCCCGTTCAGCTGCAACTTCTGCGTGCTCAGCGCGATCGGCACGCGCCACCACGTTCGCCCGGTCTCTCTGGTGATGCGCGACCTGCGGGCGGCGCGGGCGATGCTGCGCCACCTCGTCCCCCTTCATAAACGCCGTGTCGTGCTGTTCATGGACAACAACATCGGCGGCAACCTGGCCTACC
>JBAVXU010000177.1:0-3402 GCA_049698415.1 Mycobacteriales bacterium
GCTCATGCTGCTGTCGGGGCGGGACGCCCGACCATGCCGCAGCGAGGGCGTTGGTTGGGCGGTATGTCGCCACGGTCACCTGACGTTGTCTCCTCGTGAGCTAGCTCAGCGTGCCGTGCTCGCGTCAGATGTTTATCTGGTCGGCGAAGGCCCTCAGTGACTCGTCTCCGTCTAGGGCTAGGGCCTCGAGCTGCGGGTTGTTCAGGACGTCAGCGACGGCTGCGTCCGAGCCACCGACCAGTGTCGAGTCGAAATCGATCTCCGTGGCGACGCACCAGCTGCGGTCCGCCGGCCAGAACAGCGACGGTGACGGCGTCCACCACACCTTCGGCCCATCCCACTGCACGAGCGCAGTCATCGCCGACAGCGGGCCACGCAGCACCACATAATTCCGGTACGGCAGCCGAAGCCGGGGTGCTTCCAGCTCGGCGGGTGTGAACACTGACGGCATCGGCTCCCCGGGTCCGTCGTTATCGGTGAACCGCACGTGAGCGTGACCGCCGCGGATCCAGCCCCAGCCTTCCCACAGCGCGAAGTAGCAGTCCTGCGGCGTCAACGTATGCCGGGACAGAGTGCCGCACAGGGCGAGCAGCGACTTTAGGGACAGGTTTGTCAAGGGCCATTGAGTTCTGCCCAGAGGCGGTCGTGAGACCTGCCCGGTGACGGTCACGAGATCTGCCCAGTGGTGGCCATGGGATCTGCCCAGCGCTGGCCACCACCGGCCCTGCTCCTCAGTTCAAGGGGCTCACCCCGTGTCCGGTCAGGGCCTGGGACAGTCGCACGCTTTCGCCGCTGGTTTGACAGACGTGCGCGTGGTGCAGGAGCCGGTCCACGGTGGCGGTGGCCAGGGTCTTGGGCATCAGCTCGTCGAACGCTGCGGGATGCAGGTTGGAGGAGAGGGCGATGGAGCGTTTCTCGTAGGCGGCGTCCACGAGCCGGTACAGGCCCTCGGCGGCGTCCTGGGCCACCGGCAGCAGGCCAATGTCGTCCACCACGACCAGATCTGCTCGGAGGACTCGGGCGATGGCTTTGGTGACGGTGTCGTCGGCGCGGTGCCGGCGCAGCAGCACACCCAGGTCCTCCAGGGTGAACCAGGCGACCTTGAGTCCTTGCTCGACGGCTTGCTGGCCGAGGGCCTCGAGCAGGAACGTCTTGCCGGTCCCGGACGGCCCGCACACGACGAGGTTCTCCCGCCGGTGGACCCATTCGAGGGTCCGCAGCGCCTGCTGGGTCGGGGCCGGGATCGACGATGTCTCCGGGCTCCACGCGTCGAAGGTCTTGCCGGTGGGGAACCCGGCGGCGGCGCGTCGGGTGGCCAGCGCGGAACGTTCCCGGCCGGCGGCCTCCTCACCGAACAGGGCCCGCAGAACCTCGACCGGTTCCCACCGTTGGGCTTTGGCGGTGGCCACGACGTCGGGGGCGTGTCGGCGGATGTGCGGCAGCCGCAGCCGGCGCAGCAGCGCCTCGAGGTCTTCCGGCAGCGGCGGGGCGGTAGGGACTCCGACAGTGGGGACGGCGGGTTCCTTGACCCGACTCGCGCGGCTTGAGTTGGCGCTGTTGATGGTGGCGTTCATGAGGCCACCTGCCTGCCGTCGTCGGATGACTCCCCGTTCGTCGCGGGGGTCGTGGTGACGGTCGCCGCCGTGGGTGTGCCGAGGGCGGCCCAGGCGGCGGTGCCTTGGGTTAGCGAGCCGTGTTCACCGGCCCGCCTGACCGGGCCGGCCGCACTGGTAGCGCTGGTGGCGATTTGGTGGTGGTCGAGGATGGAGGCGAGGTCGGCTTCAGCGAACCGGGCGTGCACCGCGGCGTGCCCGAGGGCCCAGTCGACGTCCTTGGTCTCGAACAGCTTGGCTAGGGTCACCGCTTGGGTCATCTTGACCCGGATCTTGGTGGTGCCGGCGGCGGCGGCTTCGGTCAGCCACAGCCGGGCACCGTCCCCGATGGCGAGGAACTCGACCTCAGCAGTATTGCGTGCCAACGGTTTCCGGTTCACCGCCCCGGTCGGGGCGGGCGGGAAGTGGTCGTCGTCCATCTTCGGGCTTCCCGGTGTGGCCCGGGAGTGCCGGGCCACCTCGGTAGGGCCATCCGGGCTGATGTGGACGATGATCACCTGCTCGCCGGCACCTCGGCCGTGCACCCGCACCCACACGGTCTGACCGAGCAGCCGGGCCGGGACCGAGTACTGCCCACCCTCGAACGCGACCATCGGCATCGAGGCGGGCACGGTCCGCGTCACCCCGAACGCCACCGTGTGCGGTGAGGCCGGGATCGGATGCAGCCGGGCCTGCTCCTGGGCCAGCATGTCGTCCGGGGCGCGTCGGGTGACCCGGTGGACACGGGCGTTGACCTGCGCACAGAAAGACTCGCAGGCGGCCTCCAGCTGCGCGAACGAGTCGTACTCCTCCAGGAGATTGGTGTCTTTGGGGACCAGGTCGGCCTTGGCGATCTTCACCGACGACTCGCTACCGCCCTTGGACGCCGGGTCCGCCGCCACACAGGTGTGGATGGTGACCCCGTAGTGCCGGGCGAACTCGACCATCGCCGGGTTGCGGACCGGCACGCCGGCCACATGCTCGGTCGTGACGGTCTTCTCGTTGTCGGTCAACACGTACGTCGGAGCACCGCCGACCCGGCGCAGGGTGACGTCCAGGGCAGCCATCACCGACGGCATCGTCTTGTCCCGGATCGCCAGCACCACCCGGAACCTTGACCACGCCAGCCAGGCCACGAACAGCGTGGTCTTGACACCGTCGATGACGGGCCCGTCGCCGAAGTCGTACTGCAGCCACATCCCCGGCTCGCTCACCCACGGCCGGTGCACCCGGACCCGGCCCAGAAGGTAGTCAGCCTTCACCGCCGCGACCGCCCGGCGGGTGGTGCGCTCCGAGCCGCAGTACCCCAGCGCCACCAGCTTGTCGTGGGCGACGTCGGCGCGCAGCTTCCCCTTCGACCGCTCAACCCACTCCTCCAGCTTCGGCAGGAACCCATCGATCAGCTGCACCCGAGCAGCGGGCCGGTCGGACAGCGCACCGCCCTCGCGGGCGGCCACGTACTTGCCGACGGTGTGGTGCGAGACCCCGGCCAGCTCGCCGGCATCGCGCAACGACCCGGTCAGGTCGAATGCTTCCAACATGTTCATGATCTCCTCGGCAGACTTCACGGTGGGTCCCTCCTGGGGCGGTCGGCGCTTCAGCACCGCCAGCGCACCTCAGGAGGGGCCTCAACCACCGGACGTGGTGAGGCCGTCGAACTCGTGTCGGGCAGATCCCGTGACCGCCAGTGGGCACTTTTCGTGGCCGCTACCGGGCAGCTATATGGCCGCCTCCGGGCAGTTTCTCGTGGCTGTCAACAGCGGCGCGCGATACTCACCGCTGGCGGCTCCCAACGGTTGCCCTCTCGCAG
>JBAVXU010000178.1:0-1928 GCA_049698415.1 Mycobacteriales bacterium
AGGGCGTGCAGCTGGCGGATGCGCCACTCCAGCGGGCGCGTGCGGCCGCTGCGGAAGGTCTGCCGCAGCCGGGCCACGACGGACGGGATCGACGGCTGCTCGGACACGATGCGCTCGACCTCGGAGACAGTCACGCCCCGAAGACTACTGAGCGGTAACCAATAAGCGAAGTGGCGCGTCGCTCAGTAGTACCAACCGCCGTTGGCCTGCCACTGCGCCCACGCGCCGCACGGCGTCCCGTAGCGCGAGGAGATGTAACCCAGGCCCCACTTGATCTGCGTCGTGGGGTTGGTCTGCCAATCCGGGCCGGCGCTGGCCATCTTCGAGCCGGGCAGGGCCTGCGGGATGCCGTACGCACCGCTCCCGCCGTTGCTGGCGTTGACCCGCCACCCGCTCTCGTGGTTCCACATCGTGACCAGGCAGCTGAATTGGTCGTTGCCCCAGCCGCGTGCCTCGAGCATCGCCTTGGCGATCGCCTGCGCCGAGCCCGGCGAGACGCTGATGTTCGACGAGGACGACGACGAGGAGCCGGCCGCGGGGGTGGTCGGCTGCGAGCCCGTGCCGACCTGCTCCACCTGCGTGACCGGGCGCGTCACGGTGTCCGAGCTGAGCTCGGTCTTGCCGGTGAGCTTGCCGTTGACGTAGACGAGCGCGTAGGTGGTGCGGATCTGGCCGTCCTTGCCGTGCGTCGCAACCTTCATCGTCCCGGCGGGCAGCGACGCATCCGGCTTGTGCACGGTCTGGTACTTGATCGTGCGCATCTCGTAGGTCGTGGTGTTGACCACGCGGTCGACGTCGATGCGCATGCCGTCGACCAGCGGGGTGTCCATCCGCTGCGAGACCAGATCGGTCGCCGAGAGCGTGATGCCCAGCTGGGCGAACAGCTGACCGACGGTCGCGTCGGTCGTCGTGACCTGCTGCGCCGTGCCGTCGTGGTGGACCGTCACGAGCTTCGGAGTACGGAGGGCGATGGCGGTCGGGCCGAGGGGTAGCCGCTTCGATCGCGAGACCGAGGTGAAGTTGGCGGTGCTGAAGCCGAGTTGGTCCAGTGCGGCGGCGACCGTCGGCGCCGTCGTCCAGACGTCCTGCCCGACACCGTCTACGGTGAGGTGCAGCAGCCGCCCGCGCTTGAGCACCACCGTGCTGCCGTCGTGGACGCCGGCCGACGCCGCGGGCGCCAGCAGGTCGTGCGGACCGGTCGCGTAGCCGGCCTGCTGGAGGAGTTCGGACACGCTTGCGGCCGTCGTGTGGATGGAGCTGCGGTGGCCGTCGACGTAGAGGGTCACCGACTTGTCAACGTGGTGCCAGAGAGCGCTACCCCCGACCAGGCCGGCGAGTACGGCTCCATAGAGGCCGTACTTGGCGCTGCGCAGCACGCGAGGGAACTCCTTCGTTCGTCTGGGACGACTGCGGCTCCGGGCCGCGGATCGGTCACGAAACCATAACGGACGGCCGCGGGTCGGCAACAGTGCCGGGTCGGTGCCCGTCGCAGTGCGCGTGGTTCCACCAGCGGAACGTCGCCCAGCCAAACAAACGGGCGGGCGTCCGGCAAAATCCCGGACGCCCGCTCGTGAAAACGATTACACGGCTACAGATAGCGGCCGCAGACCGGCCAGGGGCTGGACCCGCGGCTGGCGTAGATGCGGGTGGCCACCGCGATCTGCTGGTCCCGGCTGGCCAGGTCGGCACGCGACGCGTACGCCCCGCCACCGTTGCTCAGCCAGGTTCCCGAGTCGAACTGCAGCCCGCCGTAGTAGCCGTTGCCGGTGTTGATGTGCCAGTTGCCACTGGACTCGCACATCGCGATCCGGTCCCACATGGCCGCATTGGCGAGGTTGAGCGGCGGCTTGCCCGACGACGGCGGCGAGGTGGGCGTGGGTGTCGGCGTCGAGGGGGACTTGGGGGTGGACGTGGTCGTGGGCTTGGGG
>JBAVXU010000179.1:0-18540 GCA_049698415.1 Mycobacteriales bacterium
GGCACCAGGTCGACCACGCTGCCCAACCCCAGCTCGCCGAGGCGCTCGCCGAACTCGCGGCGGCCCTTCTCGCCGCCGAGCGCGTCGGCTGCGTGCCCGTGGTCGACAGTGTCGTACCCGTGCGTCGAGCCCGGGGCGGCCTGAAGCAGCGGGGAGGTGTAGACGTGGGAGACACCGAGCCGGTGCAGATAGCCGGCGACCGCGGCCGCCTGCGCGAAGCCGAAATCAGCCTGCATCTGCAGTCGGTAGGTCGACTGCGGGTGGGCGGCGATCAGACGACTCGGCGCAGGACGAGTACGGAGCGCGCGACGACCGGGATGCTGCCCCCGGCCTTGACCTGCTGCTCGTCGACTTCCGGGCGGACCGGATGCGCCGTGTCCAGGCACGCCTCCCAGCTCGAGGCGTAGTCCGCATCAGGAGCGACGAAGTCGACGTCGTGATCGTGGGCGTTGAAGCAGATCAGGAACGAATCGTCGGTCACCGGGTTGCCCCGCTGGTCCCGGTCGGGGATCCCGTCGCCGTTGAGGAACACCGCAAGCGCCAGTCCGAAGTCGGAGTCCCAGTCGCGTTCGGTCATCTCCTCGCCCGCGGAGGTGAACCACGCGATGTCTCGGAGTTCGTCGTCCCGGCGGATCGGCCGGCCACCGAAGAAGCGGCGGCGCCGGAAGACCGGGTGCTCGCGACGTAGCCGCGCGGCCTGCGCGGTGAAATCGAGCAGCGCCCAGTGATCGCGTGCATCGTCCCAGTCGACCCAGGAGATCTCGTTGTCCTGGCAGTAGACGTTGTTGTTGCCGCGCTGCGTGCGGCCCATCTCGTCGCCGTGCAACAGCATCGGCACGCCCTGCGACAGGAACAGTGTGGCGATGAAGTTGCGCTTGCGCTGTTCCCGGAGGGCCACGATGTCGAGGTCGTCGCTCGGCCCTTCGACGCCGCTGTTCCAGGTGCGGTTGTGGCTCTCGCCGTCGTTGTTGTCCTCGCCGTTGTCCTGGTTGTGCTTGTCGTTGTAGGACACCAGGTCGGTGAGGGTGAACCCGTCGTGCGCGGTGACGAAGTTGATGCTGGCCACCGGCCGCCGGCCCGACTGTGCGTAAAGGTCACTCGACCCGGTGAGACGCGAGGCGAACTCGCCGAGGGTGGCCGGCTGCCCTCGCCAGAAGTCGCGCAAGGTGTCTCGGTACTTGCCGTTCCACTCCGACCACAGCGGCGGGAAGTTGCCGACCTGGTAGCCACCGTCACCCACGTCCCACGGCTCGGCGATGAGCTTGACCTGTGAGACGACGGGATCCTGCTGTACGAGGTCGAAGAACGCTGCCAGCCGGTCGACATCGTGCAGCTCGCGGGCCAGCGCCGAGGCCAGATCGAAGCGGAAGCCGTCGACGTGCATCTCGGTGACCCAGTAGCGCAACGAGTCCATGATGAGTTGCAGCGAGTGGGGATGGCGGACGTTGAGGCTGTTGCCGGTGCCGGTGTAGTCCATGTAGAACTCCGGGTTGTCCTGCATCAGCCGGTAGTAAGCGGCGTTGTCGATGCCACGCATGGACAGGGTCGGGCCGAGATGGTTGCCTTCGGCCGTGTGGTTGTAGACCACGTCGAGGATCACTTCGATGCCCGCGTCGTGCAGGGCGCGCACCATCCCCTTGAACTCCGGCACCTGCTGTCCGGGGGTGCGCTGCATGGAGTAGGCGTTGTGCGGCGCGAGGAAGCCGACCGTGTTGTAGCCCCAGTAGTTGCGCAAACCGCGCTGCACGAGCCGGTGGTCGTCGATGAACTGGTGCACCGGCATCAACTCGACGGCGGTCACGCCCAGCTTGCGGTAGTGCTCGATCATCACCGGATGCGCGAGACCGGCGTACGTGCCGCGCATGTCCTGCGGAATGTCGGGGTGATTGATGGTCAGGCCACGGACGTGCGCTTCGTAGATCAGGCTCTCGTTGTAGGGCGTACGCGGGTGCCGGTCGTTGTCCCAGTCGAAGAACGGGTTGACGACGACCGACTTCATCATGTGGGCGGCCGAGTCGAGGTCGTTGCGGGCGTTGGGGTCGCCGAACCGGTAGCCGAACAGCGACTCGTCCCAGTCCAGTGCCCCGTCGACGGCCTTGACGTACGGATCGAGCAGAAGCTTGCTGGGATTGCACCGGTGTCCGTGCTCGGGGGCGTACGGGCCGTGCACGCGGTAGCCGTAGCGCTGGCCAGGCCCGACACCGGGGAGGTAGCCGTGCCAGACGTAGCCGTCGACCTCGGGCAGGTCGAAGCGCGTCTCTGCCCCAGCCGGGTCGAACAGGCACAACTCAACACGTTCGGCTACTTCTGAGAACAACGCGAAGTTCGTCCCGGTGCCGTCGTAGGTGGTGCCGAGCGGGTAGGCGGCCCCTGGCCACGGCTGCATGTGCGTCCTCTCAGAAGGGAAATCATTCGACCAAGACGCTATCTGCAGGGGTGCGAGGCCCTGCACGGTGGCAGGGCGCCCGGGGCACCGCTCGATAGAGCCCACGCGCTTGCCGGGTGCCGCTCAGCTCACCGATCCGCTGTGTTCACGCCAGGGTGATCTCATCGCCGACGACCTTGACGGCTCTCGGCGGCAGCGGTCTCGGTGCCGGACCAGAGGCCACCGAGCCGTCTGCGATCTTGAACTTGCTGCCGTGACAGGGACAGTCGATCGTGCCGTCCTTGACCTGAGCGACCGTGCAGCCCAGGTGGGTGCAGGTCGAACTGAAGCCCTTGAACGTCCCGGCGGTCGGCTGGGTCACCACGACTTGCTGCGCCTCGAACACCCGGCCTCCGCCGACCGGGACATCACTGGTCTTGCCCACGGCCGTACCCGCTCCTGCAGCACCCGCAGGCGGAGCCTGCTGCCGGTTGGCGGCGCTGCCATAGCTGCGGCAACCGGCGACCGCCAGGGCGGCCCCGACGACCGACACGCTGGCGATGAACGCCCGCCTGGTCACCTGCTGCGGAACCCGCGGCATCGGGGAGCACCTCCCGCTCGATTCGTTATCTGGCGCGCGACCTCAGAGTTTCACCCCGAAGGTGGTGAAGAACCAGAAGGACGACGTCAACCACACCCCCACCAGAGCGGAAAAGACGAGGCCGCCCATCGTCCGCAGCACCCAGTCCGGCAGGTCGCGCTTGGGCAGCACGAGCATCTTGGCGGTGAACGCCCCGTAGAAGAAGCACCCCAGCAGGGAGTGCGCGAGCGTACGCGTGCTGAACGTCGAGAACCCCAGCGCGTACAGGCACTGCACGACGACGGGAATGGTCAGCAGGAACGCGGTCCGGCCCGACCAGCGGTGCAGCCGGCCGATCCATGGCGGCGCCTTGATGCCGGGGATCTTCCCGTACATCACGCCGGCAGAGGTGATCTGGACCAGTGCGAAGAGCACGGCTGCCGAGGCGAGCCACACCTTCACCGTCTGCGGGCTGGAGAACCCGGCAACGTTGACGGCGATGCCGCTCGGTCGATGGAGGCGACCGTAGATTCCCAGCGTCAGCGAGACGGCGCAGCCGGCGGCCAACGGGACAAGTAGGAGGCTGAACGTGCGCCCGTCGGAGGCTCGAGTGGCCGGTTCGCTGGTCACCGTGCGGCCGACGTTGCGGAGGCCTGCGGCGCGGGATAGCCGGGTACGGGCGTGTCCTTGGCGGCGGCGTACATGCTCATCACCAGCAGGACGACAGCGAGCACGAAACCGGTCAGCAGGGTGAGGTATGGCCCCTTGAGTTTCATCCTCGGCTCCACGGGCGACCGGCCGCCGCGGCCGCTGCGCCCCAGGGCACATCTTGGCCCGTCGAGCCGTCGTTCTCAGGCATTCCGGCGAATTGCCATTGGCTATGACAGCGCCGTCATGCGGGTTGCCGAGGTCGCGCCTGGCGCGGTGCAATCGCAGCGCGTGTTCCGGGCGATCGGCAGGAGGTCCGTGCCATGACGGCCATGATGCAGCGCTTGGACGAGGCGGTGAACGCTCACGACCTCGACTCGTTCGTCGCGTGCTTCGCTCCTGATTACGCCAGTGATCAGCCGGCCCACCCGGCGAGGGCCTTCCGCGGTCGTGACCAGGTGCGCAAGAACTGGTCCGCGGTCTTCGCCGGCATTGCGGACCTCACCTCGGAACTGCTCCTCAGTGGCAGACCCGATGGAGCCGACGACGTCGAGTTCGGCGAGTTCTCGTGGAAGGGCACCTACGGGGACGGATCGCCTTTTGCCATGCGCGGCGCGGTCGTGATGGGCGTCGAGGACGATCAGATCGTCTGGGGCCGGCTCTACATGGAGATCGTCGAGGAGCAGGGCGCGGACATCGATCAGATGGTGCAGCAGACCTACCGGCCGCCGAGCAGCTAGGCCACCCCGCGAACGGCCCACGCCCGGGCGGTCAGCGCGATGGAGCCGTCCGCCGACACCGGCAGGCGCGACGCGACGTGTGCGCGCAACTCGTCCAGCCGGGTCGGCTCCAGCGACTGGGCGTAGGACGGCGCCGGGCCCTGGCCGCCCAGGAACGGCGTCCAGTAGTCCTCGAAGCCGGCGAACACCGTGGGGACGACCAGCCCTCGGCCGGTCACTCCGGTCAGCCCGGCGGCACTGAAGCGCCGTTCCAGCTCGGCCGGCTCGCAGAAGTCGAACCGGCGCCCTTCGTGCAGCTGTGCTGCAGCCGGGTCGAGTTCGGCAGCCGCATCCCAGAAGTGCTTGAGCAGCCACATCTCACCTGGGTAGTCCCACACGTACGCCGCGACGGCCCCACCAGGGCCGACGACGCGGCGCATCTCGTGCAGCGCGCCGAGCCAGTCGGGGACGAAGTTCAGCACGAGACCGGAGACCACCGCATCGAACGAGCCGTCAGCAGCGTCGAGCCGTTGTGCGTCCCCCACGGCGAAGGACACCGAATCGCCACCGAGCCTGCGCTGGGCGTACTCCGCGAACTCCGGCGAGGGGTCCACGCCCCTGACCTGGGACGGCGACGCGCCGAGGACGACCGCCTCGCTCAGCGCGCCGGTGCCGCACCCCGCGTCGAGCCACCGCCTGCCGGCCGGCAGGTCCAGCCAGTCGACGAAGTCACGCGCGACCGGACGGCTCCAGCGGCCGATGAACGGCTCGTACTCCTCACCGCTGGCCCATACGTCCGCCGGTCGGTCCATGTGGCGCAGCGTACGCGCGGAAGTCTCGGCGGGTCAGAAGGTCGGATAGACGTCGATCGTCGATCCGCCGGTGCCGACGTAGTTGTTGCCGGTGGAATACGTCTGGTCGTTGATGAGCGGCTTGAACTGGAAGCTCTGCCCGGCGGGGATCCGCTCGAGCTCGAATTCCCACAGGTCAGGGGCGAGATTGCGGGCGCCACGTCCGTAGTTCCAGCTGAACGGGTAGGTGTCCCCGCGAATGGCGATGCTGTTGCCCAGGCCCACGTTGTAGTGCACCCGGACGCGAGTCGTGTTGCGGGCCGGCGGCGTGTAGGTCGACATGGCGCTTCCCGGGACGTACACCTTGGCCTCGTGCTCTCCGAGTGAGATCGCGATCTGCTTCCCGGTCACCCCACCCGCAGTCACCGTCACCGTATCGGAGGTGTTCATCAGGTTGGTCATGACCGTTCCGACCGCGATGGTGCTCTCTGCGCGTAGCGGGATCGTGCGCGACTGTGTGGGCCAGGTCGCGTTGATCGCCGTCACGGCTTCCTGTGCGGTCGCGTCCACCCGGCGCGAAAAGGCATACACCTGCTGGTCTTTCCACATCTCACGCTGGGTGCCGGTGCGCAGGGCGGGATACGCCGCCTTGGCGGCGGTGAGTCGCTTGATGTGGGTGTAGATCGTGGACGTCTGCGAGAACGACGTCATGTCCTTGCGGTTGTCCTTGTTGGCGATCGGGACTTCGTTCGGGTTGCCGTTGCCGTCGTCGGCCTGTTCCGTGCCGTAGTAGATGACCGGGATGCCACGCGAGGTGAGTAGGAAGGTCAGCGCTGACCGCAGCCGCTGGTAGTTGTCGTCCGCCCGGGTCAGGAACCGGGCTCGATCGTGATTGTCGAGGAAGGTCTCGAGCCGGTTGGGGTTGGTGTACTTGTAGTCCTGCGCGAACAGGTTGCCCAGCGTGTTCATGTCGCCATCGGCGACCAGGGTGTCGCGGACGTTGAAGAAGTACGGGAAGTCCAGCACTCCCCATTCGTAGTGCTGGTAGTCCGCGACGTAGTCGATGTCACCGACGAAGATCTCGCCGAACGTCGGCACTCCCATCGTCGTCTCGAAGGTCTGCAGCCAGGTCTTGGGGATCGAGCGCGCTGCGTCGACCCGGACGCCGTCGAAGCCCAGGTTGACCCAGTCCTTGTAGGTGTTGAGCAGGAAGTTCGACACCGTGGCGTTGCCCTGGTCGAGGTCATCGAGGCCGCCGAGGTCGCAGTTCTCGATCTGGGTCTGCGTCTCGGTGCCGTTGAACAGGCAGTCGCCGTTGTGATGGAAGTACGCGGAGTTGTCCAGCGGTGCGGCCGGCTTGTAGGTCGCGGGGGAGTACGTGGTGGAGGTGCCGGCCAAGTAGTCGGCCGTGTGGTTGGGCACCACGTCCAGGATCATCTTCAGGCCCAGGTTGTGCGCCGAGGTGATGAGCGTCTGCAGCTCGGCGGTCGAGCCGAAGTGGGTGTTGGGCGTCGCGAAGTTCTTGGTGAAGTAGCCGTGGTAGCTCGCCTCGAGCCCGTCGCGGCTGAGGGGTTGCTGCTCGGAGACGGGGGACAGCCAGATGGCGGTGACCCCGAGGTTCTTGATGTAGCTCAGCTTGTTGGTCAGCCCGGCCCAGTCTCCGCCGTGATAAAAGCCCAGGTCGTTGGGGTTGTACTCCCCGTTGCCGGTGTTGTCGTTGGCCGTGTTGCCGTTGGAGAAGCGGTCGACGAGAACCTGATAGATCACGTCTCCTTCCGCAAGCGGTCCCGGGCCGGCCGCGACGGCTGCCTGCGCTGGACTGCTCGCGGTGATACCGGTCAGCCCGGCGGCCAGGATCGCTGCCAGCGCGATCGTCAGCGAACGCAACTTCCTCGGTGCCATCCTTGCTCCCCGTTCCCTAGGTGGTGTGGCTCTCCGATGTCCTGGCCATGGCTGTGGACTCACGGACGATGACCGCGGTGTGCAGGACCTGGTGGTCGTGGCGGGCATTGCCGCGGATGGCCGAGACGAGGAAGTCCGCGGCGACCCGTCCCTTGGCCTCGATCGGCTGGCGAACAGTCGTCAGCCGGGGCCGGACCCAGACGGCCTCGGGCTGGTCGTCGAAGCCGGCAACGGACACGTCGGAGGGGACGCTCACGCCCGACTCGTACGCCGCGTCCAGCACGCCCGCGGCGAGGATGTCCGACAGGGCGAAAACCGCGGTGGGACGCTCGTCGCGGGCGAGGATGTCCAGGCCGGCCTTGAAGCCTTCGGCCCGGGTGCACGCGACCTCCACCAGATCGATGCCAGCCGTGCCCCGCGACAGACCAGCCGCGGCCAGGGTGTGGTCGATGCCGGCGATGCGCCGTCCGAGAGGGCCGCGGTAGCCCTCGGTCTCCCGGTCCGGGCCGGCCTCGAACGCCAGGATCGTGATCCGGCGATGCCCGAGGTCCAACAGGTGCGCCATCATCGCGGCCGCGCCGGCCGTGTCGTCGACCTCGACGCTAGGGGAGTCCCCGGTCGCCTCGCTGTCGACGAGGACGAACGGCACGCCACGGCGCTCGAGCTCGGCCACCTCGCCGCGGTCCCGCTCCAGCCCCGAGACGATGAAGCCGTCGACGGCGGCGTACGGGATGGCCTCCA
Source organism: Mycobacteriales bacterium (assembly GCA_049698415.1). Classification (GTDB taxonomy): domain Bacteria; phylum Actinomycetota; class Actinomycetes; order Mycobacteriales; family QHCA01; genus QHCA01. Next base: position 7,747 of record JBAVXU010000179.1, read on the forward strand.
GCATCGAGTTGCGCAGCGGCGGCACGAGCAGCAGCGTGTAGCCCTCCTGGTGGCACACCTGGCCGACACCGACGATGAACTGCGCGTAGTAAGGGTTCTCCATGGCCTGCGCGATGTCCTGCGGCAGCAGGATTCCCAGCGAGTTGGTGCGCCCCTGCACCAGCATCCGCGCCACCGGGTCGGGGCGGTAGCCGAGTTCCTTCGCAGCGTCGAGGATGCGCGTGCGGGTCGCGTCGCTGAGCCGGGACGGATCGTTGAAGGCGAAGGACACCGACGTACGTGAGACACCGGCCGCCTCGGCGACCGCCTTCGATGTCGGCCGGCGGGGGCCGTCAGTGGAGTTGGACAACTCTGACCCCCATCCCGGGAACGAGCACATGGCCGCAGTCGACGTACTCCGCGTTGATCAGATCTGTGCCGTGTCGGCCCACGTGGCTGGACACCGAGATCTCCGCTTCGGTGCGCGCCCGGTTGACCAGGACGAGGACCTCGTCATCGGGGTGGCTGCGAGAGCGGACGATCGTGTTCTCCGTCGCCTGCAGCGTGTGCTCGGTCCCGCGTCGCAGGGCGACACTGGAGTGCCGGATGTGTGCCAGGGTCCTGATCCAGTCGAGGAGGTCGTTGTTCCAGCTTCGCTTGTTCCAGTTCATCGCCCCCCGGCAGTCGGGATCGTTGAAACCGCTCATCCCGATCTCGTCGCCGTAATAGACCATCGGGGCGCCTTCGGCGGTGAACAGCAGGGCGTAGGCCAGCTTCGCTGCGGCCACGTCGCCGCCGCAGTGGGTCAAGACCCGTTCCGTGTCGTGACTGCCGAGCAGGTTGAGCATCAGGCCCTTGGCGGCGGCCGGGATCTCACGGTCGATCGCCTCGAGGTCGGCGGCCAGCGTCTCCCCGCCGCCCCGCCACTCGGAGACGAAGCTCAGGATGGCGTCGCGCAGTCGGTAATTCATCGCCGCGTCCGAGGTCTCTCCGGTGGCCCACTCGGTGGCCTTCTCCCAGACCTCGGCGACGATGTACTGATCGGTGCTGTGGCCCTTGACCACGGCCCGGAACTGCTCCCAGAAGAGGGGGTTGTCCAGCATGAAAGGCACGTCGAGGCGCCAGCCGTCGATGCCGGCGTTCATCCACTTCTGGGCGGCGCCGAAGAGGTGGTCGCGCACCTGCGGGTTGCGGACGTTGAGCTTCGGGAGATACCAGCAGCCCGAGCAGGTCAGGTAGTTCGGCTCGGGGGTCGCCGACACCGGGAACTGCTCGACCGAGAACCAGTTGACGTACGCCGACTGCTCGCCGTGCGCGATGACGTCCTGGAAGAACGGGTGGTCGTACCCGCAGTGGTTGAACACCGCGTCGAGAACGACCCGGATGTCCCTGTCGTGTGCCGCACCCACGAAGTCCGCGAACGCCGGCTCGCCGCCCAGGCGCGGGTCGATGGAGTAGTAGTCGGTGGCGTCGTAGCGGTGGTTCGTCGACGCGCTGAACACCGGCGTGAGGTAGATCGCGTTGGCACCGAGGGACTGGATGTGACCCAGCCGCCGGGTGATCCCCGGCAGGTCGCCGCCCATCAGGTTGTCCCGGCTCGGCGGCGTGCCCCATGCGACGACGCCCTCGGGGTCGCTCGCCGGGTCGGCGTTGTCGAAGCGCTCCGGGAAGATCTGGTAGAAGATCGCGTCGCGTACCCAGTCGGGTCCGGGCGGGCTGGTCTCGCTCACGTGTGTCACTCCTTGACTCCGGTTGCCGCGAGGCCGCGGACCAGGCTGCGTTGCAGATAGACGAAGATCGCGATGGCCGGCAGGGCGGCGATCACGGTGCCCGCCATGAGGTAGTGCGGGTACGGGCCGTACTTGCTGGTGAAGGTCGAGAGCCCGAGTTGGATCGTGCGGTACTGATCGTCGCTGGTGACCAGCAAGGGCCAGAGGAAGTCGTTCCAGGCGAACAGGAAGCTGAACACCGCCACGGTGGCCAGTGCGGGCTTGGACAACGGCAGCAGCACCTTGACCAGGATCTGCATCCGGTTGGCGCCGTCGATACGTGCGGCCTCGTCGAGTTCCATCGGGATCGACATCAGATAGCTGCGCAGCACGATGATGCCGAAGACGTCGGCCAGTCGCGGCACGATGAGCGCCGCGTAACTGTTGAACCAGCCGAATCGGATCACGAGGTCGAAGGCCGGCAGGATGGTCAGGAACGTCGGCACCAGCATGGTCGCGACCAGTCCGAGGAAGATCGCGTTGCGGCCGGGGAACCTCAGCCGGGCCAGTGCGTACGCCGCCAGGGTGTCCAGGACGAGATGGCCGATCACGATGCCGGCCGCCATCACCACGGAGTTCAGGTAGTAGTGCCCGAACGGCGCCGCCGCCAATGCCTGCGGATAGTTGCCCCACTGGAACTCGCCGGGGATGAGGTACGGCGGCTGGTGCACGTTGGCGAACGACTTCAGGCTGGTGGTGATCATCCAGGCGAACGGCGCGACCACGAGCACTGACAGCGCGAGCAGCAGTCCGTGCCGTCCCACCGTCCGCAGCGTGCGGAGCCCGCTCATGCCTCACCCCTCCGGCCGATGCGCCACTGGATCCAGGTCATCGCGAACACCAGCGCGAACCCCGCATAGGCGATCGTCGCTCCGTAGCCGAACTGCCCGGTCACGAATGCCGTGCGGTAGACGAGGAACCCGACCACCTCGGTCCCGCCCAGCGGCCCGCCGGAGGTGAGCTGGTAGACGAGGTCGAAGGATTGGAAGGTCACCACGAGGGCCTGGACGACGATGATGAAGGTCATCGGCGCGAGCAGCGGCAAGGTGATGCGGCGCATCCGTTGCCAAGCACCGGCCCCGTCGAGCGCTGCCGCTTCGTAGACCTGGGCGGGCAGCGCCTGCATCGCCGTCAGGTACAGCACGGTGTTCAGGCCGAGCTGTTTCCAGACCGTGAGCAGGGTGAGGCTGAACAGTGCCAGGTGTGGATCTCCCAGCCAGTTGACCTCACCGATGCCCAGCCGGCCCAGTCCTGCGTTGACCGGTCCGGAGACGTCGAAGAGATACCTCCACACGGCTGCCGCCGCGATCGATGAGGTGACGACAGGCAGGAAGAAGGCGGTCCGATAGACGGCGCGGCCGCGGAAGGCGGCGTTGAGCAGGGCCGCCGCGCCGACACCGGTCACCACACTGAGCGCGCTCACCCCGAGCCCGTACACCACAGTGACGACCATCGAATTGCGGAAGGCCGGGTCCGCGGCGAGCTTGGTGTAGTTCTGCAGGCCGACGAACGTCTTGACCGGGCTGATGCCGTCCCAACTGGTCAGCGACAGCAGTCCGGTCGCGACCAGCGGGTACACCACGAACAGGCCGATCACGGCGACAGCAGGGGCCAGGCAGAGAGCGGCGGTGAGCAGGTCGCTCCGCCGGTACCTCGCCCTCGGCGCGCGGACCTGCCGTAGGACGGTGCCAGACGCGACCGATGTGCTGGGCGTGACGGGCGTACGCCGGAGTCGCAGCGCCGGCGCGCCCGCCCCCTGACGTACGCCCATCACGCCGTCGGTCACTTGCCGCTGAGGATCGCGTTGACCGCGGTCTCGGCGTCGGCGAGCGCGGCGTCGACCGACTTGCCGTGCAATGCCCGCTCGACCTCTTTGGCGAAGGCCAGTGACACCCGGGGGTAGAGCGGCGTTGCCGGGCGTGCCCGGGCGGTCGGCAGCGCGTCGACGAACGGCTGCAGTTCGGGCAGCGAGTTCTTCACGAAGTCCTTGTACTGCGCGGACTCGGCGACGGACTTGCGTACCGGCAGGAATCCGGTCTTCTCACTCCACGACGTGTTCTGCTCCGGGGCGACGAACCAGGTCAGGAAGTCGCCGGCCGCCTTCTGCTTGGCCGTGTCCGGGGTGAACACCACCGCCTGCTCGCCACCCATGTTCGTCGCGGGCTTGCCGTCGGCGGGGTACGGGATCTGCGCCACGCCGAAGTCGAACGGCGGCTTGGGCTTCCAGATCCCGGCCATCCACGAGCCCTCTTGAGCCGAGGCGGCCTTGCCCTTCTCGAACTCGCCCCACGGCGCAAGCGGGCTGTCCTTGGTCTTGACGAGGTCGACCCAGAACTGCAGCGCCTTCTTGCCGGCGGGGGAGTTGAACGCCGCCTTGGAGTTGTCGTTGTTGAGGAACTCTCCGCCGGCCTGCCAGAGCGAGACCTGGAAGTTCCAGGTGACGCCCTCGCCGTCCGTCCCGGGCGTGGTGAACAACTCGAATCCGGGCTTGCCTGTCGCGGCACGGATCCTGGCCGACGCCGCTGTCAGCTCCGACCAGGTCTTGGGCGGGTTGGCCGGATCGAGCCCGGCCTTGGTGAAGTCGGCCTTGTTGAACATCCAGGCCAGCGTGTTGGAGGACACCGGGATGGACACCTGCTTGTCGCCCTGCGCGCCGAACTTCAGCATCTCGGGGTAGATGTCGGACCACGTCGAGGCGTCGACGAGCGGCTTGAGGTCGACCGCCTTGCCCGTCTGCGCCATCCGCGGGACGGTCACCAGGTCGCCGATCACCACGTCGGGCAGGGTGCGCGACTGCGCCGCCGCCTGCAGCTTGGTCAGCAGGTCCGATCCCGGCACGTTGACCAGCTTCAGCGTCGTCTTCGGGTGCGAGGTCTGGTACGTCTTGGCCATGGCGGCGAAGGTGTCGCCGTTGTTGCCGTCCCAGTAGTGCCACACCGTGAGCTGCGTCTTGCCTCCGGCCGTGCTCGAGTTCGTGGCTGAGCTTCCGCAGCCGGCGACGGCCACCAAGCTCAGTGAGGCAGCGGCAGCAACTGCCGCGCGCATGAACCTTGTCGTCATCCGGGGTCCTCCAGGGCTAGTAACACGATTTACTAACCGCAAACCATGGCGTCCATCTATGTCTATGTCAAGACATGGCGCCAGCAAGGTGGGCCGGGCTGCGGGCGAACGGCCCCGGCAGGGAGGATCGGCCTCAGACGTGCCCGCGTCACAAGACAGCCAGTCCGGCGCAGCCGGGCGGGAGCGTCGGCACTGCCCTCCGGCTGCAGCGGCCTAGCGCTAAGCGCGCGAGATCCGGGTCAGCGACCGGTCGTCGAGCTCGCCCAACTGGTCACGAACTTTCTGCCGCGCACGCTCGAGGCGCTTGCGTGCAGCGGCTGGCCTGACGTTGAGAACGGTCGCAGCCTGTTCGGTGGTGAGGCGCTCCCAGTAGACCAACCTCAGCAGCTCTCTGTCGCCCTCGTTGAGGCGTTCCAGTGCTGCCTGCACTCGCCCGTCTCCATCGCTTGCCGTGCCTCGTGAGGTGAGCAGATGCTGACACAGTCGTCCGGTTGCGGCCATCCGGCGAGTCTGGCCGCGCTGGTGATTGGCCAGGCATCGCCGCGCGGTCGCGAACATCCAGGCGATCGCTGCGTCATCGTGCACGGGCACACGATCAAGGCGCCGCCACGTCACCACCAGCACCTCCTGGAATACATCTGCGGCGTCAGCGACGATCGAAGTGCGCCGAGCCAGGTAGGCAAGTAAGCGTGGGCCGTGAGTGGTCGCGAGGTGCTCCAGCCGCTGTCGGTCGGCGCTCACCGCGGCTCGGCCACGGTCGGCGGGTTGGCTGCTGTGTTCCGGCCCAGGCAGTTCACCTGGTAGTCGTAGGCGATCCAGGCGGTGTCGCCGCGCGCAGCGCGTTGACGCCGCGCCGTGGTGCCGCCGTCAACGTCAACCCCAAGAGCTGAGATCGCGTCCTCGGCGCGTGCGATGGCCGCTCCAGCGCGCTGCCGCTCCTCGGTGCCGGCGGCGCCGTTCGCGGCGAGGAAGTCCTTCTCCCAGGCGCATTCGCTCCGCGTGATGTAGGCCGCCTTGATCCCCGTGACCTGCATGAGCGAACCGCTGTCGCGCGGCGGGCATGTCACTTGCGCAGCGGCCACCATCTGCTGGCCGATCTCCGCCCAGGTCACGCCCGCCGGCAGCGCAAGATCGCGCGGCTCCAGTGTCGCCGCGTACGAGGCGATGTCCGGGGAGCACATGTTGATGTACTGCGACCTGTCGTTTTCCGTCGCGCCCGCTGTGCCGAACTGGCCCGTCTCGGCGGCGAAATGAACAGCGGCCACTGCGACCGTGGGAACGAACACGAAGGCGGCTGCTGAGATCGCAGCCAGCCGACGCTTGCGCGATCTGAGCACCGGACGACGCCGAGTGCTTGTGATCTCGTCGACCATCTCGGTGACTGCATCGCTGCACGCGGCGACGTCGACCGGCGGCGTGCTGCGCCGCAGCCGAGCGTCAAGATCGCAGAACATTCCTGACCTCCTCGTTAGGGGGATTGCCCTTCACAAGCGCAATGTCCGCGACGCCTCCGAGTGTGACGCAGCAAGAACCGCCACGATCGGCAAGCGGAGGCCGGGCTTGCTTCAATCCGAGGGGGCGGCGGCGCGTTGCTACGTGCTGAGTGTGACGTGGGCAAGGAATCGCGGCACCCGCTCCATGAGCAGGGCGGCGGCTGCGGGGTCGTACGACGGCAGCGAGGAGTCGGCAAAGACCGGAGCAGGATTCTCCGTGGCTGCTTGCGGAACCCCGGCTCAGGTGCCGAGGGCGCGTGACAGCAAGGTGGACCGGCTGTGGGTGGACGTCTTGGCGAAGATCGACTTGAGGTGGTCCTGGACGGTGTGTTGGGACAGGAACATGCGTGCAGCGACGTCGGTGGTCGCCACTCCGGTGCTGAGGTGGTCCAGGAGTTCGGTCTCGCGGGTGGTCAGGGCGAAGGCCCTGGCGAACACAGGCACCCGCTGGGCCGGCGTCGTCTCTTCGATCGTGACGGCGATGTCCGCGTCGTCGGCGTTGCCGATGCGTGCCGCGCGCAGGGTGATCCACAGCCCGTCGGACAGATGCAGGCGTGTGGCGGCCGGGTGCGAGTCGATGCCCGCCTCCGTGGCGAGGAGCTGAGCGGCGACGTTGTAGGCGCTGGCCGGGATCGGGGCACGGTCCTGCGGCGGAGGCACGATCATCCGCAGGTAGTCCTCGGTGTCAGGGGTCTGCGCGCGGACCTGAAGCTCCCCGGACAACAGGAGCACCACCGGTCCGGCATGGGGTTCATCGCGAGGGGGACGCGCGATGAACGTGTCGGCCTGGCAGCGGCGCAGCGCAGTGGTGACCGGCTCGCTGATCGCGGCCAGGAACTCCACCTCGGGACCGGTGAAGCGGGCGCTCACGCCGGTTCGCCACAGGTCGAGGAAACTCCAGCAGCCGAACCTGTCCCGGAACACCATCGAGGCGACGTCGCCGATGTCGTACCTGCTGAGCAAGTCGCGCCACAGAAGGCTCAGCGAGAGGTCGCCGCCGGTGGCCTCCCGAAGTGTGGCGACCGGCGAGCTCAGCATCGTGGTCCATCGGTTCACCGGCGTCAGGTACTTCAGCCGGATCAGTTGTGGCAGTTCGGGCAGGCAAGGCACGTCGGCCAGTGGTGCGCTGCCGATCTCGGTCTGTGGGTCGGTCAATGGCCAGGCGTAGGCGTCGAAGCCAACGACCTTGGCGAGCTCCTCCAGGATCGCGAGCCGCAGCGCCCGGGCGTCGATTGCCGCCTCGCAGATTTTCCTGATGCGTCGGCCAGAGCGCGCCTGAACCTGCGGATCGGGCATGCCCGGAGGGTACGGCGCACGCCGGGGACTGTGTGGGTCGTTGGTGGCCTGGGCCGATCCAAGAACCCCAGGAATCTGGGATCGGCGGCCGGGGTTCGCGTCCGTAGCGTGGAGTCAGCACCCAGGACCAACGAGGAGTGGATGATGACAACGCTTCGCATCGAGCACCCGATCACCGACTTCGACACGTGGAAGGCCGCCTTCGGCCGCTTTGCCGAGGCCCGAGGCAAGGCCGGTGTCCGCAACCATCTCGTGCAGCGCCCCATCGATGACGCTGACTATGTTGCCATCGACCTCGACTTCGACGACGCCGAGCAGGCGCAGCGGTTCCTGACCTTTCTCCAGACCACGGTCTGGGCTTCGGAGCAGAACGCGCCGGCACTGGCGGGAACCCCGCAGACTCGGATCTTCGAACCCGAAGACGTCGCGTAGATGCGTTCGGCGGTGGGCTACTACGCGTTGGGTGTGACGTCGGTGAGGAATCGAAGCACGCGCTCCACGAGCAGGCCGGCCGCCGCGGCGTCGTAGGACGGTAACGAGGAGTCGGCAAACAGGTGCTCCTCGCCCGGGTAGAGGAACAGCTCCGCCTGATCCGTGGCGGCGACAAGCTCGCGCGCCGCGTCGAGGTCCCCTCCCGCTTCAGCGAACAACGGGTCGGCGTCCATCCCGTGCACCTGGACCGGGACGCCGTCCGGCCACCGCTCGCCGAACTCCGAGACCGGCAGGCAGGCATGGAAGAGCAGCGCGCCACGGGCGTCCTCGCGCGTCTGGGCCAGCTGCTGGGCGGGCATCGCCCCCATGGAGAAACCGGCATAGACCAGCCCGCGATCCGACAAGCCGTCCGCGGCGGCGACGCCCCGCTCGAGGAGCGCACCGAAGCCGACCTCGCGGGCATAGGCCATGCCGTCCTCGATCGTGGCGAACGTCTGCGAGTCGAACAGGTCCGGCGTGTGCACGGTGTGTCCTTCCCGACGGAGCTCGTCGGCGAAGGACACGACTCCCTTGGTCAGCCCCTGAACATGGTGGAAAAGCACGACCTCAGCCATCAGCTTCGTCTCCTCGTATCGATCCATTAGTGTGGAACATTCGATGAGAGTAGTCTGTTGGGGTGACGGCGAGCAGTTCGGTCCCTGACTACGAGCTCGCAGACCGGGTCGCACTCACGAAGCCGGCCCAGGTACGTGCGATCAGCAATCCGCTGCGCACCACGATCCTGGGCCTTCTCCACGAGCGGGCAGCCACGGTGACCGAGCTGGCCATTGCGGTGGCTCGCCCCAAGAGCACGGTCGCCTTTCACGTCAAGGTGCTCACCGAGGCCGGGCTGGTGCGCGTTGTCAGGACCCGCCGGGTGCGTGCGATCGAAGAGCGCTTCCATGGCCGTACCGCCCGCATGTTCTACGTCTCGGTCGAGAGCGGCGCCGAGGAAGCGGCCATGCCGCGAGACTTCAACGACTTCGAGGTGGCGGCCCGGGAGTCGGCGGCGGCCTTCAGTGACGGGCGGCTGTGGGGTTTCATCCGGCATGCGCGCCTACCTGAGGAACGGGCTGCCGAGTTCTGGAACCGCATCGCGGCACTGGTGCGCGAGTTCGACGAACTGCCCAGATCCGGGGACACCGTCTACGGCTTCGCCGCCGGCATCTACCCGACAGAACACCCGCGGCTGCCAGATGCCCACGAGTGACCGAGCGCTCCAGCAGGACGGGAGCCTTGGGTGGGCGATACAGGACTTGAACCTGTGACCTCTTCCGTGTCAAGGAAGCGCGCTACCAGACTGCGCCAATCGCCCGAGGCGGAGGCGGGAATCGAACCCGCGTACAGGGCTTTGCAGGCCCTTGCCTAAACCACTCGGCCACTCCGCCGATGCCCCCCGGATCGGAAGGGTGCGGCAGGACGCCCGAGGGCGTCTCCGAGCGGACGACGGGATTCGAACCCGCGACCCTCACCTTGGCAAGGTGATGCTCTACCAGCTGAGCCACGTCCGCGCTGTGCCCAGACTCTAACGGAGCGCACCGACGCGCTTCAAACGAGCGCCCAACGAGCAACGCGTCAGCCTGCCGGCGCGGCGCTGAGCCGGCTGCAGCGGTCCAGCCCGGCGAACTTGGCCCGGATCCGGTCAGCCTGGGATCCGGCCGCCGGCTGGGGAACCCCGGCGCTGTCGATGTGGGCCGGGGTCAGCTGGGCGGTCACGACGCGGTTCGCCCGCAGGCGCAGGGTGAGTACGCCCGTGTCGTTGGAGTAGGCGTTGTCGCGCCACCACAGGAAGTTGCCCAGCCCGTACGCCACGTACGTCTGGCCGAGCCACCCGGCGCCCAGCAGCAGGTGGGCGTGGGTCCCGACGACCGCGGTGGCTCCTGCGGCAGCCAGTTTGCCGGCGATCGACCGCATGATCGCCGTCGGGCATTCGTCGCCCTCGGTGCCCCAGTGCAGATAGACCACGACGACGTCGGCGCTGGCGCGCGCCGCGCGTACCGCACCGACCAGGCGGTCGACCTGGAAGGCCGATGCGATGCCCGGGGAGCTGTCGCCGGCGCTCCAGGCGGCGATCGTACGGTCCTGGACCTGGCTGGCGGCGAGGATGGCGACCCTGGTGCCGCGGACGGTCGCGCGGTACGGCGCGTAGGCATGAGCCGCGTCCACTCCGATGCCGATCACGGGAACATGTGTGCTCTGGATCGCGGCCAGACTGTCCCGCAGCCCGGTCGGGCCGTAGTCGACGCCGTGGTTGTTTGCCATCGTGAGTACGTCGATGCCCTGCTCGTGCAGCGCGACCAACGCCGAGGCCGGCGCCCGGAAGTGGAACTGCTTGGGCTCCGGCGTACCTCTCTCGGTCACCGCCGACTCGAGGTTGACCATGCCGATGTCGGCCGCGGCAAGTGTTGCGCCGATGGGACCGAGCACGTCGCGGGGATGGGTCGTGAGCCGAGACTCGACCCGACCGGCGAAGTGCACATCGCCGGCGAAGGCCAGTGTGAGGTCCCGAGCCGGACCGGCGGACGCCGACGGGCTCGGGGACGGTGGGAGCACCGACGTCGGTGGCGTCGACTTGCCCGAGGGGGGAGCGGCGGTGGAGCACCCCGCGACCAGCGCCGCCACCACGGCGAGGCGCCAGCGCATCATGGGCGATCAGCCTACGGGCGGCCGCACGGTACGTTCCACGATCATGCGCACCCTCGTCGTGACCGGTGATCCCCTAACCG
>JBAVXU010000180.1:0-7000 GCA_049698415.1 Mycobacteriales bacterium
CCATCAACAGGTCGACCGCCCCTGGCTCCTCCGGATTGGGAAAGGCCACTGTCGGGAAACGCGGGTCCGGCTCGGACTGCTCGGCGACCACGTACAGCGCGGGGAAGCCGGCCAGCCCGAAGACGTCGGTCAGGACGGCGGCGCCGACTCCGTGCAAGGCGGTGTAGGCGATGGACAGGTTGGTGCCGGACGCGGGGTCGATCAGTCCGGCGACCGCGGCGACGTACGCCCGCACCACGTCGTCGTCGAGCACCTGATACCCGGAGTCGACGGGAACCTCGGCGGCCGGTCCGATGGCGGCGATGCATGCCTCGATGTCGCGGTCGGCCGGCGGCGCGATCTGGCCGCCGTCGCCGAGATAGACCTTGTATCCGTTGTCGCTCGGGGGGTTGTGGCTGGCGGTGACCATCACCCCGGCTGCCGCGCCGAGATGCTTCACCGCGAATGCCAGCACCGGCGTCGGTAGCCGTCGCGGCAGCACCAGCGCGCTCCGCCCGGCCGCAGCGAACACCGCGGCGGTGTCGTGTGCGAAGTCCTCGCTGCCGAAGCGCGCGTCGTAGCCGATCACGACCGGGCCGACCGCCGCGATGGAGTGGAGGTAGGCGGCCAGCCCGGCGGCCGCCCGGCGGACGACCGCACGGTTCATCCCGTTGGGGCCGGCCCGAAGCGGCCCGCGCAGACCGGCCGTACCGAACACCAGCGATGCGGAGAACCGGTCGGTCAGGTCGGCAACCGACTCCGGTGTCCCGGCGTCGAGCAGCGACTGCAACTCGTCGCGGCTGGCCGGATCGGGGTCGGCCGCGATCCAGGCGGCCACCCGGTCGTGGAGGTCCTGCGACACCATTCCGCTCATGCTTCCGCTCCCGTCGCCGATGTGCACGCCTAGCCCTCGGCGTCGTACTTCGGGCCGGTCCACGGTCCGCCCATGAACGCCTCGGTCCGGTCCGACAGGTCGGGCTCGCCGTGCTCGGCCACGACCTGCGCGGCATAGGCCTCTGCGTCGTCGCGGGGGTGGTAGCCCAGGACGCGCCCAGGTTCGAGATCCAACCAGCCCCGGGTGTTGGCCGAAACGCCGTAGACGACGGCGTAGGACAGCGCGGGATAGGACAGGCACGCGTGGACCAGCCGCACCGCGTCGTCCGGACTCAGCCACAGCGACAGGTGACGGGGCACGGTGGGCCGCTCGACGAACGTGCCGATACGCAGGCAGGCCACCGCCATGCCGTAGCGGTCGGAGTACAACCGGCCCAGCGCCTCACCGAAGACCTTGGACACGCCGTAGTAACCGTCCGGGCGAGGCGGTACGTCGATGCCGACCATCGGTGCGCGCGGGGTGAAGCCGACCGCCCGGCCGCTGCTCGCGTAGACGATCCGGCGCACGCCGGCTTGTCTGGCGGCCTCGAACACACGGTAGGTGCCTTCGATGTTGGCGTGCATGATCGGCTCGAACGGGCCCTCCTCGGCGATCCCGGCAAGGTGCACGACAGCGGTGACCCCCGCCATGGCGGCGTCGAGCGCGGCTGAGTCGGTGATGTCAGCCTGCACCGCGTCGTCGCCTTCAACGGGACGGGAGTCGAGCAGGCGCAGTCGGTGGCCGTACGCCGGAAGGCCGCGGGCGAGAGTCGAGCCGATGGCGCCGGCAGCGCCGGTGATCAGGACCGTCACAGCCGGCTGACGAGCTCGGCGAGCAGGTCGCCCATGCGGACCGCCGCTGACTGGCCGGCCTCGAGGACTTCGGCGTGATCGAGCGGCTTGCCGGTGATGCCGGCCGCGAGGTTGGTGACCAGGGACACGCCGAGCACCTCGGCGCCGGCCGCCCGCGCGGCGATCGCCTCCATCGCCGTCGACATGCCGACGAGATCGGCGCCGAGCCCGCGCAGCATCCGGATCTCGGCCGGCGTTTCGTAGTGCGGTCCGGGCAGCGCGGCATAGACGCCCTCGGCGAGTGATGAGTCGACCTCGCGGGCCAGCGCGCGCAGCCGGCGGGAGTACAGGTCGGTGAGGTCGATGAAGGTCGGTCCGACGATCGGCGATCGGCCGGTCAGGTTGAGGTGGTCGGCGATGAGCACGGGCTGGCCGACGTCGTAGTCCTCGTGCAGGCCGCCCGCTGCGTTGGTCAGCACGACTGTCGAGCAGCCGGCCGCGGCGGCGACACGTACGGCATGCACCACGGGCGCGACGCCCAGCCCTTCGTACAGGTGTGTGCGGCCGAGGAGGACGAGGACGCGGCGCGAGCCGACTGTGCACGACCGGATCCGGCCGGCATGCCCGGCGACCACCGGGGCGTTGAAGCCGGGCAGGTCGGTGACGGACACCTCGGCGTCGGTCACTCCCAGCCGGTCGGCGGCCGGCACCCATCCCGAGCCCAGCACGATGGCGACGTCGTGTCGCTCGAACCCGGTCAGTTCCGTGAGCTTGGCCGCTGCGGCGGCGGCATCCTGAGCTGGAGTAGTCACCCGGGGGACGTTATCGGCTCGGCCGGAGCCGACTGCGTCTGGTTCCCCAGCCGCATCCTCCCATCCTTGGGACCAGCTAGCCCTCGAGCGCGAAGCTGTCGGCCACCTTGTCGAGGATGTTCGCACTGGCGCCGAACTGCTCCTCGCGGGTGGAGAGATAGAACGCGTAGATCGTGCCGTCGATGAGGACTGCCCGGTCGATGACGTGCCGGTTGGTGGACAGGGTGTGGGTGAACTCCCACTCGCTGCCCGTACGCGCGCCGACCTTGGCATCGCGGATGGCGAGCAGGCGGTAGCCGGGGATGGTCGACGTACCCCGCGCATCTGCGCCCTTCCAGTACGCAACAAGGCTGCCGCCTGACTTCGACGCCGAAAGCCGGAGGAACCGGCCGCCGCCGCTGGTATCCTGCGGATCGCGGAACTGGATGATGCCGCTGCTGAGGGTCTCCTGCCGCCAGCCGTCGGGGACGGCGACGGAGAACCCGTCGGGGTGGGTGAAGCGGAAGTACCCGGCCGGTGTGATCGGCCCCGATGCTGTGGCCGGCGACGGCGTTGAGTTCGGCGAGGGCGATCGGTCCCGGTTGAGATACAGCGCCGCACCGGTGGCGACCACGCCGAGCGCGAGGACGAGCGTCACCGCGAGTGCGACCTGGCGGCCCCGCTTGGGGTGCTGCGAGGAGCCGCGTCGCTCGTGCCGCCTCGACGGCGGCGGCGGCGCCTGCTGACCGGCGGCGGCGCCGTATTGCACCGGCTGCCCGGCCGGCGGCGATGCGACGGTGGAGATGAACGGGCCGAGGGTCCGCGTCGCCCCCACCGCGATGTGACTGGTGACCGCGGCGCGGCTGTCGCGGATCGCGTGGCGGAAGCCGTTGCGGGCCTGGGTGATGTCCCAGCGCCGGTCGATGTCCTTCTCCAGCAGACCGGCCAGGACCTGCTGCACCGGGCCGGCCAGGGCGAACGACGGCGGCGGGTCCGAGACGATCGCGGTCAGCGTGCCTACCGGGTCGCCCTTGTCGTAGGGAGGATGCCCTTCGACGGCGGCGTACAGCGTGGCGCCGAGCGCCCACAGGTCCGAGGCGGGAACTGCAGGCTCACCCTTGGCGCGTTCCGGCGGGATGTAGGACGGCGAGCCGAGCAACAGCCCGGTGCTGGTCAGGGCCGAGTCGCCGCTGCTGCGTGCCACCCCGAAGTCGGTCAGCGTCGCCCGGCCGTCCTCGCTGAGCAGGATGTTGCCCGGCTTGACGTCGCGGTGCAGGATGCCCGCGGCGTGAGCGGCCTCGATCGCGCCGAGCACCTGCAGACCGACGTCGGCGACCACATGAGGGGGCATCGGGCCACGTTCGTTGATGATCTCGGCCAGGCTGCGCGCCGCGACGAGTTCCATGATGATCCAGGGCCGGTCGTCCTCCTCGACGACGTCGTAGATCTGGATCACGGCAGGGTTGTTCAGCGACGCCGCGGCGCGGGCCTCGCGCAGCGTCCGCTCGCACAGCATTTGGTGCTCCGACTGCGGGAGCCCGGCGGGCAGCAGGACCTCCTTGACCGCCACGTCACGCCGTAGGAGTTGGTCGTGGGCCCTCCAGACGGTCCCCATCCCGCCCGCACCGACCGCATGCAGCAGCGCATAGCGCTGGCCGATGCTCCGGCCGGGGATCGATGTGGGGGTGGTCATGCGGGGGTTCCTACTCTGCAGAGCGCCGGGGGTCGGACGGGCATCGCCACCTAGGATCGTCGCATGGAGCAAGGGGAGTCACAGTCGGGCCTGCCGTTGAAGCGGGTCTACGGCCCCGACGACGTGCAGCCGTCGCTTTCTGACCGTTTGGGCGAACCCGGCTCCTATCCGTTCACCCGAGGCGTCTACGAGACGATGTACACCCGGCGGCCGTGGACGATGCGGCAGTACGCCGGGTTCGGCACCGCCAGCGAGTCCAACGCCCGCTATCACCAATTGCTTGCTGCCGGCACCCACGGGTTGTCGGTCGCCTTCGATCTGCCCACCCAGATGGGCATGGACAGTGACGCGGAGCTGGCCGCAGGCGAGGTCGGCAAGGTCGGCGTGGCGATCGACTCGATCGACGACATGCGGGTGCTCTTCGACGGCATCCCGCTCGGCGACGTCTCGACCTCGATGACGATCAACGCGCCGGCGTCGGTGCTGCTGCTGCTCTATCAGATCGTCGCCGAGGAGCAGGGCGTTGCCGCCGAGCAGTTGACCGGCACGGTGCAGAACGACGTGCTCAAGGAGTACATCGCGCGCGGCACGTACATCTATCCGCCGATGCACTCGCTGCGGCTGGTGACCGACACGTTCTCCTACTGCCACGCCGAACTGCCGCGCTGGAACACCATCTCGATCTCCGGCTATCACATGGCAGAGGCCGGCGCCACGCCCGTGCAGGAGATCGCGTTCACCCTCGCCGACGGCGTGCAGTACGTCCGGGCCGCCCTCGACGCCGGGCTGGCCATCGACGACTTCGCACCGCGGCTGGCGTTCTTCTTCGTGGCGCGGACGACCCTGCTCGAAGAGGTCGCGAAGTTCCGGGCCGCGCGACGGATCTGGGCGCGGCTGATGCGCGAGGAGTTCGGCGCGCAGAACCCGAAGTCGCTCATGCTGCGTTTCCACACCCAGACCGCCGGTGTCCAGCTCACCGCCCAGCAGCCCGAGGTCAACCTGGTCCGGGTCGCCGTGCAGGCCCTCGGCGCCGTCCTCGGCGGCACCCAGTCGCTGCACACCAACTCCTTCGACGAAGCACTGGCGCTGCCCAGCGAGAAGGCCGCCCGGCTGGCGTTGCGGACCCAGCAGGTCATCGCGTACGAGTCCGACGTCACCGCGACCGTCGATCCGTTCGCCGGGTCGTACGCCATCGAGGCGATGACCGACGACATGGAGGCGGCCACAGTCGAGCTGATGGACCGGGTCGAGGAGCTGGGTGGTGCCGTCCACGCCATCGAACAGGGCTTCCAGAAGAGCGAGATCGAGCGATCGGCCTACGACGTCGCGCGATCGATCGAGGACGGTTCACGGGTCATCGTCGGGCTCAACAAGTACGCCGTCGACGACGACGAGCGCTACGAGCCGCTGCGGGTCGACCCGACGCTCGAGGCAGCCGCTCGCCGGCGGCTGGCCGCACTCCGGTCCGAACGCGACAACTCCGCTGTCACCGCCGCCCTGGGTGACCTGCGCAAGGCTGCCGAGGGAACGGACAACGTGCTCTATCCGATGAAGGTGGCGCTGCAGGCTCGCGCGACGGTCGGGGAGGTGTGCGACACGCTTCGCGACGTGTGGGGCATCTACCATCCGACTGAACGCTTCTAGGGGGGCGGGCATGGAGATCGCGTTCAACAGTTCGCAGCGCTCCAGCCTCGGTGTCGAGTGGGAACTCGGGCTCGTCGACCTCGAAACCCGGCATCTGGCCTCCGGCGCCTCGGAGATCCTGGCCGACATCAGCGCCGCCGGTGACGGCGAGCATCCCAAGGCCAAGCACGAGTTGTTCGAGTCGACCATCGAGGTCATCACCGGCATCTGCGACACGGTCGCGGAGGCCCGGGCCGACCTGGCGTCGACGGTGGCCGACGTCGCCGCGGCGGCGGCCCGGCGCAACCTCGGGCTGGTCTGCTCGGGCACCCCACCGATGACGCATTGGTCGACGCAGACGGTCAGCCCCAGCCCGCGCTACGACAAGCTCATCAACGACTACCAGTGGATCGCCCAGCGACTGCTGATCTTCGGTGTGCACTGCCACGTCGGCGTGCGGTCCAAGGACAAGGTCATCCCGATCGTCAACGCGCTCACGGCCTACATCCCGCACATCCTGGCACTGTCGGCCTCGAGCCCGTACTGGTGCGGCCGCGACACCGGGCTCGCGTCGATCCGTAGCAAGATCTTCGAGACGCTGCCGCAGGCCGGACTGCCCTATCAGCTCGCCGACTGGGACGAGTTCGAGTCCTATATGGAGACGCTGATCCAGATCGGCGCGATCGAGACCGTCCGCGAGGTGTGGTGGGACATCCGCCCGCACCCGGATTTCGGCACTGTCGAGCTCCGGATCGCCGACGGACTGCCCACCCTCGACGAGGTGGCGACGCACGCCGCGCTGGCACAGTGCCTGGTCGAACGCTTCGACAACGAGATCGACCGCGGCTATACCCTGCCTGCTCCGAAGGGTTGGGTCGTCAAGGCCAACAAGTGGCGCGCGTCGAGATACGGTCTCGAGGCTGAGATCGTGATCGACGACAAGGGAACGACCGCTCCGATCCGCCAGGCTCTGTCCGACCTCGTGGAAGAGCTGATGCCGGTGGCCCGTAAGCTGGACTGCGCCGACGAGCTGGCCGGCGTCCATCGGATTCTCGACGCCGGCCCGAGCTATCAGCGCCAACGGGCGGTCGCGGCGGCCAACGACGGCGACCTGCGCCGGGTCGTCGACGGACTGCTCCACGAGATGAGAACAGGACTGCCCGCGTGAGCCCGCTCGAACAACCGCCAGCAGCGCCGGCCGACGCGGCGCCCGAAAGCCTGCGCTCCTGGCTGGACCGCTGGCTGGCCA
>JBAVXU010000181.1:0-9952 GCA_049698415.1 Mycobacteriales bacterium
GCGGCCAGCAGGCGCGCAAGAAGGGCGGCCGGCCAGGCGGCAGCAAGCGCAAGAAGCGGTGACCTTGAGCTCCCCCCGCGGGGAGGAGACGGCGGCCATCGCCCGGCAGCTCATTCGTGATGTCCCTGACTTCCCGACACCTGGCGTCATGTTCAAGGACATGACGCCACTGTTCGCCGACGGGGCGGCCATGCGCCGAGTCATCGACTGGTTCGTCGACGGGCAACCGGACGGCTTCGACATCGTGGCCGGTATCGAGGCTCGTGGGCTGGTGCTCGCGGGCGGCATCGCCCAGGCGACCGGTGTCGGCCTCATCCCCGTCCGCAAGTCCGGCAAACTGCCGCGCTCCACGCTGTCCGAGAGCTATGCGCTGGAGTACGGCGAGGCCACCCTCGAGATCCACACCGACGCTGTCGCTGCCGGCACACGGGTCCTCATCGTCGACGACGTGCTGGCCACCGGCGGAACCATCGAAGCGACCCTGGCGCTGATGCAGCGGGCCGGTGCGAAGGTGGCCGGGGTGGCCGTGGTGCTCGAACTCGGCTTCCTCGGCGGTCGCGAGCGATTGGCGCCCCTGGCCGTGGAAGCGCTGGTCCGAGCCTGAACGCCGGTACGATGTAGTTACGTACCGTCAGATCCGCTCCAGCGGCAGGGAGTTGCCCCATGGCACCCGAGTCGTCAGGTCCCGCACCGGGCGTCACGCTGCCTGATGCCGATCAGGACGGCGCCGCGGTCGCGAAGGCACCCGGGGGAGCGGGAACCAACGGGGCGGCCGCCCAGCAGTCCGCAGACCCCGGACGCGAGGTCGCGTCCGTCGAGGACGATCTGTCCTCGACCATCCCGTTGCCACCCATCGAGCTGCCCATCCTCGGGGGGCCGGGCGACGTGCCCGCGCCTGCGGTCGACAGTGGGGACACCGGCGGCACCGGCACACCCAGCGGGCGCCGGGTGCGGGCCCGACTTGCGCGCCGCCTCAGTTATCCCTCCCGGCCGGTCGCCGGCGCGGTCCTCGAGCCGCTGATCGGCGCCCACCGGGTCGCCCATCCCAAGGCCGACCTCAAGACCCTGCAGCGGGCCTACGAAACGGCCGATTACTTCCATCGCGGCCAGCTGCGCAAGAGCGGCGATCCCTACATCACCCACCCGCTGGCCGTGGCGACCATCCTGGCCGAGCTGGGCATGGACACGACGACGATCGTCGCGGCCCTCCTGCACGACACGGTCGAGGACACCGGATACACGATCGAGCAGCTCGAGGTCGACTTCGGCGCCGAGGTGGCCCGGCTCGTCGACGGCGTCACCAAGCTCGACAAGGTCAAGTTCGGAGCTGCGGCCGAGGCCGAGACCATCCGCAAGATGGTCGTCGCCATGGCGCGCGACCCGCGCGTGCTGGTGATCAAGCTCTGCGACCGGCTGCACAACATGCGCACGCTGCGGTTCCTGCCGCGCGAGAAGCAGGAGCGCAAGTCACGCGAGACCCTCGAAGTGCTCGCGCCGCTGGCCCACCGGCTCGGCATGAACACCGTCAAGTGGGAGCTCGAGGACCTGGCCTTCTCGACGTTGTATCCCAAGCGCTACGACGAGATCGTCCGCCTGGTCGCCGAGCGGGCTCCCTCGCGTGACGAGGCGCTGGTGCAGGTCACCCAGAAGGTGCAGGCGGACCTCACCGCCGCCAAGATCAAAGCCAAGGTCAGCGGGCGGCCCAAGCACTACTACTCGATCTATCAGAAGATGATCGTGCGCGGCCGAGACTTCGCCGACATCTACGACCTGGTCGGCATCAGGATCCTGGTCGAGTCCGTTCGCGACTGCTACGCCGCCCTCGGCGTCATCCACGCCACCTGGCAGCCCGTACCCGGCCGGTTCAAAGACTTCATCGCCATGCCGAAGTTCAACATGTACCAATCACTGCACACGACGGTGATCGGTCCGGAGGGCAAGCCGGTCGAGTTGCAGATCAGGTCGTGGGCGATGCACCGCACGGCCGAGTTCGGCATCGCCGCCCACTGGAAGTACAAGCAGGCCAAGCGATCGCAGGATGCCGCGGGACCGGGCCAGGTCGACGACATGAGCTGGCTGGGCCAGTTGCTCGACTGGCAGCGCGAGGCCGAGAGCCCCAGTGAGTTCCTGGAGTCGCTGCGCTTCGACCTCGGCGGTCCCGAGGTCTACGTGTTCACTCCCAAGGGAGATGTCAGGTCGCTGCCGACCGAGGCGACTCCGGTCGACCTCGCCTATGCCGTGCACACGGAGGTGGGGCACCGCTGCATCGGAGCGAGGGTCAACGGCCGGCTGGTGCCGCTCGAGTCGACACTCGAAAACGGCGACGTGGTCGAGATTTTCACCTCGAAGTCCGATTCCGCCGGACCGTCGCGTGACTGGCTGACATTCGTCAAGAGCCCACGGGCGCGGACCAAGATCCGGCAGTGGTTCGCCAAGGAGCGGCGCGAGGACGCGATCGAGGCCGGCAAGGAGGCCATCGGGCGGGCGATGCGCAAGCAGGGCCTGCCGCTGCAGCGGATGCTGGGCGGCGAGGCGCTGATGACGCTGGCCGCTGAGTTGTCCTACGCCGACATCTCCGCGCTGTACGCCGCCGTCGGCGAGAACCAGGTCTCGGCCCAGAACGTCGTCCAGCGCCTGGTCAATGCGATGGGCGGTCGCGAAGGCGCGACCGAGGACCTGTCCGAGACCGCGCTGCCGACCCGCCCGGTGTCGGGCCGGGCGCCTGCTGCCGGCGATGCCGGAATCATCGTCAAGGACGTCACCGACCTCTACGTCAAGTTGGCCAAGTGCTGCACTCCGGTGCCCGGTGACGAGGTTCTCGGCTTCGTCACCCGAGGCGGCGGGGTGTCGGTGCACCGCAACGACTGCACCAACGCCAGTGACCTGCGATCTCAGCCCCAGCGGCTGGTCGAGGTGTCGTGGGCGCCGACCGCCGACTCGATGTTCCTGGTCGCGATCCAGGTCGAGGCTCTCGACCGCCACCGGCTGCTCTCCGACGTCACCCGCGTGCTCTCGGACGAGCGGGTGAACATCCTGTCGGCCACGGTCACCACCACCAGGGACCGGGTGGCGGTCTCACGCTTCACCTTCGAGATGGCCGACCCCAAGCACCTGGGCCACCTGCTGCGCACCGTGCGCGGGGTCGAGGGCGTCTACGACGTCTACCGGGTGACCAGCGGCAACTAGCAGGGGCCCGCAGGGTCAGACGATTTTCATCGACTCGATCGTGACAGGTTTCGTGGGCTTGCCGTCACCGGGCGGCGAACTGCCGTTGGCGGCGATCTTCACCACCGTGTTGAGGCCCTTGCTCACCGTGCCGAACACCACATAGTCCGGGAAGAACTTGATGTCCTTGTAGACGATGAAGAACTGGCTGCCGTTGGTGTTGGGGCCGTTGTTCGCCATCGCCACGGTGGCGGTGGGGTAGGTCACCTTTGTGCTCTGTCCGGCCGGGGGCAGGCCCTCGTCGGCGAAGGTGTACCCCGGGCCTCCCGCGCTGGTGCCGGTCGGATCGCCGCACTGCATCAGACCGTCGGCGGTGACCCGGTGGCAGGGCGTCTTGTCGAAGTACTTCTGCTTCGCCAGGGACACGAAATTGTTCACCGTGCACGGGGCTTTGGCTCGGTCGAGGGTGAGGGTGAGCGAGCCCTGGTTGGTCGTCATGACGACCTGGACCGTGCCGGTCTTGGCGACGTCCTTGACCGATGGCTTCGCCACCTTGCGCGCGCTCGGGGAGCGTACGTCGTCGGGGTAGGAACATCCCTCTGGCGCCTTGGTGGCTGATGGGGCGGCGGCCGGCTTCGCAGTCTTCTTGTCGTTGCCGCCGAGCTTGGCCACGGCGAAGCCGGTCAGCGCCACGATGGCCAGCACGCCCACGGCGCTTCCCGCGATGGCCTGCAGCCGGCGCCTTCGCCGTGCTTCGGCAGCCCGCTTGGCCATCTGGCGCTGCAGCTTTTCACGAGCCAGTTGGCGCTGGCGATCCTTGCCGGGCACGGTGTGGGCCTTTCGGTGGGTCGGACAGTTCGCGGCGGACCGACTCGGCGGACAGATCGGGACGAGATGGATCCATCGGTCAGCCAATGTGTGTGCGAGGAAGTCTACGGCGCCTCGGTAGGCTGGCTGTGAAGCCGGTATCCCACGTCCGTACCGTCTCCGGGTCGCTTCGCCCGATTCGCTGCAACCAGGAGGGCCACGCCCGTGCTCGTCGCCGGCTTTCCCGCCGGCCCGCCCGCGACGAACTGCTGGGTCGTCGCCCCGGGGCCAGGTGAGCAATGTGTGGTGATCGACCCCGGTGTCGGCGCCGAGGACGAGCTCGCGGAGATCCTGCGTGAGCAGCGCCTGCGCCCGGTTGCCGTCCTGCTCACGCACGGCCACTTCGACCACACCTTCGCTGTGGTCCCGGTCTGCGGCGCGCACGGCATCGCGGCTTACATCCATCCCGCTGACCGTGGGCAGGTCACCGACCCCTGGGCCGGCCTGGGTATTCCACGTGACACGCCGCTGTTCGGGCGGCTGGAGTTCGCCGAGCCCGACGACGTGATCGAGATCGCCGACGGCCAGGTCATCTCTCTCGCCGGGCTCGACCTGGGCGTCACGCTCGCTCCCGGGCACACGCCCGGGTCAGTGGTGTTCGGCCTGTCGGCGGACGAGGCACCGATGCTGTTCTCCGGCGACCTGCTCTTCGCCGGGTCGATCGGACGGGTCGACCTGCCCGGCGGCAGCGAGGCGGACATGGTGTCTTCGCTGAGCCGGGTGGTGCTGCCGCTGCCCGACGAGACGGTCGTGCTGCCCGGGCACGGACCGTCGACCACCATCGGCGCCGAGCGGGCCGCCAACCCCTATCTCCAGTTGGCCGGCCCGATGCTTCCGAGGACCGGCCTGTGAGCCGCCTCGCAGCCCCCAGGGGCACCTTCGACCTGCTTCCCCCGAGGTCGAGCGCCTCGCTCGCCGCGCGATCCGCGCTCACCGAGCCGCTGCGCAGGGCGGGTTACAGCTACATCGAGACCCCGGTGTTCGAGGACACGGCGCTCTTCCGGCGCGGTGTGGGTGAGTCGACCGACGTCGTGAGCAAAGAGATGTACACCTTCGACGACAAGGGCGGCCGGTCACTCACCCTGCGGCCGGAACTCACCGCGGGACTCATGCGCGCGGTGATCGAGCATCGGCTGACCTCCGGGCAACTGCCCGTGAAGCTCTACACCGTCGGTCCGAACTTCCGCTACGAACGCGCCCAGGCCGGCCGCTACCGCCACTTCACGCAGGTGGACATGGAGGCGATCGGTGTCGACGACCCGGCCCTGGACGCCGAGGTCGTCGCGCTGGGAGTCACCGGATTCCGTGCGCTCGGCCTCCGGCAGTTCGACACCTGGCTGACCTCGCTCGGTGACCAGGCGTGCCGGCCGGCCTACCGCGACAAGCTCCAGGACTACCTGCGAGGCCTCGACCTCGACGACGACACCCGGCGCCGGGCGGAGCTGAACCCGCTCCGGGTCCTCGACGACAAGCGACCCGAGGTGCAGGCGATGCTCAGCTCAGCCCCGCTGATGGTGGACAACCTGTGCGAGGACTGTCGCTCGCACTACGACCGGGTCCGCGAGCACCTCACCGACCTCGGGGTGACCTGGACCGAGGCTCCCCGGATGGTGCGCGGGCTGGACTACTACACCAAGACGACCTTCGAGTACGTCCACTCCGGGCTCGGCGCTCAGGCCAGCATCGGCGGCGGCGGCCGCTACGACGGACTCTCTGCCGCCCTGGGCGGCCCCGACGTGTCGGGCATCGGCTATGCCCTCGGCGTCGAGCGGACCCTTTTGGCGATGACTGCCGAGGGCATCGAACCGGACAGCACCGCGCGCTGCCAGGTCTTCGTCGTGCCCCTTGGCGGCGCGGCCCGGCGGCGGGCCGTCATGCTGGTCGCCGAGCTGCGCGCGGCCGGGGTGAGCGCCGACATGGCCTTCGGCGAGCGCGGGCTCAAAGGTGCGATGAAGGCGGCGGATCGTTCCGGCGCGAGCTACGCCGTGGTGCTCGGCGACCGCGACCTCGACGCTGACACCGCCCAGTTGAAGGATCTCGCTGATGGTGAGCAGGTCACCGTCGCGCTGCCTGATCTCGTGTCCACCGCCAAGGAGAAGCTGTCGTGATGCGCACCCATGAAGCCGGCTCGCTACGTGCGGAGCACACCGGCCAGGCCGTGACGCTGGCCGGCTGGGTGGCTCGCCGTCGCGACCACGGGGGCGTCACCTTCGTCGATCTCCGCGATGCCAGCGGGATCGTGCAGGTCGTGCTGCGTGAGGCGCAGGCGCACTCGCTGCGGGCGGAGTTCTGCATCCGGGTCGAAGGCACGGTCGGCGCACGGCCGGCCGGCAACGAGAACCCCGAGTTGCCGACCGGCGAGATCGAGGTGAGTGCCACCGGCCTCGACGTGCTCAGCGAGGCCGCCGCGCTGCCGTTCCCGCTCGACGAGCACGCCGGCGCCGTCGGTGAGGAAGTGCGCCTGAGGTACCGCTATCTCGATCTGCGCCGGCCCGGTCCGGCCCACGCCCTGCGGCTGCGATCGAAGGCCAGCCAGGTGGCCCGCGAGGTCATGGCCGAGCGGGACTTCGTCGAGGTCGAGACGCCCTATCTCACCCGCTCCACGCCCGAAGGTGCCCGTGACTACTTGGTCCCGGTCCGGTTGCAGCCGGGGCACTGGTACGCCCTGCCGCAGTCACCGCAGCTGTTCAAGCAGTTGCTCATGGTGTCCGGGTTCGAGCGTTACTACCAACTGGCCCGCTGCTTTCGCGACGAGGACTCCCGCGCCGACCGGCAGCCGGAGTTCACCCAGCTCGACATCGAGATGTCTTTCGTCGAGCAGGACGACGTGCTAGAGGTCGGCGAAGCGGTCATCAGCCGAGTCTGGCGCGAGCTGGCCGGCCACGAGATCGCACTGCCGATCCCTCGGATGACCTATGCCGAGGCGATGGCCCGGTTCGGCAGCGACAAGCCCGACGTGCGGTTCGGTTGTGAGCTGGTCGACCTCACGGCGTACTTCGCCGGCACCGAGTTCCGCGTCTTCCAGGCCGCACACGTCGGGGCTGTGGTCATGCCGGGGGGAGCGTCCCAGCCCCGCAAGCAACTCGACGCTTGGCAGGAGTGGGCGCGCTCGCGCGGTGCCAAGGGCCTTGCGTACGTGCTCGTCGACTCCTCGGGCGAACTGCGCGGGCCCGTCGCCAAGAACCTCTCGGCGCCGCATCTGGCCGGATTGCAGGCCGCCACCGGTGCCCAACCGGGCGACTGCATATTCTTCGGCGCCGGAACGCCCACCGAGGCGCGGGCGCTGCTGGGGGCCACCCGGCTCGAGATCGGACGGCGCTGCGAGCTGATCGACGAGTCCCGGTGGGAGTTCGTCTGGGTGGTGGACTGGCCGATGTTCGAGCAGCACGCCGAGGGGGGCTGGACGGCGGTGCACCATCCGTTCACCTCACCGACGCCGGAGTGGGCCGGGCGGCTCGTCGACGAGCCGGACAAGGCGCTGGCCTACGCCTACGACCTCACGGTCAACGGTGTCGAACTCGGCGGCGGTTCGATCCGTATCCATCGCCGCGACGTCCAGCAGCAGGTCTTCGACATCATCGGGCTGACACCCGAGGAGGCACAGTCCCAGTTCGGCTTCCTGCTCGAGGCGTTCGAGTACGGCCCGCCGCCGCACGGCGGGATCGCGTTCGGCTGGGACCGGCTGTGCAGCTTGCTGGTCGGGGCGGACACGATCCGCGAGGTCATCGCGTTCCCCAAGACCGCCTCGGGGGGCGACCCGCTGACCGGCGCACCGACGCCGATCACCGCGGCTCAGCGCGCCGAAGCCGGCGTCGATGCGGTCCCTGACGAGCCGCCGCCGGCGGGCACCCCTACGGTGTTCGCCCCCTCCTGACCGACCCCGGCGGAGGTCGCGTTGACGCAGACGGCGTGCAGGACCGTCTTGAGCTGGAACGCGGTGAGGCCGGGGTGCTCTGCGCGAATGCGGGACAGCAGGCCTGAGACGTGTGCGGCGGCGTAGCTGTTCCCGGTCGACGTGATCGTCCTGCCGTCACGCCAAGCCACCTTGACCGCGATCCCCGGTGCACCGAATTCCACCGGTGGTGCGGGGTTGTAGAACACGTCCACGTCGTCATCGGTGCGGTAGGCGCCGACTGAGAACACCGAGGAGTACTCCGCGGGGTAGCTCGTTGCGGGCGCGTTGTTCATCGCCGCCACCAGCATCGTGTTGCGGAAGTAGGCATGATCTGCGAGGTCGTGCAGCTTGGCGAAGTACGCGCGCCTGCGGGTGCTCAAGCTGAGGTTGATCACGTCCATGTCGTGGTCCAGGGCCCACCGAAGGCCGGCGATCAGTGCCGCACCGGTGCCCTTGAGTGTCCGGCCGAGAACCCGCACGCTGAACAGCTCGGCGTCGGGTGCCAGCCGCCGGATGATCCCGGCGCACGCCGTCCCATGTCCAAACAGGTCATCATGCCGCCCCTCGACCAGACGCAGGCCGCCTGGGGCGTCGTCGTCGATCTCGACCGCAACGCCCCCGGCGAGCGAGCCGATGTCGGGGTGGCTCGCGTCGATGCCGCTGTCGACGACGGCTACTCGGACCCCCCGGCCGGTGGATCCGCCCCATGCCCATTCCCTCGTGATGGGGGACGGTGCATCGAAGGCCGCGACGGCGTGCAGCGTGGCAGCGCCGATCGGCCACGGCCCGGCGGTCATGGCTCGCGGGAATCCACGTACTTCGCGAAGGCGCTGAGCATCTCCGATGCTGCGGCTCTTTCGCGCGGCCCGAGCCGGCTCATGTGGGCCAGGTCGGCTGCCATCCCGGCCAGGGAGGCCTGAGAAGGAGGCGCGCTCGCGGCGATCTCGCGAAGCGCCTCTGCGACACCGTCGTCGTCGACCGCGGCAGCCGCCGCTCGGAACAGCACCTGGCCGAGGTGGTCGAAAGCCTCGCCGGTCTGCACCGCCAGCGCGGCCTGGTAGGCGTAGGGCTCCAGCGTTGTCAGTGCGGTGGCAGCAAGCTCATCCGCCGGGTCCAGGACTTGGATCACGCCGACGGTCTCGCGATCGCTGACCAGTGGCACGGCGTAGACGGCGGTCGGGTGGTATTCACCGGCGTGCCCCATGGACTTGGCGAAGCGTTCGTCACCGCCCACGTCGTCGATGCCGAGCGCCTGACCCGTGGCCAGCACCCAGCCGGCGACACCCTCGCCCACGGGCAGGCGGGCCCCGATGACCAACTCGGCCTGCTCGCCCGAGGCGACCCGGATGACCAGCTCGTCTCCCTCGATGAGGACGATCGAGCAGACGGCGGCTCGCATCGCCTGCCGCGCCATCGTCGCGATCGATCCCAGCAACGCGTCGAAGCCGTCCGGCGCGAGAGCCGGGCCGAGCTCGGAAGCCAGCGCTGCGACGGTACGCAGCGCCTGGCGGACATCGGCGTCGTCGGCCATGCGCCTCCTCCTGGACAGGTCGGGAGCCAGCCATCGGCATGACGTGGAACCCCGTCGGTGCCTTGCTGAGGGTATCGGCCTCAGTGTGCGTCTTTCGCCGCATTGCCGTTGGGCGAGCTGCAGCGTAGGCCAGACAGGAGACCCCCTGGCGTCAGATAATTGGGCCGTGCAACCAGCCGACCAACACCGCGAAACTGGAGGTTGTCGTGCCTACCAAGCCTCGACACAGCACATTGCAGCCGGACGAGACGCTGGACGTCCAGGGTCAAGCGGCTGAGGACCCGACCACCGAGGAAGCTCAGAATGCGCCTGCTGCCGACGGCGCCGCATCCCCACCAGGGCAAGCGCAGCCCAAGCCGCGCCGCTAACTCGACGGGGTCGGCCCTCCGGCACCTACGATCGGATCGTGGCTGATCTCTTCGAGGATGCCGGTCAGGCGGCGGCCGCCGCGGCCGCGCCGCTCGCCGTCCGGATGCGGCCACGCACCCTCGACG
>JBAVXU010000182.1:0-4882 GCA_049698415.1 Mycobacteriales bacterium
GACGGTTGAGTCCGGGCAGCAGGGTGTTGGTCGTCGGCACCGAGGCGCTGGTCGATGAGATTCGCGACGTCGGGCTGGAGCCGGTACGCACGGCCGACCCGGTGCCGGCCGCGGTGGTGCAGGGCTACGGACCCGCGGTGGGTTACGCAGAGCTTGCGGATGCCACCGTGGCGATCCGCAACGGTGCGCTGTGGGTGGCCACCAACACCGACGGGACATTGCCGTCAGATCGCGGTCCGCTGCCCGGCAACGGCGCGTTGGTGGCAGCGCTGATCGTGTCCACCGGACAGCGGCCGGAGGTCGTCGGTAAGCCACAGCCAGGGCTGCTCACCGAAAGCGTCGAGCGCACCGGCGCGCAGCACCCGCTCGTCGTGGGTGACCGGCTCGACACCGACATCGAGGGCGCGGTGAGTATCGGCGCCGACAGCCTGCTCGTCCTGACGGGCGTGACCACTCCTCTCGCCTTGCTCGCCGCGCCGAAGGGAAGCCGGCCGACCTACCTCGCCCAGGATCTCGGCGGCCTTCTTCAGCCGCACGAGCCGCCGACGACGAGCGGAGCCGAGACACGCTGTGCGGGCTTCGTTTCCAGGTGGATCGGCTCCGAGCTCGAGCTGTCCGGGACGGGCGACGACGCCATCAACGCCCTCCGAGCCTTGTGTGCGGCAAGCTGGGCGGCCGCGAGTCCGCCCGCCGCTGTGCGCGCGGAGGACCCCGACGCCAGCAAGGCGCTCCGTACCCTCGGCCTGGATTGAGGGCCCGTCGGCGGCCTTGCCGGTAGCGTGATCTTCGACGGCCGTTGACTGGCCGGCTCGCGGCAACAAGGAGGACCAGACATGCGGGATGCATTGCGGGGCTACTTCGCCCTCGCCAACGGTCTCACCGAGGTCCCGCGCCGGGCGGCCACCGCGGCGGTCAAGGCACTGTTCGCCCAGGGCGAGGCCACTGCCGAGCAGGTCAACCAGCTGACCGACGAGCTGCTCGCCACCAGCCGAAGCAACCGTGAGGCGCTGGCCAATCTGATCCGGTACGAGCTCGATCGCACGCTCGACCAGATGGGTTTCGTCACCGCCGACAAGGTCCGCGCTCTGACGGCACGCGTGGCGACGCTCGAGGCCCAGGTCCGCGAGGGCTTCGCGGAGAGGCACTCGACCGGCCCGAAGAAGGCGCCACCCAAGAAAGCACCGGCCAAGAAGTCCGCGAAGAAGACAGCTGCGAAGAGCACCGCTGCGAGGAAGACATCCGCGAAGAAGACCTCCGCGAAGAAGACATCCGCGAACATGGCAGCCAGGAAAACAAGCAAGAAGGCAACCTCGAAGACGACACCCGCCAACATGAGTGCCAAGAAATCAACGAAGAAGGCTTCCACTCGGACGACCGCGAACGGCACATGATGGTCGACGACCCGACAGCCGAGCAGCCGGGCAGCACCGCCGCGACCGGCAACGATCCGGGTGACCAGAGCACCGGCGAGCCCCGGGTCGATGCCGCCATCGCAGGTCTCCATGACGTCGACGCGCTCCCGGTCGCCGAGCACGTCGAGACCTACGCCGACGTCCACGCCCGGCTGCAAGAGATCTTGAACGAGATCGGTAGCCCGGACTCGGCGGTGGACTGACCTACCGTGGCCGGCCGCACTTCTCACTCTCTGGCCCGGCTCGACGCCGAGCTGGTCCGTCGTGGGCTGGCGCGCTCTCGCGGCGAGGCGGCTGACCTCGTGCTCGCCGGTCGGGTACGACTGGCCGGCCGCACCGCCACGAAGCCGGCCAGTCGTGTCGCCGCAACCGAATCACTGCGCGTGATCGATTCCGAAGCCGGCCCGTCCTACGTCTCCCGGGGGGCACACAAGCTCATCAGCGCGCTCGACGAGTTCGCCGAGCCCGCGGGCGGGCGACCGGGCTTGTCGGTCGCCGACCGGCGCTGCCTCGATGCCGGCGCGTCGACCGGCGGGTTCACCGATGTCCTGCTCCGCCGCGGCGCCCGCGAGGTGGTGGCCGTCGACGTCGGCTACGGCCAACTCGCGTGGCCCTTGCGTACCAACGAGCGGGTCAGCGTCCTCGACCGCACGAACGTCCGCAACCTGACCTCAGACAGCATCGGCGGCGAGGTCGACCTTGTCGTGGCCGACCTGTCGTTCATCTCGCTGCGCGTGGTCCTGCCTGCATTGACCGCCTGCGTACGGCCTGACGGCGACGTGGTGCCGATGGTCAAGCCGCAGTTCGAGGTCGGCCGGAGCAAGCTCGGCTCAGGCGGCGTGGTGCGCGACCCAGCCCTGCGAGCCGAAGCGGTGCTGCACGTGGCAGAGGCGGCGGCGATCGCTGGCTGGGGGGTCGCCGGGCTGGCCCGCAGTGCCCTGCCGGGACCCGCGGGCAACGTCGAGTTCTTCCTGTGGCTGCGGACCGATGCGCCACCCGTCGACCTGGCCGCCGTCGAAGCGGTGGCCGAGACCCAGGTGAGCTCCGGATGACCCGTCACGTCCTGCTCGTCACCCATTCCGAGCGGCCCGACACCGTCGAGCACGCCTGCCAACTCGCCGAGCGGCTCGAGGCCCGGGGGTTCGGCATCCGGGTCCTCGACAGCGAAGCCGAGCGGCTCGCCCTGCCCTCGGCCGAGGTGGTCGACGACGCATCGGCCGTCAAGGACGTCGAACTCATCCTTGCCCTGGGCGGCGACGGCACGCTCCTGCGGGCCGCCGAACTGGCCCGTCCACATGGGACACCCCTGTTGGGGGTGAAGCTGGGCCGGGTGGCCTTCTTGGCCGAGGCCGACCTCGAGGCGGTGGACCAGACCGTCGAGCGAGTTGCGGATCGCAGCTATCTGGTCGACGAAAGGATGACGATCGACGTCAGCGTGCACCACGACGGCGAGGTGCTGTCGACGGGATGGGCGCTCAACGAGGCGTCGGTGGAGAAGCTGTTCCGTGAGCGCATGCTCGAAGTTCTGGTCAGCATCGACGGCCGTCCGGTGTCCCGCTGGGGTTGCGACGGTGTCGTGTGCGCCACCCCCACAGGTTCGACCGCCTATGCGTTCTCGGCCGGCGGTCCGATCGTGTGGCCCGAGGTCGAGGCGTTGCTGCTCGTACCCATCAGCGCGCACGCGCTTTTCTCCCGGGCGATGGTCGTCGCCCCGACGTCGCTGTTCACCATCGACGTCGCCAGTGAGGGCGGCCCGGCGATCCTGTGCTGCGACGGCCGGCGTACCTTCCAGCTGCCTCCTGGTTCTTCGGTGTCCGTACGCCGCGGTGACAAGCCGATCCGCGTCGTTCGGCTCCATCCGAAGTCGTTCACCGATCGCCTGGTGGAGAAGTTCGAATTGCCGGTGGATGGATGGCGCGGCCGGGCGCACCCGATTGGCTAGTCTCGACGGGTGCTCGAGGAGTTGCGGATCAGAGGCCTCGGTGTCATTGCCGACGCCACCTTGGAGTTGTGTCCCGGCCTGACCGTCGTCACCGGCGAGACCGGCGCGGGCAAGACCATGGTCGTCGCCGGACTGGGCCTGTTGTTCGGCGGCCGCGCCGATACCGGCCGGGTGCGGGCGGGGGAGCGGCAGGCGCTGGTCGAGGGTCGGCTCGCCGAGATCGACGACAGTCCGGCGCTGGTACGAGCCGTCGAGGCCGGCGCAGAGCGCGACGAAGACGGGACCCTGCTGGTCAGCCGTTCGGTGTCGGCCGAGGGACGTTCGCGCGCACACCTCGGGGGGCGCAGCGTGCCGGTGGGAGTCCTGGGTGCGCTGGGCGAGGACCTGGTGACGGTCCATGGCCAGTCCGATCAGATGCGGTTGCTGCGCCCTGCCGAGCAGCGCGCCGCATTGGACCGCTTCGCCGGCGCCGACGTCGACGTGCTGCTGACCAAGCACCGTGCGATCTTCGACCGGTGGCAGGCGGTGATCCGCGACCTCACCGAGCGCACCTCGGCGGCCCGGGAGCGAGCGCAGGAAGCCGAGCTGCTCCGCCACGGGCTCAACGAGATCGAGGCGATCGACCCGCAGCCGGCCGAGGACGAGACACTGCGCGCCGATCTGACCCGGCTGGAGAATGCCGACGCGCTGCGCACGGCCGCGGCCTCCGCCGCCAATGCTCTGGTGTCCGACCCCACCGAGGACACGCCCGACGTCGCGGGCCTGGTGGCGACCGCCCAGCGATCCCTCGAGTCCGTCGCCGAGCATGACCCGGTGCTCGCGAGCCTGGCTGCCCGAGTCGGCGAGCTCGGCTACCTCGTCAGCGACGCGGCCGGCGAGCTGGCCATCTATGCACACTCCTTCGAGGCCGACCCCGGACGACTGGCGCAGTTCCAGGACCGGTGGGCGCAGCTGCAAGGCCTGGTCCGCCGCTACGCCGACACGATCGACGGCGTACTCGAATGGGCTGCAGCCGCCGCTCTCCGCCTCGACGACCTCGACGGTTCGTCCGAGAAGCTGGCGGAGCTCAGCGCCGAGCGCGACGCCCTCGCCGCCGAGCTGACGGCAACAGCGCTCGAGCTGTCTGCCGCGCGAGCGGCTGCCGCCGAGGTGCTGGCCGCGGCGGTCACCGACGAGCTCGTCGACCTTGCGCTGCCCAACGCGCGGATCGAGGTCGCCCTCAATCGTCGCGACGCCCCGGCCGGCTCGACCGGACTGGAGGTCGATGGACGGCTGGTGGCGATCTCCGCTGACGGCATCGACGACGTCGAGATGCTTCTGGTCGCGCATACTGGTGCGCCGGCGCGACCGCTCAACAAGGGTGCCTCCGGCGGCGAGCTGTCCCGAGTGATGCTGGCCGTCGAAGTCGTCTTCGCCGGGGCCAACCACATCCCCACGCTCGTCTTCGACGAAGTGGACGCCGGAGTGGGCGGCCGGGCTGCCGGTGAGGTCGGCCGACGGCTCGCCCGGCTGGCCCGCACCCACCAGG
>JBAVXU010000183.1:0-3997 GCA_049698415.1 Mycobacteriales bacterium
GGCCTGCGCCGTAGTCCGTCGCGGGCGGGTCGAAAGGCCGCACCACGGCCGGCCGACCCGGCAGCGGCCAGCCCCAGAGCGGCTGCGCCGCCGCCGCGGATGCCGACCCGCAGAAGCCGACCACCGCAAGAACCCCTGAGGCGCCCAGGAGCATGGCGATCCGGCCAGCAGCACGGGAGAGTTGACCTGTCACGGCTCGCAGCATGTCGGGAGCCGGAGAGATTGTGGCGCGGCCGAGGGCGGTTTGTGGATGGATGTCCGGCTGTGGACACTGTCCTAACTGTTTGCCGCGCGTGGGTACACTCAATGACAGCGGCCCACTTCGGTGGGTCGACTTCGCGCGCCCTCCTCCTCACGGAGGTGTATCCCTTTCGGTCCGCAGTTCGCTGCGGTGGGACCCCCAGGGCGCCAGGCGCAAGGGACCACCCGGTCCCCTGCGAGGAACCGAGTGGGCTCGGCTGCGACCGGGACCCGGACAGGAGTGCACGGCCTTGGCAACCCAAGTCGTCTCCATGCGCCAGCTTCTCGAAAGCGGCGTCCACTTCGGGCACCAGACCCGCAGGTGGAACCCCAAGATGAAGCGCTTCATCTTCACCGAGCGCAACGGCATCTACATCATCGACCTCCAGCAGACGCTGACCTACATCGACAAGGCCTACGAGTTCGTCCGCGAGACGGTCGCGCACGGCGGGACGATCCTGTTCGTCGGCACCAAGAAGCAGGCGCAGGAGGCGGTGGCAGAGCAGGCCCAGCGGGTCGGCATGCCCTACGTCAACCAGCGCTGGCTCGGTGGGATGCTCACCAACTTCCAGACCGTCTACAAGCGGCTGCAGCGCCTCAAGGAGCTCGAGGTCATCGAGCAGACCGGCGGCGACACCGTACGCACCAAGAAGGAGTCGCTGGTCCTTCAGCGCGAGCGCATCAAGCTCGACCGCACACTCGGCGGCATCCGCGACATGGTCAAGGTGCCCAGTGCCGTGTGGATCATCGACACCAAGAAGGAACACATCGCCGTCGGTGAGGCGCACAAGCTCGGCATTCCCGTCGTCGCGATCCTGGATACCAACTGCGATCCCGACGAGGTCGACTACAAGATCCCCGGCAACGACGATGCGATCCGCAGCGCGGCCCTGCTCACCCGGGTCATCGCCGACGCCGTCGCCGAGGGCCTCATGGCGCGGGCCAGTGCCCGCAGCGCCGGCGAGGCTGACGGCGACGACAAGCCCGATGCGGGTCAGCTGGCGACCGACGAGCCGCTGCCGGAGTGGGAGCGCGAGCTGTTGACCGGTGGCGCCACCACTGCACAGGCAGAGGCTGCGCCAACCACCCCGGCGGCCGAGCCGACGATCGAGGGCGCCGGCGTCGATGCGGCAGCGGCTACCGCTGCGGCTGCACCTGCGTCCACGCCAGCACCTGCGGGGGACGCAGCGCCACCGGCCTGACCGTCCCATCCAGACACAGACATGAGAGAAAAGAGATATGGCCAACTTCTCAGCCGCGGACATCAAGCGGCTTCGCGAGCTCACCGGCGCGGGGATGCTCAACTGCAAGAACGCGCTCACCGAGTCCGAGGGTGACTTCGACCGTGCCGTCGAGATCCTGCGGGTCCAAGGCGCGAAGGACGTCGGTAAGCGGGTGGCCCGATCGGCATCCAACGGCCTGGTCGCCGCTGAGCTGACCGGCACCAGCGCGGGCGTCCTCATCGAGGTCAACTGCGAGACCGACTTCGTCGCCAAGACGGACGGTTTCCGCACCTTCGCGGCCGGGCTCGCCCAGTCGGTCCTGGCCGGCAAGCCCAGTGACGTCGAGAGCCTGCTCGAGGCGCCCTACGCACCTGAGCCGTCCGCATCCGTCAAGCAAAAGGTCGAAGAGACCAGCGCCACCCTCGGAGAGAAGATCGAGGTACGCCGGTTCGCCTACTTCGACGACGGCTTCGTGGCCACGTACCTCCACAAGTCCAGCCCCGACCTGCCGCCGACAGTCGGCGTCCTGGTGGAGCTCGACTCGGAGCAGCCGCAGGTGGCAAAAGAGATCGCGCAGCACATCGCGGCGATGTCACCGAAGTACGTCGTACGCGACGAGGTGTCTGCCGAGACGGTGGAGACAGAGCGGCGCATCGCCGAGGAGACCGCCCGGGCGGAGGGCAAGCCTGAGCAGGCGATGGACAAGATCATCCAGGGTCGTGTGAACGGCTTCTACAAGGACTTCACGCTGCTCGAGCAGGCCTTCGTCAAGGACAACAAGCGGACCGTCAAGGACGTCCTCGACGAGGCCGGCGTGTCGGTCAAGCGTTTCGCGCGGTTCAAGGTCGGCCAGGCCTGAGCATCACCGGCCCGAGGGAGGACACCGTGACAGAGCACGAGAACCCCGCGGGCGACGGTTGGCGGCGGGTGCTGCTCAAACTCTCCGGGGAAGCGTTCGCTGGCGCCGGCAAGCTTGGGGTCGACGCCGACGTCGTGCGGGAGATCGCCCGCCAGATCGCTGAGGTCGTACGCACCGGCGTACAAGTCGCCATCGTCGTCGGCGGCGGCAACTACTTCCGCGGGGCGGAGTTGTCGAATTCGGGCATGGACCGCGGGCGAGCCGACTACATGGGCATGCTGGGCACAGTCATGAACTGCCTCGCGCTGCAGGACTTCTGCGAGAAGCAGGGCATCGAGACCCGGGTGCAGACCGCGATCACGATGGGCCAGGTCGCCGAGCCCTACGTCCCCCGCCGTGCGATCCGCCACCTCGAGAAGGGTCGCGTGGTGATCTTCGGCGGCGGGCTCGGGGTGCCGTTCTTCTCGACCGACACCTGTGCCGCACAGCGGGCCTTGGAGATCGGCGCCGAGGTCATGTGCAAGGGCACCAGGGTGGACGGCGTCTACGATGCCGATCCGCGCAAGCATCCCGAGGCGGTGATGTTCGACCAGTTGAGCTACTCGGAGTTCATCGGCCGCGGCCTGCGCGTCATGGATACGACCGCGGTGAGCTTGTGCATGGACAACGGACTGCCGATCGTGGTGTTCAACCTGGAGGAGCAGGGCAACATTGCCCGCGTGCTCTCGGGTGAGAAGATCGGCACGATGGTGACGGCGAGCAACTGATCGTCAACGGGCACAACAGGTTACGGCCGAGAGGGAGGTACACAGCGTGATCGAGGAGACCCTCTTCGAGGCCGAGGAAAAGATGGACAAGGCCGTCGACCACGCCAAGGAGGATCTTGGCGCGATTCGCACCGGCCGTGCCTCGCCGGGCATGTTCGCCAAGATCGCCCCGGATTACTACGGCACGCCCACGCCCGTCAATCAACTGGCGTCGATCACCGTCCCCGAGGCCAGGATGGCTGTCATCAAGCCGTTCGATGCCGGCACCCTTAACGCGATCGAGAAGGCCATTCGCGACAGCGACCTCGGCGTCAACCCCACCAACGACGGGACGATCATCAGGGTGATCTTCCCGCAGCTCACCGAGGAGCGCCGGCGCGACCTGATCAAGGTCTCCAGGTCCCGGGGCGAGGACTCCAAGATCGCCATCCGCAACATCCGGCGGCATGCCAAGGACGCTCTCGAGCGGCTGGGCAAGGAC
This sequence comes from Mycobacteriales bacterium, assembly GCA_049698415.1. Taxonomy (GTDB): domain Bacteria; phylum Actinomycetota; class Actinomycetes; order Mycobacteriales; family QHCA01; genus QHCA01. The sequence continues at coordinate 3,571 of JBAVXU010000183.1, forward strand.
GGCGATGCCGGCGAGGACGACGTACGCCGGGCGGAGAAGGAGCTCGACGAGACCACCGCGCGCTACGTCCATGCCGTCGACGAGTTGATGAGGCACAAAGAAGCCGAGCTGCTCGAGGTGTGATGCCGACTCATGCCTGAGCAGCCCGCGCCACACGATCGACCATCGCCTCGGCCGCGCCCTTCCCCCTACCCCAGACCGACTCCTGGCCGGACCAGGCCATCGGCTCCACCACGATCCGTTTCTCCCGCCACGGAGCCGGTGCCGCCGCGTTCGACTCCGGCCACAGCGCCTATCGCCACAGCGCCTCCTGCCGCGCAGCCGGCCACGTCGCGCTCCGCTTCGGCTGCGGCGCCCACCGCAACGACGCCGACCGCTACTGCCCCCGTATCCCCTCAGCTGCCTGCATCGGCGGCGGACCCAGTGC
>JBAVXU010000184.1:0-2916 GCA_049698415.1 Mycobacteriales bacterium
CCGAGCCGGGTCCGGGACGCCGGCACCGGGTCGCGATCACGGCAGCGGGCGGCACCTCCGAGGTCGTCGAGGCCGACATCGTCCTGGTGGCGTGCGGAGCCACGCCGCGGGTGCTGCCCGGCGCCGAGCCGGACGGCGAGCGGATCCTCAACTGGCGCCAGGTCTATGACCTGCCGGAGTTGCCCGAACACCTGGTTGTCGTCGGCTCCGGGGTGACCGGAGCGGAGTTCGCCAGCGCCTACCTCGCTCTGGGCGTCGAGGTCACGCTGGTGGCCAGCCGCGAACGCGTGATGCCCGGTGAGGACTCCGACGCCACCGTGCTGATCGAGGAGGTCTTCACCCGCCGGGGGATGACGATCCTCAACCGCTCCCGCGCCGCATCGGTGCGCCGCACGGCCGGCGGCGTCACCGTCGAGTTGACCGATGGCCGGCAGGTCGAGGGCAGTCACGCGCTGATGGCGGTCGGGTCGGTGCCCAACACCGCAGACCTGGGTCTTGAGGCGGCCGGTGTGGATGTCGCGGCCGGCGGTTTCGTTGCGGTCGACCGCGTCTCGCGTACCTCCGTGCCCGGGATCTATGCCGCCGGCGACGTCACGGGTGTGCTGATGCTGGCCTCGGTCGCCGCGATGCAGGGCCGGATCGCGATGTGGCACGGCCTCGGCGAGGCGGTGCTGCCGCTGCGGCTCAAGACGGTCTCGGCCAACGTGTTCACCGATCCCGAGATCGCCACGGTCGGCATCGGGCAGTCCACTGTGGATAGCGGCGCGGTGCAGGCGAGGACCGTCAAGCTGCCGCTGGCGACCAACGCGCGGGCCAAGATGGACGGGATCACCGACGGATTCGTCAAGCTGTTCTGTCGACCGTCTTCGGGGCTGGTCATCGGTGGGGTGGTGGTCGCGCCGCATGCCTCGGAGCTCATCCTGCCGATTGCACTCGCCGTCGAGAACCACCTCTCGGTCGACCAGATCGCGCACACCATCTCGATCTATCCTTCGCTATCCGGATCGCTCACCGAGACGGCGCGGCAGTTGATGCAGCACGAATTCGACTGATCAGCCGTCGGACCGTCGCACTGGAGACGCCTCATGCCCGACACCCCGCCCGTCAGCGAACTCCGCCTCGTGGTCACCGCCACGGACTACGACCAGGCCGTGCAGTTCTACCGCGACGTGCTCGGGCTACGTGAAGAGGCCGCGTTCACCTCGGACGGTGGTCGGGTGACGATCCTGCAGGCCGGGCGCGCCACCCTCGAGATCGCCGACCCGGCGCATGCCGCGTGGATCGACGAGGTCGAGGTCGGCCACCGGGCGGCCGGTCACATCCGGGTGGCCTTCGAGGTGCCCGACTCCGCCGAGGCGACCCGGCGCCTTCAGCAGGCGGGCGCCGAGTTGATCGCTGCGCCGACGACAACGCCGTGGGGATCGCTCAACTCCCGACTCAGCGGCCCGGCCGACCTCCAGCTCACACTGTTCAGCGGCGAGGAGACACCCGCGACCGGCTAGCCCTCGCCATCGACGATCTGGCAGATGACGGCTCCGGCGTTGACCGACGAGCCTTGCTTCGCGTCGAGGTCCTTGATCACCCCGGCCCGGTGGGCGTTGATGGGCTGCTCCATCTTCATCGCCTCGAGCACGACCACAGGGTCACCCGCAGCGACCGTGTCGCCCTCGCTGACCGTGACCTTGACGATGGTGCCCTGCATCGGGCTGGTCAACGACTCGCCGGCGGCAGCAGCCGACGATGAGCGACCGGCGCCACGGGCCGGAGGCTTGGCGCGCCCCGGACCACGGGATGTGGCACCCAGCCCGGCCGGCAGCGACACCTCCATCCGCCGCCCGTTGACCTCGATCACGACGGTCTCGCGCTCGCCCGGGTCGGTGTCGGGTGGCACCGCCGCGTCGTAGGCCGGGATCTGGTTGTCGAACTCGGTCTCGATCCAGCGGGTGTGCACGCTGAAGGGCTCACTGGTGAAGGCGTCGTCGTCGAGCACGGCGAGGTGGAACGGCAGCGCGGTGGCCATCCCCTCGACGACCATCTCGCGGAGCGCCCGGCGGGAACGCTCGAGCGCCTCGGCCCGGGTCTCTCCGGTGACGATCACCTTGGCCAGCAACGAGTCGAAGCCGCCGCCGACCACCGATCCGGTCTCGACACCGCTGTCCACCCGTACCCCCGGCCCGCTCGGCTGGACCCACCGGGTCACCGTGCCCGGCGCGGGCAGGAATCCGCGGCCGGGATCCTCGCCGTTGATCCGGAACTCGAAGGAGTGCCCGCGGGGTTCGGGGTCGCTGTCCAGCCGAAGCTCGGCACCGTCGGCGATGCGGAACTGCTCGCGTACGAGGTCGATGCCGCTGGTCTCCTCCGTCACCGGGTGCCCGACCTGCAGGCGCGTGTTGACCTCGAGGAAGGAGATGACGCCGTCGGCGGCGACCAGGAACTCGACGGTCCCCGCGCCGGAGTAGCCGGCCTTGCGGCAGATGTCGCGGGCGGCCTGGTGGATCGTGGAGCGCTGCTCGTCGCTCAGGAACGGCGCTGGGGCCTCCTCGACGAGTTTCTGATGCCGCCGCTGCAATGAGCAGTCGCGGGTGCCGACGACGATCACGTTGCCGTGCTCGTCGGCGAGCACCTGTGCCTCGACGTGGCGCGGCTTGTCGAGGTAGCGCTCGACGTAGCACTCGCCACGGCCGAAGGCCGCCTCTGCCTCTCGTACGGCGCTGGAGAACAGATCAGGGATCTCCTCGACGGTGCGGGCGACCTTGAGGCCGCGCCCGCCGCCCCCGAACGCGGCCTTGATCGCCACCGGCAGGCCGTGCTCCTCGGCGAAGGCGACCACCTCGTCGGGGCCGCTGACCGGATCGGTGGTGCCGGGCACGAGCGGCGCTCCCGCGGCCAGGGCGATATGGCGGGCCTGCACCTTGT
>JBAVXU010000185.1:0-7356 GCA_049698415.1 Mycobacteriales bacterium
ATGCTGTGGCACTCCTCCAAGCCGATCATCGCGCGGGTCGCCGGCCCGGCCCGGGCCGGCGGGATCGGCCTGCTGGGTGCCTGCGACCTGGTGGTCTGCACGACCGAGGCCACGTTCGCCTTCACCGAAGTGCGGCTGGGCCTGGTCCCGGCGGTGATCTCCGCGACGGTGCTGCCGAGACTGCTGGCTCCTGCCGCGCACGAGTTGTTCCTCACCGGCGAGACGTTCGACGGACCGCGGGCGGTCCACATCGGACTTGCCACGGCTGCCGTGGACAGCGGCGACCTCGACGACGAGGTCCAGCGCTACGCGGACATGCTGTTGCGTGCGGCACCGGGAGCGCTCGCCGCGACCAAGGAACTGCTGCGGCGGCATCCGGCACCCGGCATCGGCGACCTGGCCGCGTTGGCCGAGTTGTCGGCCCGGCACTTCACCGGGGCAGAGGGGCAGGAAGGCATCGCCGCGTTCGCCGCCAAGCGCGACCCGTCGTGGCTGCCGCCATCGGACTGAGCCTGAACACAGAAGAAGGACGACGCCGTAGCGTCGTCCTTCTTCGTCGCCCCCCCAGACCTTGGGCTCCCCCCCAGGCCTGCGCCAGTTACTGTAAGGAAACGAACGGTCAGCTACATATGGCCGGAATGGGCTATCTTTTTTGACCGAAAGTCGACCAGGCATCATGAGGTCATGAGTCCCGGTGCCCGCTGGCTCGCCGCCGGCCTGGCGGCCGCCGCAATAGCCGCAAGTGCTGCCCTGGCGTCCGGTCTGTCCCATGCCTGGCGGTCGGCTCAGCCGGTCAAGCCCGACGGCTGCGTGCTCACCGCCCTGGCGCTGTCGGTGCACCTAGACCCCCACCAGGCCGGAAATGCGATGACGATCGCCGCCACGGCCACCCGCGAGGGGCTGCCGGCCCATGCCGTCACGATCGCGATCGCGACCGCCTTGCAGGAGTCGAAGCTACGAAATCTCAGCTACGGCGACCGGGACTCGGTGGGCCTGTTCCAGCAGCGTCCCTCGCAGGGCTGGGGCACGGCGGAGCAGATCCAGGATCCGCGCTACGCCTCCACCAAGTTCTTTGGGGCGCTTTCGCGGATTCGCGGCTGGCAGACGATGCCCGTTGCCGAGGCCGCTCAGTTGGTCCAGCACAGCGCCGACGGTTCGGCGTACGCGCAGTGGGAGACACAGGCGCGGACGCTTGCGGTCGCCACGACTGGTCAGGCGGCCGAGGGAGTCGCCTGCACCTATCGGCGGCACGCCGGTGATCCGGCCAAGCTCGCGGCACGGGTCGGCGCCGACTACGGCCCGCACGCACTCGACCGGCCGGCTGTGTCGACGGCCCGTGGCTGGGAGATCGCCGGTTTCCTGGTCGTCCATGCGACGGAGTACCGCGTGGCGCAGGTGAGCTATCTCGGCCGTACCTGGAAGCCGTCGTCGGGCCGCTGGGTCGCCGGCGGGACGGCCGACGGCAGGGTCAGGTTCACGACCGCCGCCGCCCCCTCACCGGGCTAGCACCGGCTGCTCATCGCGGGTCGTCCGATGTGGACAGCGCGGCGATGAACGCTTCCTGCGGCACCTCGACCCGGCCGATGGTCTTCATCCGGCGCTTGCCCTCTTTTTGCTTCTCCAGCAGCTTGCGCTTGCGGGTGATGTCACCGCCGTAACACTTGGCGAGCACGTCCTTGCGGATCGCCCGGATGTTCTCGCGTGCGATCACCCGGGAGCCGACGGCTGCTTGGATCGGCACCTCGAACTGCTGGCGCGGGATCAGCTTGCGCAGCTTGCCGGTCATCGCCGTGCCGTACGCGAACGCCTTGTCCTTGTGCACGATGGCGCTGAACGCGTCGACGGGCTCGCCCTGGAGCAGGATGTCGACCCGTACGAGGTCGGCAACCACCTCTCCGGCCGGCTCGTAGTCCAGGCTCGCGTAGCCGCGGGTGCGTGACTTCAGCTGGTCGAAGAAGTCGAAGATGATCTCGCCGAGCGGCAGCGTGTAGCGCAACTCGACGCGCGCCTCGGACAGATAGTCCATGCCCTGCAGGTTGCCGCGGCGCGACTGGCACAACTCCATGATCGCCCCGATGTACTCACTGGGCGCGATCACCATCGCCTTGACGACGGGTTCGCGCACCTCGGCGATCTTGCCCTCCGGCCAGTCGCTGGGATTGGTCACCGTGAGCGTCTTGCCGTCCTCGGTCAGCACGGAGTAGACGACGTTGGGCGCGGTCGAGATCAGCGTCAGGTCGAATTCCCGCTCGAGGCGTTCGCGGACGATCTCGAGGTGAAGGAGGCCGAGGAAACCGCAACGGAAGCCGAACCCCAGCGCTGCCGACGTCTCGGGCTCGTAGACGAGGGCGGCGTCGTTGAGCTGAAGCTTGTCCAGGGCGTCGCGCAACTCGGGGTACTCCGAGCCGTCGACGGGATACAGCCCGGAATAGACCATCGGCAGCGGGTCGCGATACCCGCCCAGCGGTGTGGTGGCCGGGTGCTTCTCGGTGGTCAGGGTGTCGCCGACACGAGCTTGGCGGACGTTCTTGACGCCGGGAATGACGTAGCCGACCTCGCCGACGCCGAGCAGTTCACGCGGCTTGGGCTCGGGTGAGATGACGCCGACCTCGAGAACCTCGTGAGCATTGCGGCTGGACATCATCAGGCCGCGGTCACGGGTCGACAGCTTGCCGTCGACGACCCGGACGTAGGTGATCACACCGCGGTAGGCGTCGTAGACGCTGTCGAAGATCAGCGCGCGCAACGGGGCGTCCGGGTCGCCGGAGGGGGCGGGGATCTCGCGGACGATCTTGTCGAGCAGCGCGGCGACCCCGTCGCCGGTCTTGGCGCTGACCCGCAGGACGTCGTCGGGCTCGCAGCCGATGACGTGCGCGATCTCGTCGGCGTATCTGTCGGGTTGCGCTGCCGGGAGGTCGATCTTGTTGAGCACCGGGATCACGTGCAGGTCGTTCTCGAGTGCGAGGTAGAGGTTGGCCAGCGTCTGCGCCTCGATGCCCTGTGCGGCGTCGACGAGCAGCACCGCACCCTCGCAGGCAGCCAGCGAGCGCGACACCTCGTAGGTGAAGTCCACGTGGCCGGGCGTGTCGATGAGGTTGATGACGTGGCCGTCCCAGGGCAGTCGTACGGCCTGGGCCTTGATCGTGATGCCGCGCTCACGCTCGATGTCCATCCGGTCGAGGTACTGCGCGCGCATCTGGCGCGCCTCGATGACACCGGTCAGCTCGAGCATGCGATCGGCCAGGGTCGACTTGCCATGGTCGATGTGGGCGATGATGCAGAAGTTCCGGATCCGGGCAGGATCGGTGAAGGGCACGAAGTCGGGTCTCTCTCGGCGACGGGGACTGCCCGCCATCGTCCCATGCGGACTCGCGGAGGCTGCGCTCTGCGGTGGTGTCGGCAGGGCGGCCGCCCGCGTGGCCGCGCTCGACGGGTGGGCTGGTCACGCTTGAGTGGGGGTGGCCGGCCTCGGTTTTGAGCCGAACGCCACCAGCCTGCTAATCTTGGTCGGACGACAATCGTCGGCCGCGCTCGCATGCGCCCGACAAGATCCTCACTTTCCGAACAGACGGGCATTCTCGCGTGGCAAATATCAAGTCCCAGATCAAGCGCAACCGGACCAACGAGCAGGCTCGCCTGCGCAACAAGTCCGTGCGCTCATCGGTCAAGACCGCGGTGCGCCGCTTCCGCGACGCGGCCGAGGCCGGCGACCGCGACACCGCGACCACCGAGGCCCGGACTGCTGCCAAGGCGCTGGACAAGGCCGCCAGCAAGGGTGTCATCCACAAGAATCAGGCGGCCAACAAGAAGTCGGCCATCGAGCGGCGGGTCAACGCCCTCTAGGCCTCTCCCTCAGCCTCTCCCTCTTCCGGCACCGACCCGTCACGGGTCGGTGCCGTTGTCTTGTCCGCCAGGTGCACGTCACCGTCCGATTCGGCTCGCCGGTCCGCGCCGTGCGCCAGACGTGCTGTGTTCCGCTCGCTCCACGAACTCGGCGTTGTGCGGCCGCTCGTCACGGCGGTCGTCTCGCCGTCGTGGGCGTCGGTGGTCCGCACCTCCTCGGCGGACGGCGGATCATCGGCCGCGGGTTCGGGGCCGCCGGCACTGCCGCTCGAAGGCAGCACCGCCGTGTCGACGACCTCGGTGTCCGGGGTCTGGGTCGGCTCCGGGTGATCAGCGGGGGTCGCCTCAGCAGGCTCGCGCGGCGGGGCGCCCGCGGCCGGTGGCAGCGCACCGGCGATCACGTCGTTGAGCTTGACAGCGATGGCGACGCCGACGGGCATCACGACCAGGGCCCAGACGTTGACCCGATCGGCCAGGACCAGCACGCCGGCAACGGCGATGGATCCCTCGAGGAACAGGAAGCACCACCACGGCCCCGGCCGGATGTGCTTGAGCCTGAGGACTCGCGCATAGATCGGCCGCTTGGTCACCCGGTCGGCCTTGGACCGCCAGAAGCGGCCGTCCTTGCTGCTCATGCCGCCCCCCGTTGCGCAGCGATGGCGAGCACGGCACGCTCCAGCGCGTAGACCGTGTCGCTGGCGTTGCCCTTGACGTCCGCGTTGAGTTCGGCTGCCATCCGCATCGCGCGGCCCAGCCCGGCTGCGGACCAGCCCCGTGCCTGCCGCTGCGCGCGCTCCACCTTCCACGGTGGCATCTTGAGATCGCCGGCGACGGCGTAGGCATTGGTGCGCGGGGCGGCCGCCACCCGCGAGACGGTACGGATTCCGTCGGCGATGGCATCAGCGATCGGCACCGGGTCGACGCCCAGCGACAGCGCCCACCGCAACGACGAGAGCGCGCCCGCCACGTCACCGGCCAGCGCGCTGTCCGCGACGGTGAAGCCGGTCACCTCAGCGCGGCCGCGGTAGCTGCGTGCCACCGCCGTGGCGTCGATGGATCCGCCGGAGTCGCTGACCAGTTGCGAGCATGCCGAGGCAAGCTCGCGAAGGTCGTTGCCGACAGCGTCGAGAAGCGCCTGGGCTGCCGGCTCCTCAATGGTCCCGCCGGCTGCGGAGACCTCGTCGCGGACGAAAGCCAGCCGTTCACTCTGCCGACGCGGCCCGCTGCAGGCCACAACTACGGCTCCGGCCTTGACCAAGCCGTCGGCGAGCGCCTTGCCACGTGCGCCACCCGAGTGCGTGACCACCAGCGACACGCCATCGGCCGGGTCGGCGGTATATCCCAGCAGCGCGGCGGTCAGGTCCTTGCCCGCGTCTTGCGCGCCGCGGACGACCACCACCCGGAGGCCACCGAACAGCGACGGGCTGACCAGCTCGGCCAGCCCACCCGGCGCCAGGTCCCCGGCCGGGAGGTCGTGGATCTCGGCTTCGGTGTCGGCGAGACGCGCGGCCGCGATGACGTCGGCCACTGCCCGAGCCACGAGAAACTCCTCGTCACCTTGGACGAGACGAAGCGCGGCGAGCAGCTCGGAGGTCGGCACGGCGTCCATGGTGCCATGGCGCCCGAGGCCCCAAGGCGGTTTCCGTCGTCCGGGGTGGAGGCGTCATCGCCGGTGTGGCGGCGCTCGCGAGCCGGCATGGGGGGCGGATCGGAGGGGACGTCGGTGAGCCGGTCCGCGGGCGACCACGAGCAGCCGTCCACTCTGCACCGCCACCGCGATGTCACCGTCGCGATCGGTGCGTTCGACCCGTGCACCCAACCGCCGCAGCCGGTCGAGCACGGCTGTTGACGGATGACCGTAGGGATTGTCGGCGCCCACCGACACCAGTGCGAGCGCGGGGTGAGCGGCGGAGAGGAACCGCCAGTCCTGATAGGAGGATCCGTGGTGGGCGACCTTGAGCACGTCGGCACGCACGTCGGTGCCGGTGCCGAGCAGCGCCTGCTGGGCGGCCACCTCTGCGTCTCCGGCGAGGAGCAGAGTGCGTCCTGAGACCCTGACGCGCAGCATGATCGAACTGTTGTTGGGATCGGACCGGGTGCCGCTGAACGCGCCGGCCGGCGCGAGCACCTGCAGGTTGAGCGCGGCCACCCGGCGTACCTCGCCGACGGCTGCCGACACGATCGGAATGTGAGCCACCGCCGCGCTGTGTTGCAACGAGTGCCAGGCCGGCGCGGGCTCGCGCAGCGGGCCGACTTCGATGGCGGCCACCGACCGGCCGCGCTCCACACCGGACAGCCCACCGACGTGGTCCGCGTGCAGGTGCGTGATGACGAGCAACGGGATGCGCCTGATGCGCAACCGGCGCAGGCAGCCATCGACGGCGCTCGGCTCAGGTCCGGTGTCAACGACGATTGCCGAGCCGGGCCCGGCGGCCAGCACCAATGCGTCGCCCTGTCCGACATCGCAGGCGACCATCACCCAGCCAGGCGGGGGCCAACCGGGTGCGACGACTCGTAACGGCAGGGCGAACACGGCGGTCAGGCCCGCCGCGAACATCGCGGTCTGCCGCACCGAGCGAGCCCGCCCCAGGACCAACGCGAGCGCCAGCACCCCGGCCAGGCTGAGGGCGCCCACCGTCCCGGCGGGCCAACTCAGCACGGCCCCGGGAACGTGTGCGCCGTGCCTGGCCACAAGCACCAGCCACGACGTCGGCACCGCGGCAAGACGGGCCAGGAACTCGGCTGCCAGCGGCCACACCGGAGACACCAGCGCGGCCGCGACGCCAAGAACGGTGGCGGGCGCCACGGCGGGTACGGCCAGCAGGTTGGCGGGCACCGCAACCAGCCCGATCTGGCCGCTGATCGCGGCGATCAGCGGAGTGCAGGCGACCTGGGCGGCGGCGGGCACCGCGATGGCCTCGGCGGCACCTGGCGGCAGTCGTCGCCGCAACGCATCCCGCCATGGCGCAGCCAGCAACAACAGCCCGGCCGTGGCGGCCACCGACAGGGCGAAGCCGGCCGACCGCGCCAGCGCCGGGTCGAGGAGCACCAGCAGGAGAACGGCGGCGCACAGGCCTGGCAGGGCGGCCCGGCTTCGTCCCAGGGCCAGCGCCAGCAGCGCAAGGGCGCCCATCACCGCGGCACGAAGGACGCTCGGCGACGGCCTGGCCAGGACCACGAAGCCCAACAGCGCGAGCCCGGCGAGGAGCGCGGCGGCTCGTGGACCGGCGCGCAGCCGACGCGACATCAGGAGAACGGCACCGGAGACGATCGCGCAGTTGGTACCGCTCACCGCGAGCAGGTGTGTCATCCCGGTGGTCCGGAAGTCCTCGGCCAGCGCCGGGTCCATGGCCGTGGTGTCCCCGATGACCAGCCCAGGCAGCAGGCCGCGTTCGGCGGAGGGAAGTGGCCGACAGGCTCGCCGCAATCCGGCCCGCAGCGAGCCCGCCGTTCGTTGGAGCGCCGACGGCGGCGACACGTCCTCCGGCGGCCCCCGGGCGGACAGCACCGCCA
>JBAVXU010000186.1:0-2772 GCA_049698415.1 Mycobacteriales bacterium
GGATCCGCCAGATCGTGCTGATCGCCGGCGCGTGGCCGCCGTGGCGGGCGGCCAGGTGCGCGGCGATGGTGGCCGCGCCGGCCTCGTGACCGTTCTTGTCCAGGTCTTTGCGGATCTCGATGATCTCGTCCCCGATCGCCGAGCTGGTTCGGGCCGGGCTGGTCAGCGGTCGGCGCGAGCGCGGCTGTAAACCGGCTTCACCCTCGGCGAGGAAGCGTTGCACGAGGGTGATGACCCAGCGGCGCGAGACGCCGTAATCGCGGGCCACCCCACTCTTGCTGCGGCCCTCGACCAGCACCGACGTGACGATCAGCTGCGGCATCCCCATCGTCCACCCCCTGGCTCAGGTGTGAACGATGTCCCGAGACAGCTGTGAACGATGTCTAGAACTCAGACACCCTCAGCTCCACCATTTCTCAAGGGACAGAACCACTGACAAGATCACTATGGTTGCTCGTGGTTGCAGTCCGCCATGTGAGTGCTCGAGGACATTCTCCCTGACGCCTAGCCGGTATCCGGAGATCGTGCCGATGACAGCACGCGGTGAATATCCGCAGGTCCAGAGCGTAGGCGTCGCGGGTCAGGAGGGCGGCGCGAAGAATTCGAGTGCGATGCCATCGGGGTCGCGGAAGGAGACGCCCGAGCCGTAGTGCTGGTCGTCGATCTCGCTGTGCGCGATGCCCAGCTCGTCGAGGCGGGTCGTCCACACCTCAAGTTCCGCTCGTGCCGCGCAGGAGAAGGCGAGGTGGTCGAGCCCGACGCTGCGCTCGTCGAAGGAGGCGCTACCGGCGGCGGTGTGGGTGTGGATGCCGAACAGCTGGCCTCCAGGGAGTGCCCAGACGGTGTGGTGGAAAGCGCCCTTGTTCTCGTCCTCGTCGAGGACAGGCTCAGAACCGAAGAGGGCGGTGTACCACTGGGTGCTGCGGGTCAGGTCACTGACGGTGATTGCCGCGTGCGAGATCGCGGGAAAGTCGGGCATGACGCACCCTCCGGTCGACGGCCGTGTCCAGGTCAGTGTCGCGGCTCTTCGGCTGCCGCGCTACCCATCAGCTGGGTGACGCACCCTGGCGTGCGCAGTAGATGACCCCGACCCGGGTGTGTGAGCACAAGTGATCTGTGCCATCGCGAGCCCGGACACGTTCCGCCAACTGCTCGATCGAGGCTGGTCGTGGGAGCGAGCCGAGTCCGAGATCGTGGACACACTCGTACGAGCGTTGCTGCGCGACCCGACCCCGTAAACCGCCAGGCCGGCCCTGGTGTCAGTGGCAGTGGTGATCGACGTTCGTGTCGACCCTGCTAGCGCCGGGACGCGTCCATTGCGCTGTCGGTCGGCCGTCGGTGCGCCAGAACGTGTACGCGGGACCCTGCGGCCAGCCGTCGGGGGAGTCCTCCCATGACTCCTGCCGGCCGTAGACCGTCAGGTCGAGCAGTTTCAGTGAGGACATGATCGCCTCGACGCCGCGGTCGGTGGTCTCGTTGGTGAGGAACACTCGGTCGCCGAGGCGGACGTAGCAGGAGATGATCCCGCGATCACCGGCGATGCCTCCAGCGACGGCAGCGTCCTCGACGCCATCAGCCGAGTACCACGGGAGTGTGTAGCCCATGAACTCTCGGAACGGCTCGACCTCGTCCCACGGGCCCTCGCAGAAGACCGCGAACGCCACGCCGTGGGCATGGAGGTAGCAGGCGTCCTGGAAACTCCAGATGCTCAGCGTGCAGCCCTCGCATTGTTCCTCGATCGGCTTGCCGTGATGCCACATGTGCTTGTACGCGATGAGTTGGTCGCGGCCCTCGAAGATGTCCAGCAGGGGAGTGGGACCGTTCTCGCCGACCGGCATGGCGCTGGCGTCGACTTCGGTCATCGGCAGCCGCCGGCGCGCGGCGGCGATGGCATCTCCCTCGCGGGTGTGCGCCTTCTCGCGTACGAGGAGGCTCGCACGCTCGCGCCGCCAGGTCGTGCGGTCGACGATCGGGGGTGCATCGGGCGCTGTCATCGGGCTGCTTCCTCCAAAAAATGGGCGGGCTCTTGTCCTAGATATAGACGAGTTACCCGACGCCTTGTCATCGCTCGTACGCTGGCGACCTACCGTGCCGGGAAGGCGGACCGCGAATGCCACCGTCGTCCGACGAGGGTCGGACCTGGCTGCAGGCCGCCTTCGACGAACACCGTCGAGCGGTTCACGCGCACTGCTATCGCCTCTCGGGGTCGGTGACCGACGCGGACGACCTCGTCCAAGAGACCTTTCTGCGCGCGTGGCGGGCTCGCGACCGGTTCGAGCACCGGTCATCGGCACGGACCTGGCTCTACCGCATCGCGACCAACGTCTTCCTCGACACCCGCAAATCGGCCCAGCGGCGCTCGATCCCGGCCGGCGACCCGCTGGAGTGGTGTGCCGACGTCGGGCCGTATCCCGACGCGTTGCTCGGCGACGACCCGCAGCACGATCTCGTCGCCCGGGAGACAGTCGAACTCGCTCTGATCGCCGCCCTGATGTATCTGCCGCCTCGGCAGCGGGCGGCGTTCGTCCTGCGCGACATTTCCGGCTGGACACCGCCGGAGATCGCCGAGGCGCTCGGCCTGGCTCTGCCGGCCGCGAACAGCCTCATCCAGCGAGCCCGGACGACCTTACGGCGATTCACCCCGGACGACCCGCGGGAGTGGCGTCGCCCGCAACTCACCCGTGCGGACGAGGAGATCCTGCGTCGTTACGCCGATGCAAAGGATCCCGAAACCTTTCGAGCGCTGCTCACGGAGGACGTACGGATCACCAT
>JBAVXU010000187.1:0-14115 GCA_049698415.1 Mycobacteriales bacterium
CCAGCTCAAGCTGCTGTCGCTGCTGCGCGACGAGGACGTCATCGCCGCCGCGCGCGATGAGGCAGCGGACCTGGTTAAGCTGGACCCGACGCTGCAGTCACACCCGGTGCTTGCCGACGCCGTGGAGGCTCTCGTCGCCGACGATCAGGCGGAATACCTCGACAAGGCTTGACCGCCTCCCGGGATAGGTTCGGTGCGTGCAGCGACGGTTCCGGCTCCTGGCCATCCGCGTGGGCGTCTATGCCGTTGTCATCCTGATCCTCAGCGCATTCGTCCACTCGAAGCTGCGTGTGCTCATGCTGTCGGTGTCAGGCGCGTTGCTGGTCGGCTGCCTTGTGCTGTGGCTGACGTCGCGCCGGGTCGACTGAGCGGTGGCCGTGGCCCCGATAGCGTCTGGGCGTGACGAGGATCGTGGCCGGAGTGGCGCGGGGGCGCCCGCTCGGCGTACCTGCCGGCAGAGGCACCCGGCCCACCTCCGACCGGGCTCGGGAGGCGATGTTCTCGACCTTGGCCGGTCTGGTCGACCTCGCCGGAGCGCGATTCCTCGACCTGTACGCCGGATCGGGGGCCGTTGGCCTGGAGGCGCTGTCACGTGGCGCGGCTGAGGTCGTCCTCGTCGAGAGCGATGCCGGTGCCGCACGCGTCATCGGCGACAACGTGGCCACCGTCGGGCTCCCCGGCGCGCGCGTCGTCCGCGACACCGTCGAGCGCTTCCTGGACTCGCCCGCGCAGACCTTCGACGTGGCCTTCGCCGACCCGCCGTACCACCGCGACGGCGCGGAGATCACCGGCTGCCTCGCCCGGCTCTCCGTGCGCTGGACCCGACCGGGCAGCATCCTCGTCGTGGAGAGACCGACTCGATCCGGCGAGTGGACCTGGCCCGACGGCATCGAATCGCTGAAGTCGCGTCGCTACGGCGAGGGAACCCTTTGGTACGGTCGGCGATCATGAGGCGAGCGGTGTGCCCCGGTTCCTTCGATCCGGTGACGAATGGCCACACCGACATCATCGGGCGGGCCAGCAGGCTGGTCGACGAACTCGTCGTCGCCGTCCTGATCAACAAGAGCAAGTCGAGCCTGTTCACCGTCGAGGAACGCATCGACATGCTCAGGGAGGTCACGGCGGAGTACGGCAACGTGGTCGTCGACTCGTTCTACGGCCTGCTCGTCGACTACTGCACCGCCCACGACATCCGTGCCGTCGTCAAGGGCCTCCGGGCGGTCAGTGACTTCGACTACGAGTTGCAGATGGCACAGATGAACCACGGCCTGGCCGGCGTGGAGACGTTGTTCATCGCCACCAATCCGCTCTACTCCTTCTTGTCGTCGAGCCTGGTCAAGGAGGTCGCCACCTACGGTGGTGACGTTTCCGCGCACGTACCCGAGTCCGTGCGCGCCCGGCTCGTCGAACGCCTCACCATCCTGAGCTGACCGAGCGCACCAGGGGGACCTGTGGATCCGCTGGACCGACTGGACGAGATCGCCGCGCTGGTCGAAGGCGCGCGCTCCATGCCGATGTCCTCCTCGTGCATCGTCAACCGCGAGGAGTTGCTCGACCTGCTCGACGGGTTGCGGACCGACCTGCCGACCGAAGTACGCAAGGCGCGAGCCCTCCTCGATGACCGCGACGAGATCATCGCCGCCGGTCACCGCGAGGCTGAGCGGGTCGTCACCGGAGGGGTGGCCGAGCACCGTCGGCTCGTCTCCGACGCCGAGATCACCGTGGCCGCCGAGCGTGAGGCCACCGAACTGCTCGCGGAGGCGCGGGCCGAGGCGATCCGGCTGCGTACCGAGGCCGACGACTACGTCGATGCCAAGCTGGCGGAGTTCGAGCGGGTGCTGACCCGCACGCTGGCCACCGTCGAGCGCGGGCGGGACCGGCTCCGGGCGCGCAGTGAGGTCGGCGCGTTCGCCGCTGGTGAGGACGAGCCGACCGGCACCTAGCCTCGTCGGAGACGGAGCGAATCGACGCTCCGGTCGTCACTCAGGTACCCTCGGTCCCGGCCTCCGTACGTGCCGATTCCCCTCAACTTGCCCGTGAACAGGAAGATGCAGGCTCGCCTCGATCCCCGCGCCCCGCTCGTGCTCGATACCCGAGAGCTCGGCAGGCGCCCGGGATCAATGCGCCGCCTGTCGCTCCCCGTTCCCGCGCCTGAGGGGTTCGGCTTGGAGTTGGTCGGCGTCCCGGCAGGTGCTGAGCTCGGCCTCGATCTGCGGCTCGAATCGGTGATGGAAGGCGTTCTCGTCTCCGGCACGATCACCGCGGCGGTCGAGGGTGAGTGCGCACGATGCCTGGGCCCGATCAGCGATCAGGTGGTCGCTGAAGTGCAGGAGTTGTTCGCCTACCCGGACAGTTCCACGCAGGAGACCACGTCGGAAGACGAGGTCAGCCGGCTCGAGGGTGACTACCTCGACCTCGAACCGGCGACACGGGACGCGGTGCTGCTCGCACTGCCGCTGATCCCGTTGTGCTCGGAGGATTGCGAGGGGCTCTGCGCGGTCTGCGGAGAGCGTCGCGACGGCCTTCCCCCCGATCACAGCCACGATCAGGCCGACCCACGGTGGGCGGCTCTGCAGCAGTTAAGTGACCACAGTCAGGAGAGCTAGCCGTGGCCGTTCCCAAGCGCAGGTTGTCGCGCAGCAACACCCGGTCCCGCCGGTCGCAGTGGAAGGCCACCGCGCCGGCCCTGCAGCCGTGCGGCCGATGCCGCCAGCCCAAGCTGTCGCACACCGCCTGCCCGACCTGCGGTACGTACGACGGCCGCCAGATCCTGTCCGTCTAGCCACGTGCTTGCCGCACGGGGCCGGGCTCGCTTCGAGACGGGCGACTAGCTAGGTGCGCCCGTCCGCGGAGCTGCCGGCGCCGGCCGAGGCCGTACGCGTGGCCGTGGACCTGCTCGGTGGCGACGGCTCGCCCGCCTCGGTCATCTCCGGAGTGATCACCGCCGTTCGCTCCGATCCGTACCTCACGGTCAGCCTGGTCGGCCCACAGGAACTGTCCCGGCAGGGGTTGGTCGACGCCGGCGACGTCGCCGACCGGGTCGAGATCGTTTCCGCCACCCAGGTCGTCGACATGGACGAACATCCGGTCGACGGGGTGCGCGACAAGGACGACGCCACCGTGTGCGTGGCCGCCGACCTGCTCTCAGATGGATCGGTCGACGCGATGGTCAGCATCGGCTCGACCGGTGCCGTGATGGCAGCGTCGATCTTCAGCCTCGGCCTGCTGCCGGGCCTGACCCGCCCGGCGCTGACGGTCACCTTGCCGGCGGCCTCCGGCGAGGTCGTGCTGCTGGACGTGGGAGCCAACGTCGACACCTCACCGGCCGTGCTGGCCCAGCATGCGTTGCTGGGCGCGGCCTACGCGCAGGGGCGGCTGGGAATGGCCGAGCCGAAGGTCGGGCTGCTCACCATCGGGTCCGAGGCAGGCAAGGGCGACGCGACCCGGCGGGCGGCGTTCGACCTGCTCGGCCGGCTGCCGATCCGGTTCGTCGGCAACGTCGAAGGCGACCAGGTGCTGCGCGGCACGACGGCAGACGTCGTCGTCACCGACGGGTTCAGCGGCAACATCCTGCTCAAGGGCATGGAAGGCACCTACGCGCTGCTCGGCGCGCTGCTCGAGGAGAGGCTGGGTGGTGCGGGCAGCGAACTCCGGTCGGCGTACGCGCAGGCGACCGCCCATCTGCATCCCGACCGCGCCGCCGGCGCGCTGCTGCTCGGCCTCGACGGACTCGTGGTGGTCGGCCACGGCGCATCGTCACCGGCCGCCGTGGCCTCGTGCATCGGCCAGGCGACGGGGGCCGTCCGCCGCCAGGCGTTGCCGGGGCTGCGCTCGGCACTGGCGGCGCTGATCCCCGGCACCAGTACGAGCCTCGCCGAGGCGACACCGTGAGCCACGCACCCCGCGGGCTGGGACCGCCCGGCACCGAAACCCTGGAGGAGGCGCTGGGCGTCACGGTCGAGCCGGACCTGCTCACCCGCTCCCTGACCCACCGTTCGTACGCGTACGAGAACGGCGGGCTGCCGACCAACGAGCGGCTGGAGTTCCTGGGTGATTCCGTGCTCGGCCTGGTCATCACCGATGCGCTGTACCAAACGCACCCGGACCTCGCAGAGGGGCAGTTGGCGAAGCTGCGCGCGTCGGTGGTCAACATGCGTGCGCTGGCCGACGTGGCCCGCGGCCTGGGGCCGGGCGGACTAGGCGCCCACCTGCGACTGGGCCGGGGCGAGGAAGTGACCGGCGGCCGGGACAAGGCCAGCATCCTGGCCGACACCCTCGAGGCCGTCCTCGGCGCGATCTACCTCGACAAAGGGCTGCCGGTCGTCGGGCCGGTGATCCGCAATCTCTTCGCCCAGGTCCTCGACGATGCGGTCAACCGGGGCGCCGGCCTCGACTGGAAGACGAGCTTGCAGGAACTGACCGCGACCGAAGGTCTCGGTGTTCCGCAGTACCAAGTCACCGAGATCGGCCCCGATCATCAGAAGACGTTCACCGCCATCGCCCTCGTCGCCGGTGAGCCTTTGGGCACCGGCGTCGGGAGCAGCAAGAAGGAAGCCGAACAGCGGGCCGCCGAAACCGCCTGGCTGACCGTGCGCGACCGCTCGGCCGATCCGCCGGCCTGAGCCGGTGCCCGAGCTACCCGAGGTCGAAGTCGTCCGCGCCGGCCTGGAGGCAACCGTCGTCGGCCGTACGGTCGCGGCGGCCACGGTTCATCACCCCCGCGCCGTGCGCCGCCACACAGCCGGTGCTGACGACTTCGCCGGACGGCTCGTCGGCCGCCGCTTCGACGCCGCCCGCCGGCGGGGCAAGTACCTCTGGCTCGCGCTGGACTCCGGCGAGGCGCTCGTCGGACATCTCGGGATGAGTGGTCAGCTCGTCGTGGTCGCACCCGACGCGCCGCTCGGCCCGCACCTGCGCGTCCGCGTCGGCTTCCGCGACGCGAGGAACGAACTGCGGTTCGTCGACCAGCGGACCTTCGGCGGGTTGTTCCTCGAGGAGTGTGACCCGAACGGCGTGCCGACGTCGCTGCGGCACATCGCCCTGGACCCGTTCGATCCGGACTTCGACGAGGAGGCGTTCGTTGCGGCGATTCGCCGTCGCCGTACCGGTCTGAAGCGTGCCCTGCTCGACCAGACACTGATATCCGGGATCGGCAACATCTACGCCGACGAGGCACTCTGGGCGGCGCGGTTGCACGGCGCTCGCCCCACCGAGACCCTCCGCAGGACCGAGGTGGGCCGGGTCGTCGGTGCCGCCCGTGACGTCATGAGGGCGGCGCTCGCGCAGGGCGGTACGTCGTTCGACGCGCTCTACGTCAATGTCAACGGTGCCGGGGGCTACTTCGAGCGATCACTGCATGCCTACGGACGTGAGGGGCTGCCGTGCGAGCGGTGCGGCACGCCGATCCGCCGTGAGAGCTTCATGAACCGCTCCAGCTTCAGTTGTCCTCGCTGTCAGCCCCGGCCACGCCGGGCGCGCTATTAGTCTCGCCGGCATGCCCGACTCCTCCGAGCACCTCGAATCCGGCGATCCGGTCAGGCTGACCGCATGCGTCGCCGGCCGGGTGCAGGGGGTGGGCTTTCGCTGGTGGGTCCGGCGCCGGGCGCTCGAACTCGGGCTGACCGGTTCGGCCGCCAATCTGGCCGACGGGCGGGTGGAGATCGTCGCCGAAGGCCCGCAAGAGATCTGCCGGCAGTTGCTCGACGCGCTGCACGGACCGGACGTCCCCGGGCGGCCGGGGGCCGTAGTCACGCGATGGGGCCAGGCACAGCATTCTCTGGTCGGTTTCACTACGAGGTGATGCGAATCAGGGCGTCCACGGCAAACACCCCCCGGCCGCTTGACCAGCACCGGAACCGCATGCGACCCTCGAATGACCCCGTTTTCAGTCCCAGGTTCACAGCACCCGTGGCTTGGCGTGGTCAGAAGCGGAATATCCCGGTTCCCGGCCCCTGAGGAAGTACAAGAAGATGGCGAAGGCGCTCTTCGGTCATGTTGCGACCAGCTCGGACGTACATCTTCTCGAGGAGTTGAGCCGGCTCCGACGGCGTGTCAATGAGCTCGAACAGGAGCTGTCCGCCGCCCGCGCCGACCGCGACCAGATCGCCGCATCGCTGCGCGTCGGCGACGAAGATCTGATCCGGCTGTCCGACCTCGAGCACGCTCGTATCTGAGCTGCCTTCCCCGCAGCAGATTCCCGGTAGCCGCTTGGCCCCGACCGGCCTGCCTCCAGGCGATTCGCGGGATGTGGCGCTAGATTCGTGGTGGCCCTTTCCCCGCACCCCGGCCCCTGACGTCGTCACCTCGGAGACCCGTGCACCTTAAGAGCCTCACGATGAAGGGCTTCAAGTCCTTCGCGTCAGCCACGACCCTGCGTTTCGAGCCGGGGATCACCTGCGTTGTCGGCCCCAACGGCTCGGGCAAGTCCAACGTCGTCGACGCCATCGCATGGGTGCTCGGCGAGCAGGGCGCCAAGACGCTGCGTGGCGGCAAGATGGAGGACGTCATCTTCGCCGGCACCGCCGGCCGGCCGGCCCTGGGCCGCGCCGAGGTGACTCTGACCATCGACAACTCCGACGGAGCCCTGCCGATCGACTACACCGAGGTGTCGATCACCCGCCGGATGTTCCGCTCCGGCGAGAGCGAGTACGAAATCAACCGCAACTCCTGCCGGCTGCTCGACGTCCAGGAGCTGCTGTCGGACTCCGGCATCGGCCGCGAGATGCACGTCATCGTCGGCCAGGGTCAGCTCGACTCGGTACTGCAGGCCAGGCCGGAGGACCGGCGCGGCTTCATCGAGGAGGCGGCCGGGGTCCTCAAGCACCGCAAGCGCAAGGAAAAGACCTTGCGCAAGCTCGATGCGATGCAGATCAACCTCGACCGGCTCAACGACCTGACCAGGGAACTGCACCGGCAACTCAAACCGCTCGGGCGGCAGGCCGAGGTGGCCAGGCGGGCCGCCGGGGTGCAGGCCGACCTCCGCGACGCGCGGTTGCGGCTGCTCGCCGACGACCTGGTGGCCTTGCGTGGCGCACTGGACCGCGAGGTCGCCGACGAGACCGCGATCCGTGAGCGGCGAGCGGTCGTCGAGGCCGAACTCGCATCGGCGCAGGCCACCGAGGCCGACCTCGAACGGGCACTGGCGACTGGCGCGGCCGAGCTCGATCGCGCGCAGGAAACGTGGTACCGCCTGTCAGCTCTCGAGGAGCGATTCCGTGGCACCCGTCGGCTCGCCGCCGAACGCGCCCGATTCCTCGGTCAGGATGCAGCCGACTCGCGGCCGACTCGAGATCCGAAGGCGCTGGACCGCGAGGCCGAAGAGGCCAGCACAGCCGAGGGCGAACTGCAGCGTTCCCTCGAAGCCGACCAGGTACGACTGGACACCGCCGTGCGCCACCGCGAGTTGCTGGAGCAGCGACTTGCCGCAGCGGAGCAGGCCCTGGTTTCCGCGACCCGGGCCGCGGCCGATCGGCGCGAAGGCCTGGCCAAGCTGGTCGGCGAGGTCAACGCTCTGCGCACCCGGGCCGCCGCAGGAAGCGACGAGATCGCCCGGCTGTCGGGCAGCCTGGCCGAGGCCAGGTCCCGCGCCGAGCGGGCGCAGGCGGAGTACGACGACATGCAGAACGCGGTCGTGACGCTCGATGCCTCCGAGCTCGGCCTCGACAAGCGCCACGAGGAGGCGGCGGCGGCCCTCGCAGCCGCGGAGGCCCGGGTCCGTGAGATCGCCGACGCCGAGCGTGAGGCCGAACGGCAATGCTCGGCCTGGACCGCGCGCCGTGAGGCACTGGCCCTGGGACTGCGGCGCAAGGACGGCGCCGGCGCCCTGCTGGCGGCCGGGGACTCGGTGCACGGCCTGCTCGGCTCGGTCGCATCCCTGCTGACCGTCAAGGCCGGTCACGAGGCGGCCGTGGCCGCCGCTCTCGGGGCAGTGGCAGACGCCGTGGCGGTGGGAGCGCGCAAGGACGCGGCCGCCGCCTTGACCTGGCTCAAAGGAACCGATGGCGGGCGTGCGGCGATGCTCGTCGCCGGCTCGGCCGCACCTGCGGCGGCCGGTCCGCTGCCGCCGCTGCCAGACGGGGTGGTCTGGGCTCTCGACCTGGTCGAGGCTCCCGCATCGCTGCAGGCTGCCGTCTCACGCGCGTTGCACCGGGTCGCCGTGGTCACAGATCAGCCGGCCGCCGAGCGGCTGGTCGCCGAGCTGCCCGACGTACGTGCCGTGACCACCGACGGAGATCTGTTCGGCCCGGACTGGGTGGTGGGCGGCTCGGCCAGCGCGCAAAGCACGATCGAGGTGCAGGCGGCGGTCGACGAAGCGCAATCGGAGCTCGACGCGGCACGGCTGCGCTGCGAGGCCCTGCTGGCGCAGCTCGAATCCGCTCGTACTGACGTGGCTGCCTGCGACGAGGACGTGCAGGGGGCCCTCGTGGCCCTGCACCGCTCCGATGCGGAGCTGGCATCAGTGACCGAACATCTCGGTCAGCTGGGCAACGCGGCGCGCTCCGCCCTGGCCGAGGCCGACCGGCTCGAGCGCGCCCGGGCCGCGGCCGAGCAGGCCCGCGAGCGCAACCTGGTCGGCCTGGCCGCCCTCGAAGATCGGCTGGAGCAGGCCCAGTCGACCCCGGTCGAGGTCGACGGGCCGTCCAACTCCGAACGCGACGAGTTGGCCGCGGAGGTCAGCGCCGCCCGTCAGGACGAGATGGAAGTCCGGCTCGCGGTTCGTACGGTCGAGGAGCGGGCGCGTGCGCTGTCCGGCCGGGCAGAAGCTCTGCGCCGGGCTGCAGCCGACGAGCGTGAGGCCCAGCAGAGAGCGATCCGCGCCCGCCGCGATCGGGCCCGTGGCGCTGTTGTCTCGGTTGCGGTCGAGCGCGCCGCAGCCGCCGCGCTGTCACAGCTCGCCGGCTCGTTGACCACCGCCGCCGCCGAGCGCGATACCGCCCAGCACGCGCGCGTTGTCCGCGAGGGCGAGTTGCTCGCCGTGCGGCAGCAGTCCCGCGAGCTGTCCGGCGAGCTCGAACGCCTCACCGATGTCGTCCACCGCGACGAGGTCGCCCACACCGAGCAGCGGCTGCGGATCGAGGTGCTGGAGTCCCGGGCCGCTCAGGACCACGGCGTCGATGTCGACACTCTCATCGCGGAGTACGGCCCGGAGGTGGCAGTCCCGTACTCCGGGCCGGAGCCGGCAGAGGGCGAGCCGCAACCACAGCCGGTGCCCTACGACCGGGCCTTGCAGGAGAAGCGCGCGGCCCGGGCCGAGCGCGATCTGGCACTGCTCGGCCGGGTCAACCCGCTGGCCCTGGAGGAGTTCAGCGCGCTGCAGGAACGCCACGCCTTCCTCACCAAGCAACTCGAGGACCTGCGCGACACCAAACGTGACCTGCTCTCGGTGGTCCGCGACGTCGACGCCCGCATACACGACGTGTTCGCCGCAGCTTTCGCCGACACGGCCCGGGAGTTCGAGATCGTGTTCGGCACGCTGTTCCCGGGCGGTGAGGGACGGCTCGTCCTCACCGATCCCGACGACATGATGGCGACCGGCGTCGAGGTGGAGGCGCGTCCGGCCGGCAAGAGGGTCAAGCGGCTCTCGCTGCTCTCCGGTGGCGAGCGATCGCTGGCCGCCGTCGCGTTGCTGGTGGCGATCTTCCGCGCCCGGCCCAGCCCGTTCTACATCCTCGACGAGGTCGAGGCTGCTCTCGACGACATCAACCTCGGCCGGCTGATCGGCCTCATCGACGACCTACGGCTGACCAGCCAGCTCATCGTCATCACCCACCAGAAGCGCACCATGGAGGTCGCCGACGCGCTGTACGGCACCAGCATGCGCGGCGACGGAATCACGACGGTCATCAGCCAGCGGCTGCGCGAGCGCGAGACCGCCTGAGCTTTCCTGCCATCGGCTTTGGTTGGATCAGCAGCATGGAGTACATCCTTCTCGGCCTGGCGATCGCTGTTGTCGCCG
Organism: Mycobacteriales bacterium; assembly: GCA_049698415.1. Lineage (GTDB taxonomy): Bacteria > Actinomycetota > Actinomycetes > Mycobacteriales > QHCA01 > QHCA01. The sequence continues at coordinate 9,956 of JBAVXU010000187.1, forward strand.
TGCTCGCCCTGCTCGGCCTCGTCGTCGTCCCTCGGCGTCGCCGGGTGCCGGAGCAGCCGCAGCAGCCCGTCAAGCAGCTCAAGGTCGAGGACGAGCCGGAGCAGGCAGTCGCCGTGCAGGATGCTCCTCCGGACGTCGAGGTTCCCGCACCGAGTGCCGGCCGGCTGGTGCGGCTGCGCGGCCGGCTCGCCCGCTCTCAGACCGCTTTCGGTCGTGGTCTGCTCAGTGTCCTGTCCCGGGATCGGCTGGACGAGGAGGCGTGGCAGGACGTCGAGGACACGTTGATCACCGCCGACGTCGGAGTGGCGGCCACCGCGGAGATCGTGGATCGGCTGCGCGAACGCACCCGCGTGCTCGGTAGCCGCAGTGCCGGCGAACTGCGGGCTCTGCTCGCCGAGGAACTGGTTCGTGCTCTCGACCCCGGGCTGGACCGCAGCCTGCACACGATCGGGCAGGACGGCAGGCCGGCGGTGGTGTTGGTGATCGGCGTCAACGGCACCGGCAAGACGACGACGTGCGGCAAGCTGGCCCGGGTCCTCGTCGCCGACGGCAGGTTCGTCCTGCTCGGCGCGGCGGACACGTTCCGGGCCGCCGCCGCAGACCAGCTCGAGACCTGGGGGAGCCGGGTCGGGGCGCTGACCGTACGCGGTCCCGAGGGCGGCGATCCGGCCTCCGTCGCCTTCGAGGCGGTCAAGCGGGGCACCGACGACCGGGTCGACACCGTGCTGATCGACACGGCGGGCCGGCTGCACACCAAGTCCGGGCTGATGGACGAACTCGGCAAGGTCAAGCGAGTCATCGAGAAGCAGGGTCCGGTGGACGAGACGCTGCTGGTGCTCGATGCGACGACGGGTCAGAACGGCCTGGTGCAGGCAAGAGTGTTCACCGAGGCGACCGACGTGACCGGCATCGTGCTCACCAAGCTCGACGGGACGGCCAAGGGCGGCATCGTGATCGCCGTCCAACGCGAGCTCGGGATACCTGTGAAGCTGATCGGCCTCGGCGAGGGACCCGACGATCTCGCGCCGTTCGAAGCGGAGGCATTCGTCGATGCCCTGCTCGGCGACACGGCCTGAACAATCCCGAGAGCGCTCAGCCGCCCGCGCGGCGCGCGGTTGTTCACCGGACCGAAACAGCAGGGCACCCAAGCTGAAACAGCGCTGGGTCACGGTTGGCCTCGACGAAAGGAGGCCCCGTGAAGTTCGACACCGGAAACACCGCCTGGGTGCTCGCCAGTGCTGCACTGGTGCTGCTCATGACCCCCGGCCTGGCGTTCTTCTACGCCGGCATGGTGCGCGGCAAGAACGCCCTGAGCATGCTCATGCAGAACTTCATCACGATCGGAATCGTCAGCGTCGTCTGGGTGCTGGCCGGTTTCAGTATTGCGTTCGGTCCCGATGCGGTTGGCGGGCTGTTCGGCACGCTGCATGACGCCGGCCTGCAACACCTGGGCTCGGCAGTGTCGGGCTACTCCGGCAACCTGGCCCAGACCATCCCGCCGGTGGTGTTCGTGTGCTTCCAGTTGATGTTCGCGGTCATCACCCCGGCATTGTTCACCGGCTCGATCGCGGACCGGATGAAGTTCGGCGCCTTCTGCCTGATCGTGGTGCTGTGGTCGCTGCTGGTCTACGCGCCGGTCGCGCACTGGGTCTTCTCGCCGGGCGGATGGGCCTTCCGGTTGGGCGCACTCGACTTCGCCGGCGGCTCGGTGGTCCACATGAACGCAGGTGCGGCCGGCCTTGCGCTCGCGGTCCTGCTGGGCCGGCGTATCGGATGGCCGCAGTTGCAGATGCGACCGCACAACCTGCCGTTCACGCTGCTCGGCGCGGGTCTGCTGTGGTTCGGCTGGTTCGGTTTCAACGCCGGCTCGGCCCTGGCGGCCAACGAGTTGGCCGGCTACGCATTCCTCAACACCAACACCGCCACCGCAGCCGCCCTGCTGGGCTGGGTGCTCTACGAACGGATCGTCAACGGTGCGGCCACGACGCTCGGCGCCGCATCAGGCGCGGTGGCCGGTCTGGTCGCCATCACGCCGGCAGCGGGATACGTCTCACCGCTCGGCTCGATCGCGATCGGGCTGCTGGCCGGGGTCGGGTGTGCGTACGCCTGCCGGCTGAAGTTCCGGCTGGGCTTCGACGACGCGCTCGACGTCGTGGGGATCCACCTGGTCGGTGGTCTGATCGGCACGCTCTCGGTCGGCCTGTTCGCGACCACGCTGATCAACTCCGGCGGCGCGGACGGCCTGTTCTACGGCGGCGGTGCCGCGTTGCTGGGCAAACAGGCGCTGGTGGCCGGCGCGGTGATCTCGTACAGCTTCGTGGTCACGCTGATCATCGCCCTGCTGATCAAGTTCACGATCGGTCTGCGGGTCGACGAGGAGCACGAAACGGCCGGGCTCGACACCTCTCTGCACGCCGAGACCGCCTACGAGATCGGGGTCGGCGCGGGAGGCGGGAGTTATGAGCCCGCGGCCCGCACACTGGATCCGGCCGACAGAAGGGTGGGCGCATGAAACTCGTGACGGCGATCATCAAGCCGTTCAAGCTCGACGACGTCAAGTCCGGTCTCGAGCCCCTCGGGGTGGCCGGTCTGACCGTCAGCGAGGTTCAGGGTTTCGGACGGCAGAAGGGGCACACCGAGGTCTACCGGGGGGCGGAGTACACCGTGGACTTCGTGCCCAAGCTCCGCATCGAGGTGCTCACCGAGGACACGGAAGCGGCCAAGGTCGTCGACGTGATCGTCCAGGCAGCACGTACCGGCAAGATCGGCGACGGCAAGGTCTGGGTGACCGACGTCGACGAGGTTGTCCGGGTGCGTACGGGCGAGCGTGGCCCTGACGCGCTCTGAACGAGCCGAACTGCTGGCCCGGCCCGAACTCGACGGGCCGGGCCGGCGGGCGGCGCTCACGGCGCTGTACGACGGCTGGCTGACGGGCCTCGCCCCGCAACTGAACGATCTCGAGGGAGTAGCGCTGGTCGCCGTCGGTGGCCTCGGCCGGCGCGAACCCTCCCCGCACGGCGACCTCGACCTCATCCTTGTCCACAGTGGACAGAAGTTCGTCAGCGAGCTGGCCGATCAGATCTGGTACCCCATCTGGGACGCCGGGCTGGCGTTGGACCATTCCGTACGCACGCCACGGGAGGCCGTCGACACCGCCGCCGGCGATCTGCGCACCGCGACCGGCCTGCTCGATGCGCGGCACATCGCCGGTGATGCCGAGCTCTCTGCTCAGCTCCTGACCGCCGTCCGGGTCGCCTGGCGGAACAACGCCGCCAGCCGGCTGACCGCGCTGCGCCAGGCCGCGCTCGAGCGGTGGGAGGCCCGCGGTGAGTTGGCCCACCTGATCGAGCCCGACCTCAAGGAAGCCCATGGGGGGCTGCGTGACGTGGTCGTGTTGCGGGCGATCGCCACCGCGCAGGTGGTGGACGTGCACTGGCGTGACGTGCGCTCGGCCCACGCCAACCTGCTCGACGCGCGTGACGGGCTGCACCTGGTCGCCGGTCGTCCGCTGGAGCAACTGCTGATGCAGGAGCAGGATGCGGTGGCCGCGATGCTCGGCCTGCCCGATGCCGACGGCCTGGTCCGAGCGGTGGCCTCGTCGGCGCGACGGGTGGCGTTCGCCCTCGACACGGCCTTCCGCGCGGTCGAGCGCTGGTCGGGCAATCGCCGGCATGGCTGGTCGCCCCGCAGACCCATGCAGGTCCGCCGGCCGCTCGCACAAGGCGTGGTCGAGCAGGACGGTGAGGTGCTGCTCGCCCGCGATGCAGCGCCGGCCATCGACCCGGTCATCGGGCTGCGGGCAGCGGCGGCCGCCGCGCGTACAGGCGCGCCGATCTCGCCACACGCGTTGATCCGTATGCAGCAAGAACTCGTGCCGATGCCGCCCGTCTGGCCGGAGGAGGCTCGCAACGCACTCGTGACGCTGCTGGGATCCGGTCCGTCGCTCGTCGCGATCTGGGAGTCGCTCGACCAGCACGATCTGGTCGTACGCATGCTGCCCGAGTGGGAGGCAGTGCGCTGCAAGCCACAACGCAACCCGATCCACACCTTCACCGTCGATCGGCACCTGGTGTCCACCGCCGTCGAGGCCGCCGGCCGCACCCGCCGGGTGGCCCGCCCCGACCTGCTGCTCCTCGGCGCGTTGCTGCACGACATCGGCA
>JBAVXU010000188.1:0-4691 GCA_049698415.1 Mycobacteriales bacterium
GGCGGCGATGGTCGAGATCCAGGCCGACGAATACGGCGACGGGATCGAGCGCGACATGCACCAGACGCTGTTCGCGCTCACCCTCAAGGAGCTGGGGCTCTCGGCGGCCTACCACGCCTACCTCGACCAGCTCCCCGGCCCGACCCTGGCGACGACCAACCTGGTGAGCTTCTTCGGGCTGCACCGGCGCCTGCGTGGCGCGCTGGTGGGGCACCTCGCGCTGTTCGAGATGACCTCGGTCGAGCCGATGGGTCGCTACAGCGCGGCGCTGCGCCGGCACGGTCTCGGTTCGGCCGCACGGCTGTTCTACGACGTGCACGTCGTCGCCGATGCCCACCACCAGTCGGTGGCCGCGAACGCCCTTGCCGGCGGCCTCGCGCGGCAGGATCCCGCGCTGGCCGGGGACATCCTGTTCGGGGCACACGCGGTCACGGCGGTCGAGAAGGCATTCAGCGGCCACCTGCTCGGGTCGTGGGAGCGTGGTGAGAGTTCTCTGCTCGCCGCGGAGCCCGAGGCCGCCGCGTCCTGACTCCTCGACATCGCAGACGTCGGCGCAAGAGGCGATCATGGAGCGATGGCAGCCAAGCTGGACACCTATCGGCGCAAGCGTGACCCCAAGCGCACGCCCGAGCCGGTGCCGGCGACCGATATCCAGCCGCGCGGCAACGACGACACGTTCGTCATCCAGGAGCACCATGCCCGCGCCCTGCACTGGGACTTCCGGCTCGAGCGCGACGGCGTGCTCGTGTCCTGGGCGGTGCCCAAGGGCCTGCCGCTCGATCCCAGGACCAATCATCTGGCGGTGCAGACCGAGGACCACCCCATCGACTACGCCAGTTTCGAGGGCGAGATCCCGGCGGGGGAGTACGGCGGCGGCAACGTCATCCTGTGGGATCGCGGTTCGTACGAGACCGAGAAATGGACCGACCGGGAGGTCAAGGTTGTCCTGCACGGCGAACGGGTCACTGGGCGCTACGTGCTCATCCACACCGGCGGCAAGAACTGGATCGCGCACCGGATGGACCCGCCGCCCGATCCCGATTGGCAGCCGGTGCCCGAGCTGATCAAGCCGATGCTCGCCACCCTCGGTGAGCTGCCGCCGGTGGCCGAGGACGCCGAGTGGGGCTACGAGATGAAGTGGGACGGCGTACGCGCCGTCGTCTACGTCGACGGCGGTCGCGCCCGCGCGCTCACCCGCAACGACCGGGACGTCACCGGCACGTATCCCGAGGTCCGCGCGCTCGGCGAGGCGATGGGTGCCACGCAGGCTGTCCTCGACGGCGAGCTGGTGACGTTCGACGCCGACGGCAGGCCGTCGTTCGGCCGGCTCCAGCAGCGGATGCACGTCACTGGGGCCAGCCAGGTCCGTCGCCTGGTCGAGTTGGTTCCGGTGGTCTACCTCATCTTCGACGTGCTGCACCTCGACGGCCGCTCGCTGCTCGACCTGCCCTACGCCGAGCGTCGCAAGAAGCTGGAGCGGCTGCGGCTGTCCGGTCCTTCGTGGCAGACCCCGCCGTACTTCCCCGGCGGGGGCGCTGACGTTCTGCGGGCGAGTCAGGACCAGCAACTCGAGGGCGTGATGGCCAAGCGGCTGGACTCGCCGTACCGGCCGGGGAAGCGCACCGATGCCTGGCGCAAGGTCAAGAACGTCCGCGCTCAGGAGGTCGTCATCGCCGGCTGGCGACCCGGCAAGGGCCGGCGCGCGGGCGGCATCGGGTCATTGCTGCTCGGCCTGCCGACAGCCGATGGGCTGACCTACGTCGGGCATGTCGGCACCGGCTTCACCCAGGCCATGCTGGACGATCTAGCGGTGCGCCTGCGCCCGCTCGAACGAAAGACGCCCCCGGTGGCCGGAGTCGTGCCGCGCCCGCACGCTCGTGATGCGCACTGGGTGACCCCCAAACTGGTCGGTGAGGTCGCCTTCGCCGAGTGGACCGGCGACGGTCTGCTCCGGCACCCGTCGTGGCGCGGCTTGCGCCCGGACAAGTCCGCGGCTGAGGTGACCCGTGAGTCCTAGCTCGCAGAAGGTCCGGGTCGAGGTCGACGGTCGCGAACTCACGCTGTCCAACCTCGACAAGGTGATGTACCCGGAGGTCGGTTTCACCAAGGGCCAGGTGATCGACTACTACACCCGGATCGCGCCGGCCATGCTGCCGCATCTGCGCGGCCGTCCGCTGACGTTCAAGCGCTATCCCGACGGGGTCGACGGCAAGTTCTTCTTCGAGAAGAACGCCCCCAAGCATCGGCCGGACTGGATCCCGACGGTGGAGATAGCCACCCCGGGCAGCACAAAGAACCGTGACAGTATCGACTTTGCCGTCATCGGCGAGCTGCCGGCGCTGGTCTGGGCCGCCAACCTTGCCACCCTCGAGCTGCACGTTCCGATGTGGACGGTCGGGCCGCGCGGAGGTGTGCGCGGAGCCGACCTGATGGTGTTCGACCTCGATCCGGGCGCACCGGCCACCATCGTGGAGTGCTGTCGGGTAGCCACTCTGATTCGTGACGCCCTGGCGGCAGACGGCCTGCAGGGCTGGGCCAAGACCAGCGGCTCCAAGGGCATGCAGCTCTACGTGCCGCTGAAGCCGACCGACGCCGAGCGACCCTGGACCTATGCGCGTGAGCTGGCGCGGCGGCTCGAACGCGAGCATCCGGGTCTCGTCGTGTGGCAGATGTCCAAAGCACTGCGGCCCGGCAAGATCCTCATCGACTGGAGCCAGAACAGCGCCACCAAGACGACCATCGCCCCCTACTCGCTGCGGGCTCGGCCGCACCCGACCGTCTCCACCCCGATCAGCTGGGAGGAGGTCGAGGCCTGCGAGAGCCCTGAGGATCTGGTCTTCGACAGCGACGCGGTGCTGGCCCGCGTCGAGGCTCACGGGGACCTGTTCGCCCCGCTGCGAGACACCGAGCAGCGCCTGCCCTGACGGCTCGCGGCCCTACGCCACCGGCAGGTCAGCCAACGGTGTCGAGTTGCCGGCGGCCCGTCGACACCCAGAACGGCTCCCATAGGCGGTCCCAGAGCGAGCGCATCGCGCCAGTATCTCTGATCCGGCATGATCAACTTTCATGAAGCGCCCCGAGGTCAGTGCCTTGCTGCAGGTCAAGCCCGGAACCGCAATCGAGCTCGCTGCTCATGACGCCGGGGCGACGCCCGGGTTCAAGGGCGGCAAGGGGCGCGCTCGGCGGGAGCTCTCCGAGCTCGCCGACGAGCTGCTGGACCTGCAGACCCGGTTGCACGCGCAGTCGACCGCCGGTGCCGCCGACAGCCTGCTGATCGTCGTACAAGGCACCGACTGCTCCGGCAAGGACGGCGTCGCCAAGAACGTCCTCGGGATGCTCAGCCCGATGTGGCAGCGCTACGCCGCCTTCGTCAAGCCAACCGACGAGGAACGCCGGCACGACTTCCTGTGGCGGATTCGCAAGCAGGTGCCCAGCCCGGGCCAGATCACGATGTTCAACCGGTCGCACTACGAGGACGTACTCGTCGTCCGCGTGCACAACCTGGTGCCGCGGCGCACGTGGATGGCTCGCTACGCCGCCATCAACCGCTTCGAGCAGGGCCTGCGCGACAGCGGCGTACACGTCCTCAAGGTGATGTTGCACGTGTCGCCCGAGGAGCAGATGGCGCGGCTGCGGGACCGGCTGGCCGAGCCGGAGAAGCGCTGGAAGTACAACCCCAACGACGTCGACGAGCGAGCGAGGTCGGCTGACTACGTGGAGGCGTACGAGACGCTGCTGACCCGCTGCAGCACCGCCGCCGCGCCGTGGCATGTCGTGCCGGCCGACCACAAGTGGTACCGCGACTGGGCCGTCGCCCACCTGCTTCTCGAGACCCTGCGGGAGATCAACCCGTCCTATCCACCTGCGGACTTCGACCTCGCGGCAGAGCAGGCCAGGTTGACCGCCCAGGTCTGAGCCGTCCGGTCAGCCGAAGCGCCCGGTGATGTAGTCCTCGGTGCGCTTTTCGCTGGGCGAGGAGAAGATCCTGCTGGTGGAGTCGACCTCGACCAGCTCGCCGGGCTCACCGGCGCCGCGCAGTGTGAAGAACGCCGTGACCGTGCTCACTCGCGCTGCCTGCTGCATGTTGTGCGTGACGATCACGATCGTGTAGCTGTCCTTGAGCTCGGTCATCAGGTCCTCGATGGCCAAGGTCGAGATGGGGTCGAGCGAGCTGCACGGCTCGTCCATGAGCAGCACGTCCGGCTCCACGGCGATCGCCCGGGCGATGCACAGCCGCTGCTGCTGGCCGCCGGACATTCCGGCGCCTGGCTTGCCCAGCCGGTCCTTGACCTCGGTCCAGAGGTTGGCGGCCCGCAGTGACCGCTCCACCGCCTCCTCGAGGTCGGCCTTCTTTCGTACGCCGTTGAGCCGCAGCCCGGCCGCCACGTTGTCGAAGATCGACATCGTCGGGAACGGGTTGGGCTTCTGGAAGACCATGCCGACCGCGCGGCGAACCGCCACCACGTCGACGTCCTCGCCGTAGATGTCGAGCTCGTCGAGCAGCACAGTGCCCGCGGCGCGCGCCCCGGGGATCTCCTCGTGCATCCGGTTGATGCAGCGCACCATCGTCGACTTGCCGCACCCCGAGGGGCCGATGATGGCCGTCACCTCGTTGGCCGGGAACTCGAGCCACACGCCGTTCACGGCGTGTGAGTCGCCGTAGTAGGCGTGCAGGTTGCGCAGCGTGACGG
>JBAVXU010000189.1:0-10423 GCA_049698415.1 Mycobacteriales bacterium
CAGCCGGGCAGACGCGGACCGGGGGTTGGCGGCGAGCTCGGACTCCGAGGGCGTCTCGGCCCCGCGGGTGAGCAGGCGCAGCTGAGGCTCCATGCCGGGCAGTGCGACAGGCAGCCCGACCGGCGTCCGGTTGGCCGCACTAGCGGCGAGGACTCTCTTGACGATGCGGTCCTCGAGGGAGTGATAGGACAGCACGACGATCCGCCCGCCGACCGTGAGCAGTTCGATCGCCGTCGGCAGTGCCGACCGGAGCGCTTCGAGTTCGCGGTTGACCTCGATCCGCAATGCCTGAAAGGTGCGCTTGGCCGGATGGCCTCCGGTGCGCCGGGTCGCAGCAGGGATCGCGTCACGAACGATGTCGGCCAGCCGGGAGGTCGAGGTGAGACGGCTGTGCTCCCGCTCCCGGACGATGGCCGCGGCGACCCGGTGGGCGAACCGCTCCTCGCCGTACTCCCGAAGGATCCTCGTCAGTTCGGCGCTGGAGTAGTCGTTGACGACATCCTCGGCACTCGGCCCCGTCGACGGGTCCATCCGCATGTCGAGGGCCGCATCGCGGGAGTACGAGAATCCTCGGGCCGTCTCGTCGAGTTGCAGCGAGGAAACGCCGAGATCGAAGAGCACGCCGTCAACGTGTTCGATGCCCAATGTCGTCAGGACGTCGGCGATCTCGTCGTAGACCGCGTGCACGAGGTTCGCGCGGTCTGCGTAGGCGGCCAGTCGCAGGGTGCTGCGGTGCAGGGCGTCCCGGTCGCGGTCGAGCCCCACCACGGTCAGGTCCGAGTGGGCGGCCAGGAGCGCGTCCGCATGCCCCCCCATGCCCAAGGTCGCGTCGACCAGCACAGCGGGACCGCGGTCCAGGGCGGGTGCCAGCAGGGCGAGAACCCGGTCCAGCATCACCGGCACGTGTGCCGGTGACGCATCGCCGTACTCGTTCTCGCTCGACATCTCGACCCTTCATGCCGTCCGGATTGACCTGTGCAGTTGTGCGGTGCTGCCTGATCCCCGTCCGCAACAGCCCCTGGCGCCGGGGAAGGTGCGTCAGGAACGGTGGCGGGCGGAGATCACGCAGCACTGGCGACTGCTCTGCCACTGACCGTCAAAGGCCCCCGGGCAGCACCTCCTCCGAGAGGTCGGAGAACGCCTGCTCCTGCTCGGACTCGTAGCTCTCCCACGCCGCTCGGTCCCAGATCTCGACCCGGGTGTTCTGCCCGATGACGACGCAGTCCTTAGTCAGGCCCGCGTACGTGCGCAGCGGGGTGGGGATCGTGATGCGGCCCTGCTTGTCCGGCCGTTCGTCCGACGCGCTGGCGAAGAACACCCGGGTGTAGTCCCGCACCGCCTTGGCGGTCACGGGAGCACCCGCCAGCCGATCGGTGATCCGGCCGAACTCCTCGAGCGGGAAGACGTACAGGCAGCGTTCCTGGCCCTTGGTGATGACCAGACCGTCGGCCAACTCGTCGCGGAACTTCGCCGGCAGGAACAGCCGGCCCTTCTCGTCCAGGCGTGGGGAATGAGTGCCGAGAAACATCCGCCCCACCCCTCCCTTTCACCTGCCACGCTGCTGGCTGACCCGGACTCAGTTCCCCACCGTGCGCCACCGTACCCCACTTTCCCCCACATCGTTGTCAAAACACGAGTGTCTGCGGGCGTGCCCTCCCCCGGCACGTCCGGTGGCGCCGGCCGGGACCCTCGGACCGCGAAGGTGCGCCGGCAACAGCGCGGGGCCGCGCACCGTTCGGCTGCAAATTGGCAAAGGTTCGCGAGCGCTTGGCCTGCGGCGCACATAGATTGGGAAGATGCCTCTCGACATGGACCGGAGTAGGGATCCGCACACGGCCAAGGAGGCACATCGGTGACGCAGGGCACTCTCGAGGACTACGACGGAGCGGCGTTGGATCTCGACGGCCTGCTGGAGGCCACCGGTCGCATCGTGACCAACATCGAGCGAGTCATCGAGGGCAAGGACTCAACGGTGCGCCTCGCGCTGGCCGTGATGCTCGCCGAGGGACACCTGTTGATCGAGGACGTGCCCGGCGTCGGCAAGACCAAGCTGGCCAAGGCCCTGGCTCGCTCGATCGACTGCTCGGTGCGCCGGATCCAGTTCACCCCCGACCTGCTGCCGAGCGACGTCACCGGGGTGTCGGTCTACAACCAGGACACTCGCAACTTCGAGTTCAAGCCGGGCGCGGTCTTCGCCAACCTGGTGGTCGGTGACGAGATCAACCGCGCCTCGCCGAAGACCCAGTCGGCTCTGCTGGAGTGCATGGAAGAGCGTCAGGTGACCGTCGACGGCACCACGTACGAACTCCAGTCGCCGTTCATGGTGATCGCGACGCAGAACCCGATCGAGATGGAAGGCACCTATCCCCTGCCGGAGGCACAGCGCGACCGCTTCACTGTTCGCCTGGCGATGGGCTACCCCGACGCGGGCGCCGAGCTCGAGATGATCGATGCGCACGGTCGCACCGATCCGCTCGACACCCTGCGCCCGGTGTCGGATGCGGCCGAGATCCGGCGGCTGATCGCGACAGCACAGGGCGTGCACGTCGCCGAGGCGGTGCGCCGCTACGCCATCGATCTCGTCACGGCCACCCGCAAGTCCGCCGACCTGCGGCTGGGCGCGTCACCGCGGGCCACGTTGCACCTCGTCCGCACGGCGCGGGCCACCGCCGCGCTCGACGGGCGCGACTTCGTCCTGCCCGATGACCTCCAAGCCCTCGCCGGGCCCGTCCTGGCCCACCGGTTGCTGCCCACCCCGGAGGCTCAGATCGCGCGGCGGATGCCCGAAGAGGTCGTACGAGACATCGTCGGCCTCGTGCCGGTGCCGGTCGGCCGGGTGGATACCAGGCACGGGAACGCTTAGTGCGAGCTGCGCTGAGCGAGCTGACCACCCGCGGGCGGAGCTTCCTCGCCGCCGGTGTCGCTGCCGCCCTGTGCGCGCTGGTGCTCAGTGAGCGCGACCTGCTCCGCGTCGCGATCTTCCTGATCATTCTGCCGCTGGCCGCGACCGCGATCGTCTATCGCACCCGCTACCGCCTCGGCTGCAGTCGACGGCTCGAGCCCGCGCTCGTGCCCGTCGGGCATCAGGCATCGGTGGTGCTCCGCCTCGAGAACGTCTCTCTGCTCCCCACCGGTGTCATGCTGATGGAGGACACGCTCCCCTATACCTTGGGCGGCCGCCCGCGCTTCGTCCTCGACCGGGTGCGGCCCCGCGAGATCCGCACCGTTCGCTATCCGGTGCGGGCCGATGTGCGCGGACGGTACGTGATCGGGCCGCTGTCGGTCCGGCTCTCCGACCCGTTCGGCATGGTCGAGATGACCCGGCGCTTCCACTCCCAGGACACCCTGATCGTCACCCCGGTGATCCATCCGCTACCGGCGGTGAAGCTGGGCGGTGAGTGGGTCGGCGGCGGTGAGAGCCGGGCGCGTTCGGTGTCGACGCACGGCGAGGACGACGCCGCGACCCGCGAATACCGCAACGGTGACGACCTGCGGAAGGTGCATTGGCGTTCGACAGCTCGCACCGGCGAACTCATGGTGCGCCGCGAGGAACAGCCGTGGCAGAGCCGTGCCGCCATCGCCTTGGACACCAGAACGCTGGCGCACCGCGGCGACGGTCCGGGCGCGAGTTTCGAGTGGGCGGTCAGCGCCGCCGCGAGCATCGCCGTGCACCTTGCCGAAGGGGGCTACTCCCTGCGGCTGCTCACCGACGAGGGCACCGACCTTGCCGCCCCCACCGGCGGCACCGGCGGCGCCGTACTGCTCAACCAACTCGCCATCGTTCAGCAGTCCAACAATCAGACGCTGGGGCGGGTCGTCGACGCCCTGCGCCGCAACTCCGGCGAAGGACTGGTCGTGGCGGTGCTCGGATCGCTCGACTTCGACGATGCCTACGTGCTGACCCGGGCCCGCGCCGGAACGACGGTCGGCATCGCCATCCTGCTCGACAGCGCCAGCTGGATCAGTCTGCCGCCGCGGCAGCGCGAGGAGGCCCAGAACGAATACAACGGCGTCGTCCGGTTGCTTGCGGGAAGTGGCTGGCGAGTGCTCCAGGCACGTCACGGCACACTGCTGCCAGCGCTGTGGGGGCGCGCCGCACTGCGCCCGGGCGCTCAGGACGCCAACTCGGCCGTCGGTGCCCGATGAACGGCCGGCGGCGGTTGACACTCGCCTGCGGTGTGGCGACCCTGCTCGCTTGCGCGCCGCTGGCCCCGCTCTTCGACTCGTTCCGGTGGCTCTCGTTGGCCCTGCTCAGCGTCGGCGTCGTGACCGCCTCCGCGTTGATCTCGCGGGCGGTTCGTATCCCTGCCCCGTTGGTCCCACTGGTCAACCTTGCGGCGCTGGCCCTGCTGGTGAGTGCGGCGTTCGGCGGCAAGACACACTTCTTCGGCGTCGTTCCCACGTCCGCCACGGCCGCCCGGATCGGCGACCAGATCAATGCGGCCTTCACCGACATCGTTCAGCTCGCCGTACCCGTGCCGGCTCGTCGCGGCCTGCTGCTGTTGATCGTTCTCGGCGTCGGCCTGGTCGCGATCCTCGTCGACGCGCTGGCCGTCACGTTGGGCCGGGCTTCTCTCGCCGGGCTTCCGATGCTCGCGATGTTCGCCGTACCCGTCGCCGTCGTGCGCGACGGCCTTGGCTGGTTACCGTTCGCTGTTGCAGCCTCCGGATATCTCGTCCTGCTCCTCTCCGAGGGCCGTGAGCGGGCATCGCGCTGGGGACGCCCCTTCGCCGGCGCGTCCAGCGGCCAGGTGTGGCGTCCCGACCCGCTCGAGGGCGCACCGATGGCCGCGGTCGGACGCCGGATCGGCGCTGTCGCAATCGGATTCGCCGTGCTGCTGCCGGCCCTGGTGCCGTTCATCCACACTGGCGGGCTGGGCGGCATCGGCGGCGGTGACGGCAACGGACCGGGCGCCGGAACAGGCGCCGCTCAGGCGCTCAATCCCATCACCCAGTTGCGCGGCCAACTTCGCCGCAACCAGCCGGTCGAGTTACTTCGGGTCAAGACCAACGATCCCGAGCCGTTCTATCTGCGGGTGACGACGCTCGACACCTTCACCCGCTCCGGCTGGCAGCAGGATCCGTTCTCCAGCAGCAAGGCTCGCCGCACCGCCTCAGGCCTGCCCCGCCCGGGCATCGGTGACTCCGTGCCGACGCAGAAGATCTCGACCCAGATCGATGTGCGCGGCCTCGACGACTCTCAGTACCTCCCGGTCTACGCCGAGCCGAGCAAGGTCGACGTCCGGGGCGACTGGCGATACGACCGGCCGAGCGGGACGGTGTTCAGCAATCGGACGAACACCCGCGACCTGAGCTACAAGTTCACGTCGGTGACGCTCGATCAGTCCAACCCCGCCTTGGTCGACCTGCTCAAGAGCGCCCCCGACGCCGCGGCCGACCTCCAGACGAAGTACGGCCTCGGCGAGGTGCCGCGCGAGCCCGAGATCGCCAGGCGGGTCGCGAACATCGTGCGCGGCAAGACGTCGGCGTACGACAAGACCCTCGCGATCTATGCGTACTTCCGTAATCCTGCCAACGGTTTCACGTACACCACGTCGACCGAGCCCGGAAACAGCGGCAGCGCGTTGGTGGATTTCCTGGACAACAAGCGGGGCTACTGCGAGCAGTACGCCTCGGCGATGGCGGCCATGGCGCGCTACGCCGGAGTGCCGGCGCGAGTCGCCATCGGCTACACCAAGGGAGTGCAGAAGCGCGGCTACTGGTCGGTGACGACCAACGACGCCCACGCGTGGGTGGAGATCTACTTCCAGAACGTGGGCTGGGTGCCATGGGACCCGACTCCGCTTTCCGGGGTGGGACGAGCCACCGCCCTCACCTACACGTCCCCGCCGGCTCCGGTCGGCAGCACATCGCCGGGGGCATCACCCGTTCCCGGGGCGTCGTCGTCGCTGACCGCCGCGCAGCGACAGCAGCGTGAGAACCTCGGCCTGCGCGGCGTCGGACCCGATGTCGACGGCGCAGCGGTCCCACCGCCTCCGCCGCCACGCGACTACACGGGTTGGTGGCTGCTGGTGCTGGGACTGGGCCTGGTGGCGTTGGTGACTCCGATGTCGGCCCGGGTGTGGTTGCGGCGTCGGAGATGGCGACGGGTTGCCGCCGACGATCCGCGGGCTGCCGCCCACGCCGCTTGGGATGAGGTGCTGGCGGTCGCCCACGACCTCGGGCTCGCGCTCGACGGGGCCGAGACTCCGCGACTGACGGCTGCCCGGCTCTCGCGTGACGGTTATCTCAACCGTGCGGCGATGGCTGACCTGAGCCTGCTGGCGCGGGCCGAGGAGCGCGCACGGTACTCCCGCAGTCAGCGTCCGGACGCGGACATGCCGCAGGCTGCCCGCCGGGTGGTGTCCGCACTTCTGGCCGAGGCCGGACGAGGTCAGCGGCTACGCGCGCGACTGATGCCGGCATCGGTCACCAGCGCGGCCAGCCGGCAGAGCGGTCTCGGCGCTGCGAATCTGCTCAACGGCATCGATGCCGGGCTGGCCACGGTCAGGCGGGTCGTGCTGGGCCGGGTCGCTCCCGGCAGATCAGGCTGACGCAGACCAGCAGATGCTGCCGCGTGCAGTGGCAGATCAGCGGCCGCCCTCTTCGTCGCGGCGACGCCAGCGCTGCTCCATCCGCTCGATCAATGACACCCGGCGAGGCCGGGTGCGACCGGGCTTGTCACTGCCGACGACGCGCAGCGGCTCGCGGCCGTTGAGCCGCTTCCAACTCGTCGCGGCCAGCACCGCGGCAGCGAACATGATGAGGAACCCGGCCAGGCCGACGGCAGTCCCGCCCTGCTGGCCGACGATGACGCCGGCGAAGAGCGCCGACAGACCGACCACGAAAAGGAACCCGGAAAGCCAGAGGCGCCGACGGGCGCGGTTGCGCGGATCGGAGGCACGCACCGCCGAGGCGAACTTGGGGTCGTCGGCGTACAGCGCGCGTTCGATCTGGTCGAGCAGTCTTTGCTCATGCTCTGAGAGAGGCACGGACTCCTCCCCTGGCTGAGTCTCCGACGGCGCCTACCGCGCGGAGGATGCCTTCCAGTCTACGAGGGCATTCGCACGTCGGAAAGGTAGAGGCTTGGAATTGGTCACTTGGATGGGGCCGAAAGTCCGGGCAATGCGCGCATCCCACCTGGTGCGGCCGGTCTCTCGCGGCCTCCGGCCCGGTGCGGATCGGTGTCCGGGTCGACCAGGGCGGCCGGGCGTACGGCGCCTGCACCGAACCGCAGTGAGGCTCGATCCACCGCCTGCTCCGCCTCGCGCCAGCCGTTTTCGGGGGCGCCGAGCAGAAGTTGCTCGGCCGCTGTCGCACCCGGCATCAGACCTTCGACGCGTACCCCCACCAGTCTGAGCCGGGCCCGCTGCAGACCGAGGCCGTCGAACAGCGACCGGGCGGTGTCGTAGACCTGGCGGCCAACGTCGGTCGGCACGTCGAGGGTGCGGGCTCGGGTGATCGTGGTGAAGTCGGCGAAGCGCACCTTGATGCTGACGGTCCGACCGAGCTGACCGGTGGCCCGCAGCCGGGCCGCGGTGCGCTCGGCCAGCCGGAGCAGTTCGCGGCGCACGACATCGGGATCGTCGATGTCGGTGGCGAACGTCTCCTCGGCACCGATGCTCTTGTCCGGCTCGTACGGCACGACGCCGCGTGAGTCGCGACCCCAGGCGAGCGCGTGCAGATGACTCCCCGCCGCCTCCCCGACGGCCCGCCGCAGAGTGCCGACCGGGGTGTTGGCGATGTCGCCCACGGTCTTGAGCCCGAGCCGCAGGAGTTGTTCCTCGGTGCGTTCGCCCACACCCCATAGCGCGCCCACCGGCAGCGGGTGCAAGAACCCGACAACTCCGTCAGCCGGGACGACAAGGAGGCCGTCGGGCTTGCACCGGGCCGATGCGAGCTTGGCGACGAACTTGGTGGTGGCCACCCCTACCGAGCAGGTGATGCCCTGCTCGTCGGCGATCCGGCCGCGGATGAGCTCGGCGATGGCGACCGGGCGGCCGAGCCGGCGCCGTGCCCCGCTCACGTCGAGGAACGCCTCGTCGAGGGACAGCGGCTCGACCAGCGGGGTGACCGACCGGAACACCTCCATGACGCCCTTGGAGGATGCGGAATAGGCCCGGTGGTCCGGCGCCACCACAGTGGCCTGGGGACAGAGGCGACGGGCCCGCATCACCGGCATGGCACTGCGCACGCCGAACGCGCGAGCCTCGTAGGTCGCCGACAGCACCACCCCGCGCGAACCGCCTGCGACGATGACCGGCTTCCCGCGCAGCTCGGGTCGGCTGCGCAACTCCACCATGGCGTAGAACGCGTCCATGTCGACGTGCAGGATCGTGCAGCCCTCGTCGTCGGCGGCCGGCCCGGTGGGCGGCCCGCTGGGCGGGGGGCCCTTGCGGCTCATGGCCGGCGGGCCAGCAGGTGCAGCTGGGTCGCGATCTCTCGATAGGGCGACCGCGCGGAGGCGGCAACCTCGAGTTCGAGCAATGCCTCGATCGCACCCGGCTCGGAGTCCAGCAGTGCGCCCGGGACCAGGTCGGCCACGACACGAACGCCATGCACGGATTCGACATCGAGTCCGGCTGCGGCCAGCAGGTCGGTGGCCTCGGCGAGGTCGTAGCGCCGCAAGGCGACGTCGGCCGGCCCCCACCGCCCGTCCGGGTCACCGAGGGCGTGAGCGGCATCGGCGAAGTGACCGCCGAGTGCGCGCGAGAGAACCGTCGCGTGGCGGTTGGCGAGCAGGATGCTGGCGCAGCCGCCCGGCCGGACAGCCTGGGCCACCGGGCCGAGCACGGCGGCCGGCTCGTCGACGACCTCGAGCACGCTGTGGCACAGGACGATGTCCTGGCTGGCCGGCTCGACGACGTGCAGGATGCTGTCGGCGTCGCCCTGCACGCCGGTGATCCACTCACCCACCCCGCGCTCGGCGGCCCGGCGCTCGAGGGCGGCGAGGGCATCGGGGCTGGCATCGACGACGGTGACACGGTGGCCGAGCTCTGCCAGTGGCACCGCGAACTGGCCACTGCCGCCGCCGGCGTCGAGGATTTGGAGCGGGCCGGCGGGACGCCGGTCGAGCTCGGCGCGCAGCACCGCCCAGACGACGGCAGTGCGCGGTGTGGCATGGGGCGTGACCTCTGACACCCTGCTGTCTGACGCGCTGCGGTCGGACACCCTGAGCCTTCCTTTGCCGAGCCTTCCTTCGCCGTGATCGCACCGCGAGCGTATCGGCGACCGCCGACACGACCGGCCATCTGGCGTGGCCGGTCGTCGCCTCTCGCGCATCCGGCTAGCCACCGGAGCTGCCCGGGCTCGAGTGCCACAGCTTGCGCGGCGCCTCCTTGGCCGACTCCCCCGGCGGCTTGATGTCGGCGTACGGGGAGAGCCGGAAGCCGGTGGCCGAGACGAACACCGGCCTGGGCCGGACGACCACCGGCCGGGTCGACCGGCTCTCAGCGGCACCGTGCACGGCATCCTCGGTGAGTGGCACCGGGGTCTGCATGGCCTCGTCGATGCCCGCGCGCCCGTCGCTCTCCCATGCCTCGCGCAAGGTGGGGAGCTCCCAGCAGCCGGTGGCCCGGATGGATACCCCGCGCGGGCCGGTACGGCGGAGCACGCCACGGATGACGAGCAGCCAGGAATGGAAGATCGTGCTCGCGTAGCCGACCTGCGCATCCTCGAAGAAGGTCGCATCGATGGGGCCGGTGGCATCGTCGAGGGTGACGAACACGACCCGGCGACCGGACCGGATCGGCGGGGTCTGGGTGGCGACCTTGACACCGGCGACCAGCACCTCCGACCGACTGCGGCAGGACAGCAGGTTGCGGGCACGCGTCACACCCATCGCGGCCAGGAGCGGCTCGTAGGTGTCGAGGATGTGGTGGCTCACGTCCAGCCCGAGCACTTCGAGCTCGGCGTGCACCCGCTCGGTGTCGGTCATCTCGGGCAGCCCCGACAACAGGGTGCGCCCCGGGTCATCGCCCAACTCCAGGCTCAACTGGATGTCGACGGGCGCCACCGGCGCCGTGGCCTGGGACTGCCCGGCAGCCCGGCCGCGGATCGAGTCCTCGCCCGTCGCCGCACGCCGGCGCCCCGCCGATCGCGGTGCCGCCGCCCGGGCCGAGCGGCGCACACCGCGCGACCACTGGTCCAGCTCGGCCACCTGGAGCAGCAGGTCACGACGCGTCAGCTGGCCACGCCGGCGCACCGGCAACGACCGGCTGATGTCGTACAGGCTGTCGAACCCACCGGCCACGACCAGCCGCTCGGCGACCGGCCGGGACACCGCGGCACGGTGCCAGAAATCGGCGAGTGAGTGGAAGGGGCGACCGGCCACGATCCTGCTGACCTCGGCCTCGGTGATGCCCTTGACCTCGGAGAGGGACAACCGGATGCCGTAGGCGCGGCCGTCGGGCAGCCCGGGCAC
>JBAVXU010000190.1:0-2917 GCA_049698415.1 Mycobacteriales bacterium
TCCCGTCGTTCCGCGGGTCGTTCGTCTCCCGGCGGCGCTCCGACATCCTCACCGAGGCGAGGTGGCTGACCGAGCAGGGAGTGCGCGAGCTCGTCCTGGTTAGCGAGAACTCCACGTCGTACGGCAAGGACCTCGGCGACGTGCGGCTGCTCGAGACGCTGCTTCCCGAACTGGCCGGCATCCCCGGGATCGTCCGGGTGCGCGTCTCCTACCTCCAGCCGGCTGAGCTGCGGCCGACCCTGGTCGAAGCCATCGCGGGCACGCCAGGTGTCGCGGCGTACTTCGACCTGTCGTTCCAGCACGCCAGCGAGCCGGTGCTGCGGCGGATGCGGCGGTTCGGTTCGACCGAACGTTTCCTGACCCTGCTCGAGTCCATCCGCTCGCTGGTCCCCGACGCCGGGGCCCGCTCGAACGTGATCGTCGGCTTTCCCGGAGAGACCCGGGCCGACATCGCCGAACTGCAGCGCTTCCTCGAAGCCGCCCGGCTCGACGCGGTCGGGGTGTTCGGCTACTCCGACGAGGACGGCACCGAGGCCGAGGACCTGTCGGCCAAGGTGGCGCAGCCCACCGTCGGCCGTCGTGTCGAGCGGATGTCGCGGCTGGTCGAGGAGTTGATGGCGCAGCGGGCAGAGGACCGGGTGGGCAGCATCGTCGAGGTGCTCGTCGAGGAGGTGAACGGCGACATCGCGGAGGGCCGCGCGGCGCACCAGGGTCCGGAGGTCGACGGAGCCACGACGGTCATCGGCCCAGGGATGGGGGTCGGCGATCTCGTCCGAGCCTCGGTCGTGTCCACCGAGGGCGTCGATCTGACCGCGCACCTGCACAGCATCGCCGACAGCGCACCGGCCCACCGGTCATGACCGATCCCGTTCCGGCCTCACGGCATTCGAACCCGGGGCGGCTCGACCCGGCTGCCGTCGAGCGCGCTCACGAAGGGGCCGATCCGGTCGATGTCGATCCCATCGCCGCCCCGCCCAGCGGCGCCCCGATCGCCAACGTCGCCAACGCCCTCACCATGCTGCGCCTGCTCCTCGTACCCGTCTTCGGCGCACTCCTGCTGGCCGGCGACGGCGACCGTAGCGTGTGGCGCACGTTCGCCGCGGTGACCTTCGCGTTCGCGTCGTTCACCGACCACGTCGACGGTCAGGTCGCCCGTCGCCGCAACCTCGTGACGGCATTCGGCACGGTGGCCGACCCGATCGCCGACAAGGCCCTGATCGGCACCGCGCTGATCGCCCTGTCGATTCTCGGCGAGTTGCCGTGGTGGGTGACGGGGGCGGTCCTGGCCCGGGAGATCGGCGTGACCGCGCTGCGGTTCTGGGTCATCAGGCACGGAGTGATCCCGGCCAGTCGCGGCGGCAAGGTCAAGACGGTGCTGCAGGTCCTCGCCATCGGGCTGTACGTCCTCCCGCTCACCGGTTGGGCGGCCAGCGGCCGGGGCTGCGTCATGGCGGCCGCAGTCGCGATCACCCTGGTCACCGGGGTTGATTACGTCGTGCGTGCACTACGGCTGCGCTCCACCAGTGCCCGGGCGATCGCCCAGCGCAACGCGCGTCGGGCCAACCGGCCGCGACCGGGGTCGTGACGGACCCGGCTGCCGGGATCCATGCTGCGCTGCGGCGGCGCGGCGAGACCGTCGCCGTCGCCGAGTCACTCACCGGTGGCCTGCTGGCTGCCAGCCTCACCGAGACGGCCGGTGCGAGCACGACCTTCCGCGGCGGGCTGGTCGTCTATGCCACCGACCTCAAATCCGTGCTGGCCGGGGTACCCGCCGCAGTCCTGGCAGAGCACGGTCCCGTGCACGAGGAGGTCGCGGCCGCCCTGGCCATGGGCGTGTCCCACAGATGCGGCGCCGACTGGGGGGTCGGGGTGACCGGAGTCGCCGGACCGGAGACCCAGGGCGGCCACCGGGTGGGCACCGTCTTCGTCGCGGTCGCACGTGGGGACCGGCTGGCATCCGTCGACCGCCTCGACATCCGTGGAGAGCGGGCGGACGTACGTTCTGGGGCGGTGCAGGCCGCCCTCCAGGCGCTCTCCGAGTGCGTCCTGGCGGCGGAAGACTGAGTGGCCGCTGAGCGTTACGCCAATGGCGGACACGTACGGTCAAGCGTGTGGGCGTCGGTGCCGAGAGGTACGGTGACGAGACGACGAGGAGCTCGGGAGGAGGTCGCGCGATGTTGCTACTACGGACTGTCATCGGTGAGACCCTGCGTGCGCGCCGCCTCGGCCAGCAGCGGACCCTGCGTGAGGTGTCCTCCGATGCCCGGGTCAGCCTGGGCTACCTCTCCGAGATCGAGCGCGGCCAGAAGGAAGCCTCCTCGGAGCTGCTGGCATCGATCTGCGGCGCGCTTGGCGTGCCGCTTTCTGACGTTCTCAACGACGTGCGCGACACGTTCCGGATGGAGGAGTCGGCGGGCGTTCCCGACCTCGATCCCGCCGGAGGCACTCCCGAGGCGTTGCAGGGGCGCGTCGTCGTCGCCGCCTGACGGCGGCCTCCGGCGTGTTCGGTCCCACGAACCCCGCTCCGATCGACTCCGGCACCATTTCTGCCGCGCCCGTGCGCGCTCCGGGCACTCGGGCCAGGTCGGGCAACGCCATGGCCCGCACCCGCGCTCGGCTGCTCGACGCCGCGCTGCGGGCCGTACAACAGCGGGGTCCGGCGCGCACCACGATGGCCGACGTCGCCGGCTTCGCCGGAGTGGCCAAGGCGACGCTCTACAACCACTTCCGCACCAAGAACGACGTCTGGTCGGCCCTGGTCACCTCGCAGGTCGAGGCGATCGCCCGCGAGTGCTCCGGGCTGCCACTCGCGACGGCGCTCGAGCAGGCGGCGGTGGCGCTGTCGGTCCACCCCGCCCTTCGGCGGCTGGCCGTCGATGATCCCGCCGCGATGGCCGCCCTGGTCACTGGCTCGGAC
>JBAVXU010000191.1:0-1569 GCA_049698415.1 Mycobacteriales bacterium
CGTGCCCGGGCCGTACTTCCCCCGGTGGTCCGCGACCTCGACCGCTCCGAGGGCGACCAGTCGGGCGAACTCGTCGTCCCGTCGGCCGTCGACCGGTTCGAGGTCAAGGTGCAGGCGATTCTTGGTCGTCTTCTCGTCGGTGACCTCGATGAACAGCAGCCGATGAGATCCATCGCGGCTCAGAATCATGCACTGCTCGTCACCCGGCTCGTTGGGGTCGTCCTCGACGTCGACGTAGTCCAGGACCGCCTTCCACCACTCGGACAGTCCGTACGCGTTGGCGCAGTCGAACGTGGTGTGCGAGACGCGTGAGGTCATGACGTCAGTCTGACCCGCCGCCGAGGTCGACTCCAATGAGTTTCGGGAAGCAGTGTGCCGACTCCCGCAGCCTCCGCTCCCATCTGCCCGGTGGGTGATCAGTGGAAGCGGGGCTGTGCCAGCTGCGCCTCGCTCTCCTGCTTGTGCACCCGCTCGTCGTGGCCGATCTGGCGGAACATGTCGGCCAGGGATTCGTAGTTTCCGTAGTCGGCGGTGAACTGCGACACGAAGGGCATGCTTTCCCACTCGGGGTGCTCGCTGACCAGGGCGGCGTACTCGTGCTCGGCGTGATCCTCGAAGTCGGCGTTGAGTCGGTAGGACCATTTCGGTCGGACGACGAACGTCAGCCAGGACACCTGGTAGTAGAGGAAGGCGATCGCCTGCGGCAGCCAGAAGTACCTCAGTCTTCCCTCGCGAGTCCCGGACCGCGCGATGAGCTCGTCCAGGATCAACAGGTGCCACTGTTCGTTGTCCTGTTCGGCGCGAGACTGAACGATCCGGTCGTGAATGCGCCGAGCCAGGCCGGTCCGCTGGTGCACGTGTGTGACCGCGATGTAGGCAGCTTGCTCCCACGCCTGGTAGGGCACCCGCGCGACGAGCTCAAGCACCTTGAACTTCGACAGAGTGCGACGCTTGCCGTACAAGGCATCCAGGGCCGCGAACAGCGCTCGTGCGGCAAGTCCGTAGTCGCGGCGTGAGCTGGCCATGGTCTCGGCCTGAGCGGCAGCCAGGTGGACGTGGGACAAGCGGGGCGGGCTCCCAGGCGATGCCGCCGGATTCCCCGCGGTGACGGCTTCCGCATGGGATGTCGCCTCGCCCGTCGCTGGGCGTGTTCGTCCCTGGGTGGCATCGCTCAAGATCGCTCCTTGGCAACGGTGAGCAGAATCGTCGAGGATTCGAGCGCTTCAAGCGAGTGCCGGGTGTCAGGCACGGTCAGCAGATCACCCGGCGAGCCCTCCCATCCGTTCTCACCAGTCGTCAGACGGACCCGACCGCTGAGGACATGAACGGTTGCCTCACCCGGATTCTCGTGCTCGTTCAGGGCGGCGCCGGCGGCCAGTGCGATGACGGTCTGCCGCAGTACGTGCTCGTGGCCGCCGTAAACGGTGTGCGCGCTTCGGCCGCTGGACGCGCTTTCCGCAAGTTCGAGTTGCTGGCGAGCTAGAGCTGTCAGCGAGGACTTCTCCATCCGAGCCTCCCGGCCTACGTGGTGGAGCTGAGGGGATTCGAACCCCTGACCCCCTCGATGCG
>JBAVXU010000192.1:0-3752 GCA_049698415.1 Mycobacteriales bacterium
GACCAGCAGTACGAAGCCCTGCTCGGTGCGCGCGGGGCGGCGCTGGACGAACTCTGCCGGCTGGCCGACGACGTCCGGCGTGACACGGTCGGCGACACCGTGACCTATGTGGTCAACCGCAACATCAACTTCACCAACGTCTGCTACACCGGCTGCAGGTTCTGTGCGTTCGCCCAGCGCCGCAGCGACGCCGACTCCTACACCTTGTCGCTCGAGCAGGTCGGCGACCGGGCGGCGCAGGCATGGGCCGTGGGCGCCACCGAGGTCTGCATGCAGGGCGGCATCCACCCCGACCTGCCGGGCACCGCGTACTTCGACCTGGCCGCCGAGGTCAAGCGCCGGGTTCCGCAGATGCACGTCCACGCCTTCTCACCGATGGAGGTGGCCAACGGCGCGGCGCGTACCGGCCTGTCGATCCGTGACTGGTTGGTGCGGGCCAAGGAGTCCGGAGTGGACACCATCCCGGGGACCGCGGCCGAGATCCTCGACGACGACGTCCGCTGGGTGCTCACCAAAGGCAAACTGCCTGCTGCGACCTGGGTCGAGGTGGTCACCACGGCACACGAACTCGGCATCCGGTCGAGTTCGACGATGATGTACGGCCACGTGGACAAGCCTGCGCACTGGGTGGCCCACCTGCGCGTGCTGACGGGGATCCAGGACCGCACGGGCGGGTTCACCGAGTTCGTTCCGCTCCCGTTCATCCACCACAACGCGCCGATCTATCTCGCCGGCCTGGCCCGGCCCGGACCGACGGTCGACGAGAACCGCGCGGTGCACGCCGTCGCCAGGCTGATGTTGCACGGCAGGATCGACCACGTGCAGTGCTCGTGGGTCAAACTCGGCACCGACGGTGCGCGGCAAGTCCTCGCCGGGGGCGTCGACGATCTCGGCGGCACGCTGATGGAAGAGACGATCAGCCGGATGGCCGGCGCGACGCACGGGTCGCACCGCAGCATCGTCGAGTTGCAGGAATTGGCGACCGGGATGGGACGATCTGTCCGGCAACGCACCACCACCTATGGCGAGGTCGTGGGCGTGTCGCGCGGCACCGGTGTCCTCCCGGTGTAGGGGGAGTCGACCCAATATCACGGTTCCGCTTGACTTCCTCGTAGTGACGCGCGTGTAATTTCACCAGTGTGAGTCGACGCCGCTGGGGGAAATCCGCGGCGCGGGTTACCGGGTCGAGAGGTGGTGGGGGCGCGTGGAAAGCTCCGAAAGGGACGGGTTCTTGCTGACGGAGACACCTGACGGTTTCGGCAGCGACGATCCACCCGAGTGGCAGGAGCAGGCGCTCTGCGCCCAGACCGATCCCGAGGCCTTCTTCCCGGAGAAGGGCGGCTCGACCCGGGAGGCCAAGCGGATCTGCACCGGCTGTGAGGTCAAGACCGAGTGCTTGGAGTACGCCCTCGCCCATGACGAGCGCTTCGGCATCTGGGGCGGCCTGTCAGAGCGGGAGCGGCGTCGCCTCAAGCGCGGGATCGGCTGAGCGCGTTCGCCCAGGCTTGCTCTGCATCATTCCCCGCGTAACCATCTCCCACCATGGGGTCTGCAGCGCCGAGTCACAACCGGATCCTGCTCGAGTTGGGCAGGACGTGGGTGTTCGCCTCGGCCGTCGACTGGCCCGGCTGGTGCCGCCGCGGCAAGGGTGAGCACGCGGCGATCGATGCACTCCTCGACTACCAGGACCGCTACGCCCTGATAGCGGGCCGCCCCTTCCGTCCGGGCGAGCCGCGCGTCGTCGATCGGGTGCCGGGAAACGCGACCACCGACTTCGGAGCTCCGGACGCGAGGAGCCGGTTCGACGACGACCCGCTGGAAAGCGCCGAGGCCGGCCGGCTGGCGGACCTGCTCATAGCCTGCTGGGAGCGTTTTGACGAGGTGGCTGCCGCCTCACCGGCAGAATTGCGCAAAGGTCCGAGGGGCGGCGGCCGCGACCGCGACGCCGTCGTCGATCACGTCCGCGAGGCCGAACGCAGCTATGGGCGCAAGCTCGGGGTCAGGGTCCCGCCGCGCACGCCGTGGGCGGAGCAGCGTGCGGCCATCTCGGCCGCGATCCGCACCCCGCCCGGGCAGACCGCCTGGCCGGTTCGCTACCTGGTTCGCCGGACCGCCTGGCACGTCCTCGACCATGCCTGGGAGATCGAGGACAAGAGCGCGGGCTGATCCCAGTCGGGCCGCTCCGGCGAGTTTTGACGCCGCTGCAGCGGCAATGAGGAGTCTCGGCATGCGGCCACCGAGGAAAGAGGCACTTTCATGCGTCGCGGTATCCCCACCCTCGTTGTCATCGTCCTGATCTGGGCGGCAATCGGCTTCACCTTCGCCTACAACCGGGGGTACGTCAGGGCGGCGGACAACAGTTGCTCCGCCGGGGCGAGCGCGGTCAAGACCACGCTCTTCGGCCCGCTCAACTTCCTGCACGGCGTCAATCCGCGGGTTCGCTGCACCTGATGCGCCCGTCGGCCCGATGCCGACCCCGATGAGCCCGATCGTCAGATAGCCGGCGGTGGGTCGATCTCGTCGACGTCCTTGCCCAGCAGCCGGGCGATCTGCTCGACCACGACGTCGTGGACCAGATCGGCGAGATCGTCCGGATCGAGTGCCCGAGCCTCGAGCGGACGGCGATAGAGCACGATCCTCGGGGGGGTGCCGCGCAGCAGTTCGCCGGCCGGCAGCAGCCGCGCGAGTGGGACCTGCCCGTCTTCGAGCACGTCGCTGTCGAACGCGGGAACCTCAGGAGGCACGTCCTCGACGGCGAACTCCACGCCCTCCAAGTCGGGCTCCCACCGGTGCTCCATCTCCTCGACGGCGTCCAGGACGAGATCGTCGAACTGCTGAGCGCGGCTACGCGCCAGGGGGAGGTTCGCCGGCACCAGCTGACCGCGCATGCCGCGGCCGCGGCGGTCGCGCCCAGCAGCACCCCGTCTGCGCAGTCGATTGGTCACCTTCTGACCCTACCCAGCAGATCGGTGGCCAGGCGCGGATCGCGACACGATCACGCTCATGGGCAGGGTCGTTGGTCCGGCCCGTACGGGCCGCTACCGTGCCCCAAGTGAGGTCTCAACGCCGCTGCTCGCGTACCGGCTGCACCATGGGAGCAGTCGCGACGCTCACCTACGTCTACAGCGACTCGACGGCAGTCGTCGGGCCGCTGGCCACCTACGCGGAGCCGCATTCCTACGATCTCTGCGAGGGCCACGCGCGCGGCCTCACAGCCCCCAAGGGATGGGAGGTTGTGCGCCATGAGGGCGAATTCGCCCTGGCCCGGCCGACCAGGGACGACCTCGAGGCCCTGGCAGATGCCGTACGCGAGGCGGGCCGGCCGGCCCAGGCGGGCACCCGGGTCGAAGGCCCGGCTGACGAGGTGGGCCGGCGGGGTCACCTGCGGGGTCTGCCGTCCGTGCATTGAGCGCTCAAGTAATCCGCCGAACCGGCCGATGGGGCATTCGACAGCATCCGTTGAATCCGTAGCGGATCCGGGGTCCGACTTTTTTTGCAGGAGCTGCCATGCCGTCCGAACCTTCTTCCCTGCTCAACCTGCCCCCAGGCGGGCGCAACCCCTGCGTCGCCTGTGGCAGCGAGCGGGTCACCGAGCTCACCATGACCGTCGCCGACGGCTCGCTGTTGAGCCTGGCCGCCTGCCACCGGTGCGAGGTTCGCACCTGGAAGCACGGCGAGACGGTGCTGGAGCTCAGCGAGGTCCTGCTCCGGGCCCGTAAGCAGGCCTGACCGCCGCGACCGGCTGCCCTTGT
>JBAVXU010000193.1:0-3994 GCA_049698415.1 Mycobacteriales bacterium
CGATTCGGCCTCGTCCGGGGCAGCCGGATGCAATCGCCCCGGCGCCGCCGACCCGGCCGCCTGAAAGGGACCGGCCGCGTGAGAAGGAGACGCCGTAGTGGACACCACACCCGCTGACTCGGTGACCGAGATCCCGGACGGGCCGCCCGACGAGGCCGGCCTGACGGCCCGGCAACGCCGCATCCTCGACGTCATCCGGGACCACATGCGGCGGCAGGGATACCCACCCAGCGTGCGGGAGATCGGCGAGGCAGTGGGGCTGACCAGCACCAGCAGCGTGGCCCATCAACTCGGCACGCTGCAGCGCAAGGGCTTCCTCCGCCGCGACGCGAACCGCCCCCGCGCAGTCGACGTACGCCAGCCCGAGAGTCCCGACGGCGCAAGCCAGGCCGGCTACGACCCCGACGACGAGGCCGACCGGCGCGCTGCGCAACCGCGGCCGGCGTTCGTTCCCGTGGTCGGACGGATCGCCGCGGGTGGCCCGGTCCTCGCCGATCAGGCCGTCGAGGACGTCTTCCCGCTCCCCCGCGAACTTGTCGGCGAGGGCACCTTGTTCCTGCTCAAGGTGGTCGGCGACTCCATGGTCGACGCGGCCATCACCGACGGCGACTGGGTGGTCGTGCGACAGCAGCCCACCGCCGACAACGGCGACATCGTGGCCGCCATGATCGACGGCGAGGCCACCGTAAAGACCTTCAAGCGACGCGACGGCCACGTCTGGCTGATGCCGCACAACCCTGCGTACGAGCCGATCGACGGTGACCACGCGAGCATCCTCGGACGCGTGGTCACCGTCCTCCGCAAGGTCTGAGGACCTCGCCTAGAAAATGCCCAGCCCGGTGAGCTGCGTCGCGAAGGCGGTGTGGACGCAACTTCCGGTGTTGGTCGTCGTCGCGGTGCAGCCGGGCGGATTGGGATTGGTCGCGTTGTTGGGTCGATACTGATCGTCGGTGTAGACGATCGAGGCCAAGCCGGTCTTGGGACTGGCAGCGACCCCGAAGTCGTCGTAGAGATCGCGGTTTCCGGTGCACCCGACGCCGCTCTCGCACACCCCGCCGTAGTGGTTCACCGGGCTGGCAGCGACCTGGGTGAAGCTGGATCCGGCAGTGGTGGCATGGAGGTTCTGGGCGAAGTACACCCGCCACGCGGCCGACATCGGGTAGTTGTCCGGCGACTCCCCCGCTGCCGGTGCATGTGACGTGCCGTAGTAGACGATGTCCAGGGCACCGTTGTTGCCGGCCACACTCCACGGGAAGATCGCGGTGTTCGCCGGTGCGCCGTTGACCTTGAACGGCCCCTTCCAGCTCGTGCCCAGCGTGGTCGAGAAGCTGTAGTAGAGATTGTGGTCGTCGCTGTAGACCGCGTAGATGTTGCCGGCCCGGTCGACACTGACGTTGGTGAACTGGTGGCCGTAGCTGACATGGACGTTCGGGCTGATGTGCACCGGGTAGTCGGTGAAGCTCACCCCGCCGTCCTTGGAGACGCCGAGGTACACCGCGTTGTAGCAGGGAGCCGTGCCGCCGCAGGCGGTGAGCCCGGCGAGGTTCGCCGGGCCGCTGAAGATCTGGTACAGGTTGTGATTGCCTCTCGTCCGATCACCCTCGAAGGTGTCCCGGGCGATCGCGAGATTGCCGATAGCGTTGTTGCCCACGAGGTACGGCGCATGGCTCGCGTCGATCGCGTTGCTGTGCTGAGGGAACACGAGTCCACCGTTGTAGTCACAGTCGACGCTGATGTTCTGCACCGTGTCGTGGTAGGAGATGCACACCTTGTCGCCGCCTTCGACCGGAAGTTGCAGCGCGTTCTGGTGCGAGTCGTCGGCCGCGATCCACTCCCGGTCGTCACCCACCTGCTTCGCCGCGGCGGGCTGCAGGAGGAAGCTCTTGCCGCCGTCCTGGCTGTTGCTCACGTCGATGTTGGCCAGGTTGAGACTGGCGATGTGCACCGGGACGTAGCCTGCGGCGTTCTTGTCATCACCGACGGCGAGGTCCACGTCACCGCCACCGGGGGCGAAGCCCGAGTCGTTGCTGGTCGATCCGGCGTCCGGCGAGGGCAACGTCACGTAATGCCGGCCGCCGTCGGTGGACTTCCAAGCCTCGGTGCCGGCTCCCAGGCCGTTCTCCGACGCGGCGTAGAAGTTGCCCAACTCATCGGCTCGGATCGCCGGCTCGCCGGCGGTGTTGTAGCAGGCGGCCCCCGCCCCGGGGCACTTGGTGCCGACACTGCCGCCGCCTTCGTTGAGGCCGAAGCTCTTCAGCCCCGCCGGCTCGAAGTTGACGAATGTCGCGGGCCCGGCGGCCGCTGCCGGCGCCGAGGACGCCAGGCCGGTGACCGCGGCGATAGCCAACGGCACGGCTACGACGAGGCTGATACGACGCCGAACAGATGCAGCCATCCTGTCCACCCCTCCAGAACGTGACGACGAGAGTTACCGGCATGGCCGACCGAGAGCGTAGGCGGCTCGGCCGGGTCAACTCGAGAACAGTAAGTCGGCGCAGCTAGAGCAGCAAGGTGAGAGCGAACGCCTGCAGCCAACTGGCCAGGGTGCCGATCAGGAAGTACTCGGTCACCGACGCGATCCCGCTGTGTTCGTTCTCGGTCGCCGAGCGGATCTCAGGAAAGCGCAGCACGCCTTTTGCCGCGATGACCGCTGCCGCGGCGGTGAGTTGCCCGGTGGCTGCCAGGGCGAAGATCAGGGTGCGTTCCATGGGACCGATGATCCGGCCGCCGCGAAGGGTCGATTCGCCTTGCTCTGCAGGGGTTCCGGCGGCCACCAGGATGAGTCGGGTGACCCGATTGGCGGTGCTCTGCAAGAAGATCAGGGCCGCCAGGCTCAGCAGGAACTTCTCCAGCGGCAGCGCACGCAGGGCCGGGATCTGCAAGCCGACGTACCACTCGTGCAGCGGCCCCGACGCCTCGGGTGCGAGGCCGCTGGTGGCCAGCAGGCCGAGCAGATACCCGGTCATCACCGCCAGCGACCAACCGGTGCGCCGGGTCCGGGACAGCGCCCGGTCGGAGGTGAAGAGCCACAGTGCGACGCCGGCGGCCACCACAACGGTCCAGGCCAGCGTCGCCCAGAACGTGAAGCCGAGCAGGATTGAGAGTACGAGCGTCAGGGCCGCCGCCGTGGCGAGCCCGGCCACCGTACGCATCCGACCGGCCCGCTCGGTCGACCACCGGACGAGGTCGGCAACGCCGACCGCGAGCAGCCACAGCGCGACGACTGTCACGCCGTGGCCCGGGAGAGTTCGGCGTGGGCGTCGCGGATGGCGTAGGCACCGGAGCGGGTCAACTGTTGGGAGACCGCCGACTGTGAAACGCCCTCGGATTTCGCGATGTCGGCCTGCGAGAGGCCGGCCATGAGACCCCTGAGCAGTCGTACGCCACGCGCGCTCATCCGGGCCACCGTGGCATCACGACAGACCAGGAAGGCGTTAACGAACGTGTCCGGCCCGGGATTCGTGTCCGGTCCGGGATTCGTGTCCGGCCCGGGATTCGTGTCCGGCCCGGGATTCGTGACCGACTCTGTCTCGGCGCCGGCGTACCACGTCCGCAACGAGCGCGACCGCGGTTGCGCGGTGCGACGCTTGACCTCACCGATGGCACTGCGAGCGGCCCACCACGCCGGGCCGTCCTGCGACAGCGGGCGGCGGCCCGGATCGAACACGGTCAGGGCCCCCCATCCCAGCCCGTAGCGCGTGTCGATCTCGGGCAACAGGTCCAGCCGGACCAGGAACGCCGCGAGCGTGGCGTCGGCGACCGTGGCGTAGGCGCCCTGGAACTCGTCACCGATAGTCACCTCGAGTTGCTGCACGCTGGGCAGCGTCTCTTCCACGCGCGTGAGGGCGGCCACCAGGCGCTCTTGCGCTGCGGCCCGGTCGGGGTGCAGTTTGGAAGAGACGACGTCACCGATGACCGTGGCGGCCGGCCTGGGGTCCATCCTGAGATTAAACCATAGCTTATGTCGACCCGTCTATGAGCGCTGGTCTTATCC
>JBAVXU010000194.1:0-2207 GCA_049698415.1 Mycobacteriales bacterium
GGCTTGAGGGCAAGGTGGCCGTGATCACCGGGGGGGCCGGAGGCATCGGCGCGGCGACCGCCCGCCGGTTCGCGGCCGAGGGTGCGCACGTCGTGGTCGCCGACATGGCCGACGAGGCGGGCCAGGCCGTCGCCACGGAGATCGGCGGGCGCTACGTACGTGCCGACGTGACCTCCGCCGACGACGTCCAAGCGATGTACGCCGAGGCGATCACCCACTTCGGCGGGCTGGACATCTGCTTCAACAACGCCGGCATCTCACCGCCCGAGGACGACTCGATCCTGGACACCGATCTCGACGCGTGGAAACGGGTGCAGGACGTCAACCTCACCAGCGTCTACCTCTGCTGCAAGTACGGCATCGCGCACCTGCTCGACCACGGCGGTGGGTCGATCATCAACACGGCCTCGTTCGTGGCCGTGATGGGCTCGGCGACCTCGCAGGTGTCCTACACCGCGTCCAAGGGCGGGGTGCTGGCAATGAGCCGTGAGTTGGGCGTGCAGTTCGCCCGCCAGGGGGTGCGCGTCAACGCCCTGTGCCCGGGTCCGGTGAACACACCGTTGCTGCGCGAACTGTTCGCCAAGGACCCCGAGCGGGCGGCTCGCCGGCTGGTGCACGTGCCGATGGGGCGCTTCGCCGAGGCCGATGAGATCGCGGCCGCCGTCACGTTCCTCGCCAGCGACGATGCGTCGTTCATCACCGCCTCCACGTTCCTGGTGGACGGTGGCCTCACCGCGGCGTATGTGACTCCGCTGTGAGGCCGCTCATCGGGATCAGCTCGTACGTCGAGCAGGCGACGTGGGGAGCCTGGGACACCCGGGTCACCCTGCTGCCCCAGCGCTACGTCGACTCGATCCATGCCGCAGGGGGGCGGGCCGTCGTCGTCCCGCCGCTGCCCGACGGCGTTGCCGAGGTGGTCGGCGCGCTCGACGGCCTGGTCCTGTCCGGTGGCGTCGACATCGACCCGGCCAGATATGGCGCCGAGCGTGATCCGCACACCGAGGAGCCGCGGCCCGATCGCGATGCCGGCGAACTGGCGCTGCTCGCCGCCGCGACCGAGGCTGACCTCCCGGTGCTGGGGATCTGCCGAGGCATGGAGTTGATGTGCGTGGCGGCCGGCGGCTCGTTGATCCAGGACCTGCCCGGCGCCGTCGGCTCGCAGCGGCACCGGGCCGGTCGGGGGATCTATGCCGAGCATCCGGTCGAGACCGTCCCGGGCAGCCTCCTGGCCGCACTGCTCGGACCCGAGGCGACGGTGAGCAGCTATCACCATCAGGGTGTGGCGGAGGCCGGCTACCTCACCGTCTCCGCGCTGGCACCGGACGCGACGATCGAGGGGGTCGAGCGACCGGAGTGCAGGTTCAACGTCGGCGTGCTCTGGCATCCGGAGGTCACCGATGACCTGCGGCTGTTCACCGCGTTGGTGGCGGCGGCGGCCGCGCCGGTTCAATCCAGGCCGTAGGCCCTCGCGGCGTTTCGCGACCCGACCATGGCGGCGATGCGCAGGGCGTCATCTGCCGACCATTCGCCGGAGTCCACACGTTCGTCGAGGAACCCGCCGAACTCGCGGCGGAACACCAGCGCCGAGAGGTAGTACAACTCAGGCAGGCCGAAGGCATCGGACGAGTACAGCAGCTTGGCGAACGGCGTGAGCTCGAGAACCTCGGCGAGCACCGCGCGCGCCCGGCTGGGACCGACGAAGTTCAGCGCCAGCCCCACATCGACGTAGACGTTGGGGAAGACGGCGGCGAGGTAGCCCGCCTCACGGTGGTACGGATAGCAGTGCAGCAACATGATCGGGACGGTGGCGGGCACCGCCGCGATGAGGTCACTGAGCAGGATCGGGTTGGCCTTGTGCAGGCGCAGATCCCGATCGCCGAAGCCGCAGTGGAACTGGATGGGCAGTCCCACCTCCACGGCCGACCACACCAACGCGCGAGTGAGCACCGGCTCGTCGAGGCGCCAGCCGTGCGCTGCGGGTCCCCGGTCCAGCCAAGCCTGCGCGGCCGTCTTGACCTCCTGGCGAGTGGGCGCGTCGGCGGGCAGGTCGAGCCCCACGCGGTACGCCGCGACCGACTTCACCCCGACCGCGCCGGCGGCGGCGACAGCGGTGTGCAGGGCGTCCGCGTAGCGATCGGCGAACTCAGCGGGTTCGCAGCCGGAGGCGGCGACCGATTCGGCCACCGACTCCAGCCGCACCACTTCCC
>JBAVXU010000195.1:0-20115 GCA_049698415.1 Mycobacteriales bacterium
GCGCGTACGACCAGGCCTCGCCGTGGCTGGCGAAACCCCGGGCCGGCAGCGGACCGAGGGACAGCACGAGGTCGTCCCGGTGCGGGCCGACCAGGGAGACCCCGCGGTCGACTTCGTCGTCACGCACACGGATCAGTTCGGTGGCCAACCCCGCTTCGAGTGCGGCGCGGTCGGCTCCGGCCGGCGGGTCGGGTATCGATGCCTTGTAGTCGATCGTCGCCGAACCGGGACCCGCCGAGACTGCGGCGTAGGACTTGTCGACCAGCGGCCGCAGCAACTCGACGAGCTCCAGCCGGCCGGCCAGCAGTTCGGCTCCGTGTTGCACGAGATGGCCGTCCCACGAGTCGAGGGTGCGCAGGTCGGCGCTGCCGCCGGACCGCCGCGCCTTGCCGGCCGACTTGAGCAGCGCGTTGCGCTGTTTGAGCACCCGGTCGTAATCAGCTCGAACGCCGGCGAACCTCGGCGAGCGGGCAACCAGCAGGTCGTC
The DNA here is from genome assembly GCA_049698415.1 of Mycobacteriales bacterium. Classification (GTDB taxonomy): domain Bacteria; phylum Actinomycetota; class Actinomycetes; order Mycobacteriales; family QHCA01; genus QHCA01. The sequence goes on from JBAVXU010000195.1 coordinate 488, forward strand.
GAGGAAGCGGCGGCGTTCGCTGGGCTCGCCTTTGACCAGTGCGAGGTCCTCCGGGGCGAAGAGCACGATGCGCAGGGCGCCGAGGACCTCGCGTGGTCGCGGCACCGGCGAGCGGCCGAGCCGGGCACGGTTGGCCCGGCCGGGGCAGATCTCGATCTCGACCAGCAGCTCGCGGCCGTCGCGGACCACGGCGGCTCGGATCACCGCCTGCTCCGCTCCGTGCAGGACCAGTGGCGCGTCGGCGGCGACCCGGTGGCTGCCCAGGGTGGCGACGTAGCCGATGGCCTCGACGAGATTGGTCTTGCCCGCGCCGTTGAGGCCGATCAGCACCGTCGTCCCGGCTTCGAGCGCCAACTCGGCCTTCGGGTAGCTGCGGAAGTCCACAATGGACAGGTGCCGGACGTACACGTCAGCCGGCATCCTCGCTGGAGGGGTGATCGCGGCGTGCTCCCGGCGGCTGTGATCGGCCGGTGCCCGTGGTCGGCTCGTCGGTGGAGCTGGTGCCGTCGGCCTCGATGTCCTTCTCGGTGGATCCCTTGCTCGAGGTGACCGCATGCCCACCGAACTGGTTACGCAGTGCCGCCACCACCTTCATGGCCGGTGAATCCTCCTGGCGGGAACTGAACCTCGCGTAGAGCGCCGCGGTGATCACCGGAAGTGGGACCGCGTGGTCGATCGCCGCCTGCACGGTCCACCGGCCCTCACCGGAGTCCTCGGCGTAGCCGCGCAGCTCCGACAGGTCGGCGTCGACGTCGAGCGCGCGTACTAGCAGGTCGAGCAGCCAGGACCGGATCACCGTGCCCTGCTGCCAGCTGCTCAGCACGTCGGGAACGTTGGTCACCACTTTGCTCGCGGTGAGCAACTCGAAACCCTCGGCGTAGGCCTGCATGAGGCCGTACTCGATCCCGTTGTGCACCATCTTGGCGAAGTGGCCCGCACCGACCGGCCCGGCGTGAACGAAGCCATAGTCACCGACCGGCTTCAGCGCGTCGAAGAACGGCTGCACGAGTGCGACGTGCGCGTCCTCACCACCGCACATCAGGCCGTAGCCCTCGGTCCGCCCCCACACCCCACCACTGACGCCGCAGTCGACGAACCCGATGCCGCGGGCGGCCAGCATCTCGGCGTGCTCGATGTCGTCGGTGTACTTGCTGTTGCCGCCATCGACGACGACATCGTCACCGTCGAGGAGGTCGACGAGGTCGGAGATCGTGCCACGGGTCGGCTCTCCGGCCGGAACCATGACCCAGACCACGCGTGGTTTCGGCAACGCCTCGACCATCGCCTCGAGGCTGTCTGCGTCACGCAGGTCAGGTGATCGGTCGAAGCCCACGACCGTGTGCCCGGCGGCGCGCAGCCGCTCGCGCATGTTGCCGCCCATCTTGCCGAGCCCGATCAGGCCGATCTCCATGTGCTGCCTCCCGCTGGCGGTCGCCCGGTGCTTCCTGCCAGCCTCAAGCCTCTCAGCCGGACAGGCGTACGGGCATCAGCAGGTAGCGGTAGTCGGTGCCACCCTCCTTGCCGGTCATGACCGCAGGTTTGGTCGCCGCGGTGAAAGCGAGCCGGGTGGTGTCGGAGTCGATGGCGTTGAGACCGTCGAGCAGGAACGTGGGATTGAACGCGATGGTCAACTCCTCGCCGTCGAAGCCGGCTTCGAGGGACTCCGAGGCCTGGGCTTCGTCGGCACCGCCGGCCTCGAGGACAAGCTCTCCGGCGCTGAACCTCAACCGGACCGGGGTGTTGCGCTCGGCTACCAGAGCCACCCGCTTGACGGCGTCGACCAGAGTCGCGGTGGGCACCATGGCGACCGCGGAATGCTCTGCCGGAAGCAGCGAGCGGTACTTGGGGAACTCACCGTCGAGCAGCCGAGTCGTGGCCCGGCGACCAGCACCGGAGAACCCGATCATGCCCTCGCCCGTGCCGCCGGTGGCCAGGGCCAGGGTCACCTCGGCGCCCGAGGCCATGCTCTTGGCCGTCTCGGTCAGGGTGCGGGCGGGTACGAGCGCGTTGGCGGTCAGATCCGGAGTGCTGGGGCGCCAGGTCAACTCGCGTACAGCCAGTCGGTAACGATCGGTGGCAGCCATCGTGATCCGCTCTCCGGCGATCTCGAAGCGAACCCCGGTGAGCACCGGCAAGGTGTCGTCGCGGCCCGCGGCCACGGCGACCTGGCGTACGGCGGACTCGAAGACATCGCTTTCCAGCGCCCCCGCGGTGGTCGGCATCGCCGGCAGGGAGGGGTAGTCCTCGACCGGCATCACCGGCAGGGTGAAGCGCGACGAACCACAGGTCAGCTCGGCCCGTGAGCCGCTGACCGCGATCTGCACCGGGTGGGCCGGCAGCGCCCGGGTGATCTCTGCCAACAACCGCCCGCTGACCAGTGCCCGACCGGCGGTGGCCGCTTCGACATCGATCTCAACCTGGGTGGACACCTCGTAGTCGAAACCGGACACCGACAGTTGGTGGCCGTCGACTTCGAGCAGCACGCCGGCGAGGACCGCGACGGGAGGACGCGACGGGAGGTTGCGGGCCGTCCACGCCACAGCATCGGCCAGGGCCTCGCGCTCGACCCGGAACTTCATCTTCAGCCTCCGCTTCGCACTGATTTATCCCCAGCTCTGGGGCTTGGTGAATGCCGTGGGTTGTTCTCTTTGATTACTACTAGATTTCGTCGTACTAGGTCCTGTGGTTTCTGTGGACAACCTAGGTCGTCCCAGGTCAGGGCATACGGCCGACTGTGCAGCAAGTGTGCATCAACACTGTGACACCGCTGGTGCTGCGGTGGATGACCGGAGACCCACCGTGACTGTCACCAGGCACATGGGACATATACACAGGTATGTCCCCAACCTGTGCACCACGCCTGTGGACGCGAACCGACGCGGGCACTAGCGCGCCCGCTGCTTGATGCGGTTGGTGAGTTCGCTGACCTGGTTGAAGATTGACCGCCGTTCCGCCATGAGCGAGCGAATCTTGCGATCGGCATGCATCACCGTGGTGTGATCCCGGCCGCCGAAGGTCTGCCCGATCTTGGGCAGGGAAAGGTCGGTCAGTTCGCGGCAGAGATACATCGCGATCTGCCGGGCATTGACCAGCACCCGGCTGCGCGAGCTGCCACAGAGGTCCTCGAGCGACATGCTGAAGTACTCAGCGGTCGCGGCCATGATCGTCGCGGCGGTGATGTCAGGGCTGCCGACATCGGGGATGAGGTCTTTGAGCACGACCTCGGCCAACGCTAGGTCAACGGTCTGCCGGTTGAGGCTGGCAAAGGCGGTGACGCGGATCAGGGCACCCTCGAGCTCGCGGATGTTGCTCTGGATCTTGCTGGCGATGAACTCGAGCACCTCGGGAGGAGCGGCCAGCCTCTCCTGGACGGCCTTCTTGCGCAGAATGGCGATCCGGGTCTCGAGATCGGGCGGCTGAATGTCGGTGATCAGGCCCCACTCGAACCGCGTGCGCAGCCGGTCCTCCAGCGTGGACAACTGCTTGGGCGGGCGGTCGGAGGAGATCACGATCTGCTTGTTGGCGTTGTGCAGCGTGTTGAACGTGTGGAAGAACTCCTCCTGGGTGCGTTCCTTGTTCTCCAGGAATTGGATGTCGTCGACGAGCAGGACGTCGACGTCGCGATAGCGGCGCTGGAAGACCGACGCCTTGTCGTCCCGCAGCGAGTTGATGAAGTCGTTGGTGAACTCTTCGGAGCTGACATAACGAACCCGCAGGCCGGTGAAGAGGCTGCGCGCGTAATGCCCGATCGCGTGCAGCAGGTGGGTCTTGCCGAGCCCGGAGTCGCCGTAGATGAACAGCGGGTTATAGGCCTTGGCCGGCGCCTCCGCGACGGCGACGGCGGCCGCGTGCGCGAAGCGGTTGCTCGAGCCGATGACGAACGTCTCGAACACGTACTTGGGATTGAGCCGGGCGTGCTCGGTCCCACGGTGGTTCTGCCGCCGCTCGGGACGGAATGTGTCGATATGCGGCCGCTCGACGTCGGCGCCGAAGTCGTTCACACTCTCGCGAGCTGTGGAATCCGCCTCGGACTCACTCCCGTCACCGGGCTGCACCGTGATCGCCAACTGGATCTCGCGACCGAGTTGGCTCGACAGTGACCCGGTGATGAGCGGCCGAAGCCGGGTTTCGAGCACATCCTTGGCGAAATCGCTGGGTGCGGCCAGCAACAGCGTGTCCTCGACCAGACCCAGTGGCCTGGTCAGGCGCATGAATGCGCGTTGCTGTCCACTGACGGCGCTGTCGGTCAGGCTCTCCAGAGTCCGATCCCACACCCCACCGAGGTCGACCCTCGCATCAGACTCTTCAGACACATCCGCTCCTTCGTATCCCTGGGCGGTGTATCCACATCGCTGTCCACACCCTGTGCATCACCAGTGCGGACTCGTACGGACATCCCGCCATTTCGGCACCGCGGCCAGGTGCCTCCAAGGCCAATCTTGGTGACAAAGGCCGCCGGTCGCGGCGAGAAGGGAAGGACCGGCAGGGGGTGAACGCTAACAGCGTGCGGCCCGCTCGTACAAGCGGTTGTCCACAACCCGGTCGGGCAATTTTGCCCGGCTTCGGCATGTCCCCGGCCGCCTGTTTGACCCTGGCCGACGCCGACCGTACTGTGGATTGGCCTATGGCCTCGAATCCAGCGGCCGTACTCTCTTCATTGCCATCCTTGTGTTCCCCCTGACCTTCGGAGATCTGAGCCGTGAGCAAGCGCACCTTCCAGCCGAACAACCGCCGTCGGGCGCGGACGCACGGTTTCCGGTTGCGCATGCGCACCCGCGCCGGCCGGTCCATCGTCGCTGCCCGCCGGCTCAAGGGTCGCAAGCGACTCTCGGCTTAAGGCGGGGGCTGCGTGCTTCCCGCGGCCGCTCGGCTTCGGCGCCGGCGGGACTTCACCGCCACTGTCGGCATCGGGCGGCGGTGTGCTCGCAACACCCTGGTCGTGAGCCTGTTGCGTACTGGTGAAACCTTGCCCGGTGTCCCGGATACGGACTCACCCCTGCCCGCGCGGGTCGGCTTCGCCGTCGGACGTGGCGTCGGCAACTCCGTCACCCGACACCTCGTTCTGCGCCGCATGCGCCACCTCATGGCCGATCGGCTGAGTCGCCTTGCCCAGGGCGACCGGCTCGTGGTTCGGGCCCGCCCGGCAGCGGCCGGTGCCGACTTCCAACTCCTCGGCCGCGATCTCGACGCGGCCCTCGACCGGCTGGTTCGGCCGAGCCGATGACATCGACCACTTCCCCTCCGGCCCCGCCGGCTCCGCACTCCGGGGTCGCGGCCGGATTCCTTGTCGCCCTGGTGGTGGCGTACCGTCGTTTCAGCCCGGTCTTCGGTCCGCGGTGCAGGTTCGCTCCCACATGCAGTAGCTACGCTGTCACGGCGCTGCGCACGCACGGCGCATTCGTCGGGCTGCTGCTCACGGTGTGGCGGGTGCTGCGGTGTCACCCGTTCCATCCCGGCGGTTATGACCCGGTGCCGCCACGCCGCGGGTCGTCCGCGGGAGGGCCACACGTACCATCTGCGCTACCGCCATCTGGAGTTGCTCGGTGAATTTGAATTTCCTGTACACCGCCATCTCGTGGCTCCTGCTGCGCTGGCACGACCTGTGGGGCTTCGTCTTCGGCGTTGAGTCCAACAAGTCCTGGGTCCTGTCGATCATCTTCCTGGTCATCACCATCCGGCTCGTGCTGTTCCCGCTGTTCGTCAAGCAGATCAAGTCACAGCGCAAGATGCAGGAACTGCAGCCGAAGATGAAGGCGCTGCAGGCCAAGCACAAGGGTGACAAGGAAACCTTGCAGCGCGAGATGATGTCGCTCTACAAGGAGAACGGCGCCAACCCGGTGGCCGGTTGTCTGCCGATCTTCCTGCAAGCGCCGGTCTTCCTGTCGCTGTATCACGTGCTCAAGCGACTCGATCCGACCAAGGCGCGGGACAAGACGCTCTACGGCTGGACCGGCAGCGAGTTCGACAGCGCAGCACGGGCCAAGATCTTTGGCGCGCCCATCTCGGCTCACCTGTCCTCGCCGGCCAAGACTCTCGAGCAGCTCAACGCGTCGGGCACATCGGTCAAGATCGTCGGCGTCGTGCTCATCGCGATCATGGTCATCACGACCTACATCACCCAGCGCCAGATGATCGCCAAGCAGCAGGCCGCCGGCACCGCGATGGACCCGCAGCAGCTGATGATCCAGCGACTCATGCTCTACGGAATCCCGGCCTCGCTGCTGATATCCGGGTCGCTGTTCCCCCTCGGCGTCGTGCTGTATTGGTGCACGACGAACGTGTGGTCGATGGGCCAACAGTTCTACGTGCTGCGCAAGATGCCGATCGTCGGCGCCCCCGCGGCAGGCGCCAAGGAGCCAGGTGCCGAGGCAACTGTGGCCCCACCCAAGCCAGGCGCACGGCCGCAGCGTCCCAAGAAGACGGCAGCCCTCACGGCGGACAGCGTCGCCGCGGCGGCCGAGGACGACGCAGCAGGTGACGCTGCCACAGCGGCACCGGGTCAGGCGGCCGGCAAGCAGTCAACTGCCCGGAAGTCGCAGGCGGGTTCGGCTGCCAACGGCTCGTCCGCCGGCAGCTCCGCATCGAGTCCCAACGGCGCCGCAGCCAAAGGCGCCGCCCGACCGTCGACGAACAAGCCCAAGAACCGCAAGGGCGGCCGTCGCTAGCCCACCCACGACGACACCGCTTTGGAGCTGACCGCATGACGTCTTCCGAGTCCGAGAGCACGACCGCGACCGCCGATCCGACATCCGCCGGTGAGGCCCCCGCCGAGACGTCACCCGCCGGCGACAAGGTGACGGCGAGCGCGACCGATTCCTCCGCTCTCCTGGTCCAGGAGGGCGACATCGCCGGCGATTACCTCGAGCAGTTCCTCGACATCATCGACTTCGACGGCGACATCGACATGGACGTCGAGGCCGACCGCGCCTCCGTCGCCATCGTCGGAGACACCCTCACGCCGCTCATCGGCCACCGCGGTGCGGTCCTCGACGCGCTCCAGGAGCTCACCCGGCTGGCCGTGCTGCACCAGACCGGCACCCGCAGCCGGCTGATGCTCGACGTGGGCGGTTACCGCGCTCGACGCAGGCTCGAGCTCGTCGCGATTGCCAAGAACACCGCAGAGCAGGTGAAGTCGCATGGTGACGCCATCTCCATGGATGCGATGAACCCGTTCGAGCGCAAGGTGGTTCACGACGCCATCGCCGAGATCGACGGTGTCGTCAGCGAGTCCGAGGGCGAGGAGCCAGACCGCCGGGTTGTCGTACTCCCCGCGACGTGACCGAACGGGTTACCGATCCGGTGCCCCGCGACCTCACCGGCCAGCCGGCCACCGATCACGACGATCCCGGCGTGGGTACGCCGCCCGAAGCGGCCACGGCGGTCTTCGGTGACCGCCTGGGCGATGCGGTGGCGTACGCCGATCTGCTCGCCACCGCAGGAGTCGCACGCGGTCTCATCGGGCCGCGGGAAGTCCCCCGGCTCTGGGACCGGCATCTGCTCAACTGCGCCGTGGTCGCCGAGCTCATCCCGGCAGGCAGCCAGCTGATCGACGTCGGATCAGGCGCCGGCCTGCCCGGGATCCCGCTGGCTCTCGCTCGCCCCGACCTCACGGTCGTGCTGCTCGAGCCGCTGGCTCGTCGCGCCGCCTTTCTCACGGAGGTGGTGGAGCAGCTCGCTCTGCCCGGGGTCAGCGTGCTCCGGGTGCGGGCCGAGGAGCACCACGCGGCTCCGCTCGCCGACATCGTGACCGCACGGGCCGTCGCGCCGCTGGATCGCCTGGTTCCGTGGACCCTGCCCCTGGTCGCGCCGGCAGGGCGGCTCCTGGCGCTGAAGGGCCGATCTGCCCAGGACGAGATCGATCGATCTGCAGAGGTCATCCGTCGCGCCGGAGGTCAATTTCCGCGGATCAGGCTGTGTGGCACCACGGCGCTGAGCGCACCCACTACTGTCGTAGAAATCGTGCGCGGCCGGTCGCGATCGAGCCGGCGGGGGTCTCGATGACGGCCGCCGGACCGAACGGGTCGGCCTCCGGCCCGTCCGCAATCAGTCCGCTCGGCTGGCCATCGGGCGAGTTGGCGCAAGTTCAAGAGGACCCCGGCAGCCTCGGATGGCCCGGAGATGTTTCACGTGAATCAGGGGTGAGGGCACTGACCGGCGGCAGCCAGGAGCCAGACAGGGCGCAGTCTGCGGTGCGGGTCCAGGAAGCCGATTCGAGCCAGGAACGCATCCGGCAGGTGCTCGGCGACGTCAATGTTTCCCGTGAAACAAGCGACGAACTCTCGGTCACCTTCGGGCCGGCCGATCTGCCGATCGAGGCCGAAGCTCAGCGCGCCGTATCTGTGCTGAATCCCGCTCATAGCAGTGCATTCCCCCGGCCCCCACGCCGTCGCATCATCTGCGTGGCGAACCAGAAAGGCGGGGTCGGGAAGACCACGACGACGGTCAACCTCGCTGTCGCTCTGGCGTTGCATGGCTCCCGAGTGCTCGCCATCGACCTGGATCCCCAGGGAAACGCTTCAACTGGGCTCGGCGTCGACCACCACGCCGGCGTCTCCTCTATCTATGACGTGCTCATCGACGGTGGCGCCCTGAGCGAGGTCCAGACGCCTGTCGAGGGCGTTCCGGGCCTCTGGTGCGCGCCGGCCACGATCGATCTGGCCGGCGCTGAGATCGAGCTTGTGTCGGTTGTCGCTCGCGAGACCCGACTGGCGAGGGCGATCGAGGCGCACGCTGACGAAGTCGACTACGTCATCATCGACTGCCCGCCGTCGCTCGGCCTGCTGACCGTGAACGCCCTGGTCGCGGCCGAAGAGGTGCTTATCCCGATCCAGTGTGAGTACTACGCGCTCGAGGGGCTCGGCCAGCTGATCCGCAACGTTGACCTGGTCCGAGCCCACCTGAACCCGCGAATCCGCGTCTCCACGATCCTGCTCACCATGTACGACGCGCGCACGAAACTCGCCGATCAGGTGGCGAGCGAGGTGCGCCAGCATTTCGGCGATCTCGTACTCAACACGCTGGTGCCGCGAAGCATCCGGGTGTCCGAAGCGCCGGGGTACGGTCAATCGGTCATGACCTACGACCCCGGATCGCGTGGCGCCACGAGTTATCTCGAGGCAGCCCGCGAGATCGCTGAGCGCGGCGCATCACGGCTGTCCGTCCCCTCATCGGATGACATGACGGGCCATACCTCCGAGGACGAAGGCGGCAACGGGTGACAGCACGACGTGGTGGGCTAGGCAAGGGACTCGGCGCCCTCATCCCGCATGGTGCGGGAGCGACACCGAGCGGGGACATCGACGTAGCGACGCGGATCTCCCCGGCGCGCTACCGCGAGTTGTCCATCCACGACATCGCCCCCAACCCCAAGCAGCCCCGCAGCAATTTCGACGAGGGAGCCCTGGCGGAGCTTGTCGCATCCATCCGCGAGGTCGGCGTCCTGCAGCCGGTGGTGGTGCGGGAGACGACGCCGGGACGCTATGAGCTGATCATGGGCGAGCGCCGGTGGAGGGCCTGTCGCGAAGCAGGGCTGGGCACCGTGCCGGCGATCATCAAGGAGACGCGCGACGATGCACTGCTGCGCGATGCCCTCTTGGAGAATCTGCACCGGGCGGACCTCAACCCGCTCGAAGAAGCTGCCGCCTACGAGCAGTTGCTGCACGAATTCGGCGCGACGCACGAGCAGTTGGCGCAGCAGGTCGGTCGCAGTCGATCGCATGTGACGAACACGATGCGTCTGCTCCAACTGCCACCGAGCGTGCAACGCCGAGTCGCGGCCGGCGTGCTGTCAGCGGGTCATGCTCGCGCTCTGCTCGGCCTGAATAGCGTTGCCGCACAAGAGGAACTGGCCGCGCGGATCGTGACGGAGGGTCTTTCGGTGCGTGCGACCGAAGAGGCGGTGGCCACCCGTGACGCGCAGCAGCCGGCCGCCAAGCCGCGGGCATCGCGAAGCTCACGAATGCATGCACCGGGCTTGGCCGAACTCTCCGAGCGTCTCGGGGACAGGTTCGAGACCCGGGTCAAGGTCGAGCTGGGGCGTCGCAAAGGAAAGATCGTTGTGGAGTTCGGCTCGGTCGATGACCTCGAGCGGATCGTCCAGCTTATGGCTCCGGCGACGGAATAGGCTCCGCACCGGATTCCTCAGCCCCGTCAAGGTTTTCTTGTGCATGACGGCCGGGCTCGGACGACATCTGCGACTCATCTGAGACCGCGGTCTCGGCTGCGATCTCCGGCTCCCGCAAACTCGAGAACGGCGATGGAGAGGGCCGCAGGCGTGGACTGGCCGGGGGCAACGGCGGCGCGGAACCGCGAGCGGCGGCCTGCTCGAGAAGGTCTCGGCAGAGCCGGGCGAGATCGAGCTTCGCTGCCTCGACCGCCAGCGGGAGCAGGCTGGTCTCGGTCATGCCCGGCGCGACGTTCGCCTCAAGAACGTAGATGCGGCCCTCGGGGTCGACGATCGCGTCGATGCGCGAAAGATCCCGCAGGCCAAGGACTTCGTGCACGCGCAGGGCGACCTTGGACAACTCCTCGGCCACATCGTCCGGCACTCGCGCAGGTGCGTGCCAGGTCGACATCCCCGCGGTGTAGCGGGCGCGGTAGTCGTTGACCCCGTCGGTCGCGACCACTTCCACGGCGGGCAGCGCTTGGATTCCGGTGTCGGTCTCGATGACGCTGACCGCGACCTCCGTGCCCCGGATCAGCCGCTCGACCAATGCCGTGTTGCCGTATCCGAAGCAGCTCACCATCGCTGCCGGCAGGTCCTCGGCGCGCTCGACGGCGTGGGCACCCAGAGCCGAACCGCCCTGCGTCGGCTTGACCATGAGAGGCAGCCCGAGCCGGGCGACAAGCCGGTCCAGGACCGCGGCCGCCCCGAGCTCACGGAACGTGCTGTGCGGCAGCACCACGCTCGGAGGCGTGAGAATGCCTGCGGTCTCCATCGCGGACTTCGCGCACGGCTTGTCCCAGGCGAGCCGGCAGGCAGCGGCCGTGCTGCCGACGAACGGCACGCCCAGCAGGTCGAGCACATCGCGCAGTGCCCCGTCCTCACCGGCACTGCCATGCAATGCCACAAAGACTGCATCCGGTGCGATCTCGGTCAGTCGGTTGAGCAGCTGACCGTCCGCGTCGAGCTGGATGGCTTCGACCCCGGCATGACGCAGCGCCTCGATGACCCTGCGGCCCGAGCGCAAGGAGACCTCGCGCTCGTAGCTCAGGCCGCCGGCGAGGACGACGACGCGGTTGGCACTCATGCCAGCTCCGGTCCGGGCGAATCCGCGCGGAGCGCCCCGGGTATCCGTGGCGTGCGCGATCCGTGGATCGCCGCCGGTCCGAAGGTCTCCAGCAGATCGAGTTCGACCTCGACGACGGTGGCCAGCCTGCGGATGCCCTCCCGGATCCGCTCGACCGACGGATAGCAGTACGAAAGCCGCATATGCCCTGATCCGCCGGCGCCGGCGTAGAAAGCGGTCCCGGGCACGTACGCCACCCGCTCGGCGATGGCCCTAGGCAGCATGGCCTTGGCGTCGAGGCCGTCGGGCAGGCTCAGCCAGACGTAGAAGCCGCCCTCGGGCACTCCCCAGGTGCAGGTGCCGGGGAGCAGGTCGCGCAGCGCGTTGAGCATGGCGTCGCGCCGCTCCCGGTAGAGCTCGACGAACGCCTTGATCTGGTCCTGCCATGGCTGTGACTGCAGATAGCTGGCGACCGCCATCTGGCTGAACGTGGGCGGACACAGCACGCCGGCCTCGTTGGCGAGCACCAACTTGTCACGTACGGCGGGCGGCGCCAGCACCCAGCCGACCCGGAAACCGGGCGCGATCGTCTTGGAGAACGTGCCGAGATAGATGACGCCCGGTGCGTCGTATCCGCGCAGCGCGGTCAGCGGCGGCGGGGTGAAGCCCAGCAGGCCGTACGGGTTGTCCTCGACGACGATGACGTTGTGCCGCGCGGCGATGTCGAGAATCTCCAGACGTCGTCGAGGTGCCATCGTGACGCCGGCCGGGTTGTGGAACGCGGGCACGGTGTAGAGCATCTTGGCCGGCTGACCGGTCCGGGCCAGCCGGTCGAGGGTCTCGGTCAGCGCCTCGGGGATGAGACCTTCGGAATCCATCGACACCTGGATCACCTGGGCCTCGGCGGCGGCAAAAACGGCAAGCGCGCCGACGTACGACGGCCCTTCGGCGATGACGATGTCGCCCGGGTCGAGGAAGATCCGGCCGAGAAGGTCCAGCCCTTGTTGAGAGCCGACGGTGATGACCACATCGTCTGGTGAGGCGTCGATGCCTTCCAACGCCATGACGCCGCAGATGAGTTCGCGCAGTGTCGGATCGCCCTGCGCGGTGGCGTACTGCAGCGCGACGGGACCGCGTTCGTTGATCAGGTCACCGAGCATGGCCGCGACGGAATCCATTGGCAGGGCAGCGGTATACGGCATCCCGCCGGCCAGCGACACCACCTCGGGTCGGCTGGCCACCGAGAACAGCGCGCGGATCTCGGACGCCGTCATGCCGCGCGCTCTGGCTGCATAACTGCGAGCAAAGTTGTCGTGCGTCGTGCCGCTCACGCGAGTGACCCCCCTGGGGGCAAATGAACCGTGCTGTCAACGCACAATAACGGCAGGGGCTCCCGGGCGGGGTCACGTTTGCCCGCTCCGACCGTAGTCCTACGATCACCGTGGCCATACGTTTCGGGAGGTCGAGTGTTACTTACCAGTAACGTCGGCGCGACCGCGCCCCCGGCACGGGGTCGCTGACCGGTGTCCCGGCACTTGGTCAACATCACCCTGGACACCCTGGAAGATCTGCCCCCGCGATGCCGGCGCTGCGTGTTCTGGGAACTCGAACCGCTCGCGCGAGAGCGCGCCGAGGCAGCCGGCGACCCGGCTCTGGAGAAAGAGGCCTGGGTCTCCACGACCCTTCTCGAGTGGGGCAGTTGCGGCAAGATCGTGTACGTCGACGGGGTCGCGGCCGGCTACGCGATGTTCGCGCCTCCCGCCTACGTGCCGCGTTCGGTGGCCTTCCCCACGAGCCCGGTCAGTGCCGACGCCGTCCTGCTGATGACGGCCTACGTCCTGCCTGACTTCGCCGGCGCGGGCCTCGGCCGGATGCTCGTACAGGCCATCGCCAAGGACCTGACCCGGCGCGGCCTGCGGGCCATCGAGGCCTTCGGTGACCTGGAGTGGGACGGGCCGGACTGCGTGATCCCCGCGGATCACCTGCTGGCTGTCGGATTCAAGACGGTCCGGCCGCACCCGAGGTATCCCCGGCTGCGGCTGGAGTTGAAGACGGCGGCGTCGTGGCGCGAGGACGTCGAGGTCGCGCTGGAGCGGCTGCTGGGCTCGATGTCGCCCGAAAAGGCGCTCCGCCCGGTCTGAACGTCGGATCTGTGAGCTAACCGGCGACCGGGATACGCCAGGTGCCGGTCGGCGGGTCCACGTCGCCGGTGAGATAGAGCCGTTGTACGGCCGCCAGCAGCCCTTCGGCCACGATGTCGCGGAAGCCCGGATCGCTGAGGCGTTCGCGGTCCCGCGGCGAGGTGAGATAGCCCAACTCCACGCGTACGGCCGGCATCCGGGTCAGCCGCAGCATGTCCCAGCTCTTGCCGTGCGATCGGCAGTTGACCATGCCGGTGCGCGCCACGATCTCACGCAGAGCGAGCCCGGCGAGCTTCTCGCCCACCGTGGACGCGACGCCGTTGCCGGTGCCGAAGTGGTAGGTCGAGACACCGGAGGCGTCGGGATTGCCGTTGGCGTCGATGTGCAGCGACAGGAGTACGTCGGCGCCGCTGGCGTTGGCGAACTCCGCCCGCTCGACGTCGGTGGCGGTCGACTCGCGGCCGCGGGTCAGATCGGCGCGCACACCGGCTGCGACCAGCCGGCCTTCGAACCGTGCCGCGAGGTCCCAGACCAGGTCGGCTTCGGTGACGTCGCCGACGACGTTTCCCGTGTCCTCGCCACCGTGCCCGGGGTCGACAACGATCCGCTTGCCGAGCAGGGCAGGCCCGCGGTAGTGCAGCACCTCTGTCTCGCGCATGAACTGCGGACGGCCGCCGACCACCTTGCGGCCGAGTTGGCGCAGCGCCCGCATGGTCGCGGGCCCGCACGTGCCGTCGAGGGCGATCCCGCACTCACGCTGGAAGCCGAGCAGGGCGCGTTCGGTGCGGATGCCGAAGATGCCGTCAGGTCGCCCGGCGTCGTAGCCGAGCTCGAGCAGCCGCTCCTGCAGGGCTGCGACGTCGTCGCCGACCATGGGGGTGGTCATGCTGTGCAACAGCACGCGGTCGCCGAGTCGCCACCGGGCCGCCATCAGGGCGCGGTAGGTGTCCGGACCGACCAGGCCGTCGACGATCAGCCCGCGACGCTGCTGGAACTCGCGTACGGCCAGCTCGCAGCCATGGTCGAACTCGTCGTTGGCGCCTTGCGGCGGGGTGGGCAGCAGGCCCAGGGCCACCAACGCGGCACGGACCTCGGCAGCGGCCGGGCCTGAGTCGCCGCGGCGAATCAGCTGCATCCGTCGTCCTCACGGTCTCAGGTGTCCGTCGTATTCTGCGCCCACGGTCAAGCCGGAATGCCCGCCGGGTAGCAGATGACGACGGCCGGCCTCGCCGAAGCAAGACCGGCCGGCGGAAGGATCGCGCCGAGCCTACAGGGCTGTTTCCAGCATCTTGAGGATCGTGCCCTTGGGCTGGACGCCGATGACGGAGGCCACGGACTTGCCGCCCTTGAACACGGCCAGCGTCGGGATCGACATGATGCCGTAGTCGCGGGCGACACCGGGGTTCTCGTCGATGTTGAGCTTGGCGAGCACCACGCGGTCACCGAGCTCGCGGGCGATCTCGTCGAGCACCGGCGCCACCTTGCGGCACGGTCCGCACCACTCGGCCCAGAAGTCCACCAGGACCACCTTGTCGCTCTCGAGGACGTCGCTGGTCCACGAGGCGTCGGTGACTGTCTTGGTGTTGCTGCTCACGGTCTCACTCACGGGATCTCCTATCGGGGGGTTCCGGCCGCTACCGGCTCGGATGATTCGAGTGCGGTGATGTAGTGCTCGGCATCGAGTGCGGCTGCACACCCGGTGCCGGCGGCGGTGACTGCCTGCCGGAATGTGTGATCGACGAGGTCGCCACACGCGAACACGCCGGGCAGGTTCGTACGGGTCGAAGGCGCGTCGACCAGGACGTAGCCCTCTGAGTCGATGTGCACCTGGTCGCCGAAGATCTCGCTTCGCGGGTCATGGCCGATGGCGATGAACACGCCCGTGACGTCGAGGACCGACTCCTCACCGGTTTTGACGTTGCGCACCGCGATCCCGCTCACCTTCGACTCACCCAGCACGCGTACGGGCTCGGTGTCGAAGACGAACCGGATCTTGTCGTTGGCGAACGCCCGCTCCTGCATGATCTTGGATGCGCGGAGCTTGTCGCGGCGGTGGATCACGGTCACGGACTTCGCGAACCGGGTGAGGAATGTCGCCTCCTCCATCGCGGAGTCGCCACCACCCACGACCACGATGTCCTGGTCGCGGAAGAAGAAGCCGTCACACGTCGCGCACCAGGACACCCCGTGCCCCGACAGCAAGTCCTCGCCGGGAATGTCGAGCCTGCGGTAGGCCGAACCGGTGGCCAGGATGACCGTCTCGGCGTAGTAGACGGTGTCGCCCACGGTGACGGATTTGGGTGACGCGCTCAGGTCGACTGCGGTCGCGTCGTCGGTGATGAACTCCGTGCCGAACCGCTCGGCCTGCCTGCGCATGGCGTCCATGAGCTCCGGGCCCATGATCCCGTCCGGAAAGCCGGGATAGTTCTCGACGTCGGTGGTGTTCATGAGCGCGCCGCCACTGACGACGCCTTCGATCATGAGCGGCGACAGCGCGGCCCGGGCGGAGTACAGCGCGGCGGTGTAACCGGCCGGGCCGGATCCGACGATGATGACCTTGCGTACGTCGTTGTCACTCACGAACTGATGGTCCTTCCAGCGGGATGACCCTTGCTTGGGGAGAACATCATCGTAGGGCGGGAGATTCCCCGTCCGTTCCCGCCGCACCCGTCGAGAGCCGACATTTCGCTCACTGGTTGCGCGGCACTCCGGCGTACGTGATCAGGTCGGCGTTGCCCGATGTGCAGGCAGGGCCAACCACCCAAACGCCGACGACGGACGCGTTGGGGCCGGGCAGGACGATGACGACCGCAGGCTTGGATTCGTACTCTGCGTAATCGACGGCGAGTGGGGTGACTCCCGGTCGGCCGGCTAGCTCAGTGACGCAGGAGGCCAGTTCGGCGGGTGCACGGAGCCGGGCGAGGGCAGCCGGGCCGGCGGCGTTGTTCTGTGCGCCCAGTGGTGCCGGCGGTGAGTTGGCCGTGTCGCCCGGGGCGCCGGGCGCGCGCCCTGCCAGCAACGCCCGCACTCCGCCGGCAAGCGTTCGAGAGGTGTAGCTGCGAACCCCGTCGACCGCACGCGGGGTGGCACCGGCCGCCGTCGACTGTTCGCGCGCGGCTCCCGACGTTGTCTCGGACCCGTTGCCGGTGTTCCGCAGTGCACCGATGCCAACCGCGGTGGCCATGAGCAGGGCGACCCCGGCGGCCACGGCGCCAGCGGCAGAGAAACGACGGGCCCGTGCCCTGCGCGCTGATGTACGTAGCTCCCTCACGTTGCCGTCGCGACCCGAGCTTGCCGGGGGCACGGCGCCGGCGGCCTCGCCGGCCAGCGCCGCGACGATGCGTTCGGCCACGTCGGCCGGCATCGGAACGGCCGGCAGATCGGCCAGCGACTGCCGGGCAGCCGTCAGCAGCCCGACGAGGTCTGCGCACTCCGCGCACCCGGCGACGTGCTGTTGCAGGATTTTCTCGTCGGCCTGCCCGTCGTAGAGACCGGCATCGAGGTCGCTCAGCGCGTCGAGGCCGGGGTGGCGGCCGGCTGTGTCGCTCACGCGCCCTCCCCTGGACTCGTCATGGTGGATCCGCCTGCCTCGGTTTCGACGTCGGGAGCGGCGTCGGGGTTCCGAAGCGTGGCAAGTAGCCCGGCCAGCCTGGCTCGGCCGCGAGCGCAGCGGCTCTTCACGGTGCCCTCGGCAATGTCGAGAATGAGCGCTGTCTCGGCGACGGAGTACCCCTGCACGTCGACGAGGACGATCGCCGCCCGTTGTTCGATCGGCAGTCGGCCCAGCGCAGCCTCGATCGCCAGCTTCACTTCGCGCTCGGCCATCGCGTCCCGCGGCTCGGCCGGCTCGTCCGGGCCGGCCTCCGGCAGGGGTACGACCGGGCGGGCGGCCCGGCGGCGTACCCGGTCGAGGCAGGCGTTGACCACGATCCGGTGCAACCACGTCGTCACCGCCGAGTCGCCGCGGAAGCTCCCAGCGGCACGGAAGGCCGAGATGAACGCGTCCTGGAGGGCATCTGCTGCCTCCTCCGGCTCGCCGAGGGTGCGCAGGGCCACCGCCCACAACCTGTCGCGGTGGCGGCGTACGAGCTCACCGAAGGCGTCGTGGTCGCCGGCGGCGTGGGCACGCAGCAACTCGAGATCGGACTGATCCGTCTGGGCTCCGGCGGCAACACCCTCGGGGACCGCGTCCACGCCTGCGAGCCTAGCCAGCGAACTCACCGGCGCAGCGACATGCGCCGCGTCCGGCGGATGCCCTAGTTGACACGTACCTCGGCGACGCTGACGCCGTAACCACCCTCGCGCTGCGGCAGCGAGGTGAACCACACCAGCAGGTAGCGCGTTTTGGTCGGCGTGACCGTGAACGTGAATGTCGGCGAGGTCGGGTTCTGGGTCGAGATGGTCCGGTAGTCCGCCGGCGAGGAACCGGCTGTGTCGGAGGCGCGCAGTTCGGCGGTGCCACCAGTCTCGCGGGTGGTGACTGTCACCTTGCGCACGCTGTGCGCGCCGCCGAGATCGAGCACGATGCCCATGCCCTTCTTGAGCCGGCCGAACTCTGCCGACTTGTAATCGTCGGTGCGCCAGGCGGTCGAGATGTTGCCGTCGACGGCCAGCGCGGCTCCGTCGAGCTCGGTGCCGTCGCCCTCGGGATCGAGGATGCGCGCGCTGCTGATGGCCAGCGGCTGGACACTGGCCGCTGCGGGAGTCGGCGAGGACTTGGTGTCGGTGCCGAAGTCGAAAGCGCGGTAGCCAGGCAGATCGGGTACGGCCCCGAGTTGCGCACCCAGCAACAGTCCGGCCAGGGCGATCACCACCAGCACGCTCGCCGGGACGATGAACCGACGCAACGAACGGCGGCGTGGTTCGTCGGGCACGTCCTCGACGACCGGCAACGGGCCGGTGCCCGGACCGTTGGCGTGGTGCTCGAGGTTGTGCGCGAGGTTGGCACCGGACAGGCCGGAGTCCGGGCTCATCGCCTTCATGGTCAGCTCTGAGAGATAACCGGGGACGCCGGCGCGGACCTGGCGCGGCGTGCACAGCCGGTTGTCGTCGTAAGGCGCCTCCGGCAGACCGCTGACCGCACAGCCGACGATGTCGCCCGGCCACTTGCCCGTGAGCGTCGCGTAGAGAAGGCCGCCGAGGCTGACCACGTCGGCGCTTCGGTCGCCGCCACCGTTGGTGCGCAGGTCGGTGAGCTTGACACTCCCGTCGGAGGTCAGCACGACGTTGTCGGGGTGCAGGTTGCCGTGGCTGAGTCCCTGGGAGTGCACGGCACCGACGGCTTCCGCGGCTCCCCGCACGATGGCCGCGGCCTGCGTGGGCGGCATCGGTCCGTCCTGGAGTGCCTCGGTCAGGCTGGTGCCCTCGACCCACTCGCTGACGACGTAGGTGCAACCATCGACGATGGCGGCGTCGAAGACGCTGGCGATGCTGGGGTGGGACACCCGGCCGTTGGCGACGGCGGCGGCGAGCAACTCATCGGCGTCCTGGCCGCTGGTCTGCAGCACCGTGATCATGACCTGGCGCGCGAGCACCTCGTCGAATCCGCGCCAGTGGCGCTCGCGAGCGGGATCGTCGGATGAGCGGGAGAGCGGGTCATTGAGACGGTAGCGGCCAGCGAAGAGGGTGCCCTGGGCTGGGCCGCAGTCGGCGTCCGTCGCCACCAGCCCTCCTGAATCGCCCATCACGTCGCAAGCATTCGCACTCAGAGTAATCTCCCTACGCAACTGGGACGGATTTGCCGCGCCGATCCGCTTGGCGGCGCCGATCCTAAGCTTGGGGGCGTACCGCACCGAAGTACCCATTCAGGTACACCGCCTGCACCCTGACCACGTCTCCAGTCTGGGGCGCGGCAATCATCAAACCGCCACCGATGTAGATGGCTACGTGGTGAATGGACTCCGGCGTGCCGGCGTTGGCCCAGAAGAGCAGGTCACCCGGCGCCAGCTGGGCGAGGCCCACTTGCGGGCCGGAGTACCACTGCTCCCGCGAGGTTCTCGGCAGCGTCAGTCCCGCCTGACGATACGCCCACCCGGTCAGGCCTGAACAATCGAACTCGCTGGGACCGGTCGCGCCCCAGATGTACGGGGAGCCGAGCCTGGTACGCGCTGCCGCGATCGCGGCAGCGGCCCGGGCGGTCGGTGGCGTCGCCTGGCCGAGACCGGCGAAGTCGACGCTCGCCCTGGCTGCGGCGAGTTGCTCGGCGAAGGCCTGCTCGGCCGCGGCCGCATCGGCGGCACGTTTCTCCGCGGCCAGCCGC
>JBAVXU010000196.1:0-2184 GCA_049698415.1 Mycobacteriales bacterium
CACCGTCACATGCCCGACGGCGACACGTTCCAGCGCTTCGCCGACCTCGTCGTCGGCTTCGCGGCGAACGTCCAGCCCGGCCAGATCGTCGCGATCGGCACCGAGCCCGGCAAGCTCGAACTCACACGTGCGGTCGCCGATTCCGCCTATCGCCACGGTGCGAAGTTCGTCGACGTCATGCAGTTCGACCTGCACGTCAAGCGCTCGCGGATCCTCCACGCCCCCGAGGACACGCTCGACTACGTGCCGCCGTGGTACGGCGAGCGGATCCTCGCGCTCGGCGAGCTACGCGCCGCGCGTATCGGTCTGACCGGTCCGTCGGCGCCGGGCCTGCTCAACGATCTCGACCCCCGGCGCGCAGGCCGTGACCAGCTCCCGTTCCTGCGCGAGTCCAGCGTGGTCGTCAACGCCCGCACGACCAACTGGACCGCGGTTCCGTGCCCCACCGCCCCCTGGGCGGCGCTCGTCTACCCTGAACTCGAACCTGAGGCTGCGCTCGCGCGCCTGTGGGAGCAGGTCATCCACATGTGCCGTTTGGACGAGGAGGACCCCGCGGCCGCGTGGCGTGAGCGCCAAGAGGTGCTCGTCGGCGTCAGCGAGAGGTTGACCGAGCGCGGTCTGGACGCCCTGCACTTCGAGGGCCCGGGAACCGACCTGCGCGTCGGCCTGCTGCCGACCTCGCGCTGGCTGGCGGCCCGCTTCGAGACGGTGGACGGGATCGTGCACATGCCGAACCTGCCGTCCGAGGAGATCTTCACCGCGCCGGACCCCGCGCGGGTCGATGGTGTGGTCCGATCGACGAAGCCGCTTGTCGTCGGTGGGACGATCATCCGGGGGCTGCGGGTCCGCTTCGAAGGTGGCCGGGCGGTCTCCATAGAGGCGGACGAGGGCGGCGAGCTGCTGGCGAAATATGCGCAGCGCGACGACGGCGCCGCGCGCCTTGGGGAGGTCGCGCTCGTCGACGCCGCCGGCCGCATCGGCCCGCTGGATACCGTCTTCTACGACACGCTGATCGACGAGAACGCGGCCTCGCACATCGCCATCGGCGCGGCCTACGAGTTCACGGCCGCCGAGGAGGACCACGATCGGATCAACCGGTCCCAGATCCACATCGACTTCATGATCGGCTCAACCGAGGTCGACGTTACGGGCCTGACGCCCGCGGGTGAGCGAGTTCCGGTGCTGCACCAGGGCACCTGGCAGATCTAGCCCCGGTCCCGGCCGTCGAGTGCCGATACCCTGCCAGCCCTGGAGAGGTGCCGGAGCGGCTGAACGGGCACGACTGGAAATCGTGTGTGGGCTTTACGGTCCACCGAGGGTTCGAATCCCTCCCTCTCCGCTCGGCCCGCCTGCGGGGTCTGTGGACCTGCGAGGTCGCGCGTGTGGACCGCGGCCTACCGGTCCCCGCGAAACGGGCCGTCGGTCACACGACCTTCGTATGGGTTGCCCTCCGACTGAGGTCGCAACCCGCGGGCTCCAGTTGGACTACATTGATGTCCTACTAACGAGCTACAAGCAAACAGGGAGGTTTCGGCATGCCGCCTGCGCGGAATCGCGCTCCGGAGATGCTCTCGATGCCCGTGGGCGCTGATGACACGGGGATCTCGCCCGGTTCCTGAGCCCGACCTGAGCCGCGGCGTCAGTTGACAGGCCCTGCGAGTACTTCCGCCACATCGTGCGCCTTACCCGCCTTGCAGCGGCCCCTTGTTCATTGGGAGGTTGGCGGCCAGATCGCATTGGTCGGTCTGCATCTAATTCCAGGGACAGGGGTTGTCATGGGTGTCTTGCACGCGGCTTGGGCCGTTCTTGTAGTTCTTCTCTGCGGCGCGGTGTGGTTCTGCGTGCTGCGTCGTACACGGCACACATCCAAGTCGCTGGGCATCGTCCTGGCCGCGGCCGGCCTGATCGCTGCAGTCGTCGGACTCGGCAGCGCGGTCCTTCCAAGTCCCGCCAGCGCGGTCGTCGCGCCCGTCGGACAGGGCTTCACGGTCACCACTGGCGACCTCGCCTTCATCCTCAAGCAGATCAAGATCTCCGAGGCCCACGCCGCGAGCCTCACGCCGGAGAACCCGTGTGGGACGCTCGTCGGGCCTGGCCCCGATCAGATCCCTGATCGTCTGACGCCGTACGGCCTGCGCACGGTCGACGGCTCTTGCAACAACCTCTTCCCGGGTCGCGAGACCT
>JBAVXU010000197.1:0-3003 GCA_049698415.1 Mycobacteriales bacterium
ATGCGGGCGGACGCGGCCTGGTGGTGCTGCTCGACGCGCTGGCCGGCGTACTCACCGGGTCGGAAGCCCAACCGGCGCCGGAGTCCCCGCGGCCCCCGTCACCCATGACCGGCCATGACGGAGAGTCCTCCGACTACGACTACGAAGTGCAGTACCTCCTCGACGCCGACGACGAGGCGGCTGCCGCGTTGCGCACCGAGTTGGCACCGCTGGGCGACTCCCTGCTCATCGCCGGGACCGGTGACGGCCTGTTCAACGTCCACGTCCACGTCAACGACCCCGGTGCGGCTGTCGAGGCCGGAGTCCGCGCCGGCCGCCCGTACCGCATCACGATCACCCGGTTCGCCGACGAGTCCGGCACCCCTCCGCGCTTCGCCGAGCGCGCCGTGGTCGCCGTCGCTGACGGCGACGGTCTCAAGCAGGTGTTCCGTGACGAGGGCGCCGAGGTGGTCACGGGTGGCCCCGGACGGGCGCCGTCCACGTCTGAACTGTTGCTGGCGATCCGGCGGACCCGTAGCGGCCAGGTGGTGCTGCTCCCCAACGACGGCAACACGCACTCCGCGGCCGGTGCGGCCGCGGAGGAGGCGCGTACCGAGGGGCGCACCGTCGCGGTGCTGCCGACCCGGTCTCCGGTCCAGGGGCTGGCGGCGATGGCCGTACGAGATCCGCAGCGCCGGTTCGCCGACGACGTGATCGCGATGGCCGAAGCCGTCGGTGCCACCAGGTGCGGTGCCGTCGCCGTGGCGCAGCGCGACAGCCTGACCAGCGCGGGGCAGTGCCGTACCGGCGACGTGCTGGGCATCATCGACGGCGACGTGCTGATCATCGGCACCGACGCGGGTGCGGTCGCCTGCGATGTTGTCGACCGATTGCTCACCGGCGGCGGCGAGATGGTGACGATCGTCGTGGGCGAGGACGCGGGGGTCGATCTCGGCCAACTCGTGCAACAGCATGTCGGTCGGCACGGGGGCGCGATCGAGTCCGCGGTGTTCCAGGGGGACCAACCGCACTACCCGCTGCTCATCGGCGTGGAGTGATCGGTGGACCTGCACACACCGTTGCGTGGCGTCGTCGGCGGCAACACCGCCACGGTGATGGCCGCAAGCCTCGGCCTGCACACGGTCGGCGACCTGCTGCGGCACTATCCCCGGCGCTACGCCGAGCGGGGTGAGCTGACCGACCTGGCGAAGGTACGCGTCGGCGAACACGTCACGGTGTTCGCGCAGGTGTTCTCCGCGCGCACCGTGCCGACCCGCAAGGTCCAGGGCGGCCGGGCGCTCAAACGTACCGACGTCGTGGTGTCCGACGGCCGCGAGAAGTTGAGGTTGACGTACTTCAACCAGCCCTGGCGCGAAAAGGACCTTCGCCCCGGCCGGCGGGCGTTCTTCGCCGGCAAGGTCGACGACTTCAGGGGCAACCTGCAGTTGGCCAATCCGGAGTACCAACTCGTCGACGACGACGAGGGAGTCGTCGCGGCGGAATTCGCCGGCGCGCTCGTGCCGATGTACCCCGCCACAGCCAAGATCAGCACGTTCGTGGTGCAGCGCGCCGTGCGCGTCGTGCTCGTGCAACTCGACCCGCAACCCGATCCGTTGCCTGATGACATCCGGCAGCGGCACGGACTCGTCGACCTCACGACCGCGCTGAGCTACATCCACCGGCCCTCGTCTTGGGAGGAGATCGAGCAGGCGAGGAAACGGCTGAAGTGGGATGAGGCCTTCGCCGTCCAGGTGACGCTCGCGCAGCGCCGGTTGGCCTCGGCGGAGCACCCGGCGCTCCCGCGGCCCGGCGCGTCCGGTGCGCTGCGCGAGGCGTTCGACGAGCGCCTTCCGTTCACCCTGACAGCCGGTCAGGCGGAGATCGGCGAAGTCATCTCCGCCGATCTCGCGACGGTGCATCCGATGCACCGCCTGCTGCAGGGCGAGGTGGGCTCGGGCAAGACGGTGATCGCCCTGCGCGCGATGCTGCAGGTCATCGACTCCGGTGGCCAGGCGGCGCTGCTCGCACCGACCGAGGTCCTGGCCGCGCAGCATGCCCGCTCGCTGCGCGAACTGCTCGGGCCGCTGGCCCGGGCCGGCGAACTCGACGGCGCCGAGCAGGCGACCCGGATCGCGCACATCACCGGCTCACAGTCCGCCTC
Organism: Mycobacteriales bacterium; assembly: GCA_049698415.1. Lineage (GTDB taxonomy): Bacteria > Actinomycetota > Actinomycetes > Mycobacteriales > QHCA01 > QHCA01. Next base: position 2,141 of record JBAVXU010000197.1, read on the forward strand.
CGCCCGGCGGCAGGCTCTTGACGAGGTGTCGGCCGGTGAAGCCGGCATCGTCGTGGGCACGCACGCGCTGCTTCAGGAGAGCGTGCAGTTCCGTGACCTCGGCCTGGTCGTCGTCGACGAGCAGCATCGTTTCGGTGTCGAGCAGCGCGACGTGCTCCGGGGCAAGGGGACCGATCCACCACACGTGCTCGTGATGACCGCCACTCCGATCCCGCGCACGGTGGCGATGACCGTCTACGGCGACCTGGAGACCTCTTCGCTGCGCGAACTCCCGCTCGGCCGATCGCCCATCACCTCGTCGGTCGTGCCGGTCGCTGAGAAGCCGGCCTGGCTCGACCGGGCCTGGCAGCGCATCCGCGAGGAGGTCGCCGCCGGTCACCAGGCCTACGTCGTCTGTCCACGGATCGGCGACTCCGACGACCGCAACTACGAGGTCGACCCCGAGACCGGAGCCGTCGTCTTCGGCGACGGGGAGGAGGGCCGGCGTCCGCCGCTGTCGGTGTCCGAGATCTTTCCGATGCTGTGTTCCGGTCCGCTGGCCGACGTGGCGGTCGAGGTGCTGCACGGGCGGCTACCGGCGGAGGAGAAGGACGCAGTCATGCGGCGGTTCAGCGCCGGTGAGCTCGACGTCCTGGTGGCGACGACGGTGATCGAGGTCGGCGTCGACGTGGCGAACGCGACCGTGATGGTCGTGATGGACGCCGACCGGTTCGGGGTCAGCCAGTTGCACCAACTGCGCGGCAGGATCGGCCGGGGGAGCGCGCCCGGGCTGTGCCTGCTGGTCACCGAGGCCGCGGCGGGGAGCCCGGCTCGGGAGCGGCTCGACGCGGTGGCCGCGACCCTCGACGGCTTCGAGTTGGCCC
>JBAVXU010000198.1:0-3720 GCA_049698415.1 Mycobacteriales bacterium
GCAGCGGGTCGCCCTCCGAGCCGAGCTCGGGCAGGAACGCCGCCAGCCACCCGGCATACTCCTGTGCCGGGAGGACCCGTCGCATGAGGTCTGCCTCGCAGAGGGCGGGCGACAGGAAGTCGCTCCCGCTGGGCTCCCAGCGCGCGGGGTAGCCCTGGTCGTCACCGAACCAGCGGGTCGCGTTCTGGGAGACGACATCGGCCACGTCCTGTCGCCCCAAGCCGAGGGATGCCTCGTGCACGAGCGAGAGCCCGAAGGCGAGGTTCGAGTGCTCGCCGTGCCGGATCGGGTAGGCCAGCTTCGGCAGCCAGTCGACGACATGGTCGGCGACGACGTCGAAGAGCGGCGACGTCGCCTCGCTCCAGACACCGGCCTCGGCCAGCGGGCAGTGCCGCGCGGCCAGGGCGAGCAGGGCAACCCAGCCCCACCCGTAGGGCCGCTCGAAGCTGGGGTTCGCCCGTAGGTAGTCCGCCTCGACTCGCCCGTTCGTCCTGGTGAGCCGGGAGTCCAGGACCTCGACCAGGTCCGCTCGAGCCTGCTCGCCTAGCTCGTCGGGCGCCAGCGTGAGCAGGCGAATGGCCGACCACTGCATGTGCGCCGACGAGTGCCAGTCGAGGCAGCCGTGAAAGGCCGGATGCAGTCGCTGAGGCGTGACCTCCACATCGTCGGGGCCGCGCGAGACGTGTTGCGCGGCATACGGGTAGGCCGTCGCCAGCACCCGTGGGATGGTCTCCCCCCACGCACGGGCGTACGACGTGCGCCAAGTCTCTGCGGCCGGGTCGGTCATCGGTTCGTCACCCTCAGTGGGGGAAGCAGAAGAGGTACATGATGGCGACGTTGGCGCCCCACAGCGGCACCGCGGTGGGGATCTGCGCCTTGATGGGGCCGTACTGGTCCTTGAGCTCGAGCAGGGCAGCCGGCACGAGGTTGAAGTTGGCGGCCATGGGTGTGACGAGGGTGCCGCAGAACCCGGCAAGCATCCCGACGGCGAACACGGCGGGCGGGTTGCCATGGAACTGCTGCACGAGGATGGGCCAGCCCACCGCGGCCGTCATCACGGGGAACGCGGCGAACGCGTTGCCCATGATGATCGTGAAGAGGGCCATCCCTAGGCAGTAGACGACCACCGCGAGGAAGAGCACACCGTGAGGCAGGAAGGAGTTCACCACGGACCCGACCGCGTTGCCGACGCCGGCCTGGTTGAAGAGCAGCCCCAGTGTCGCGAGGAACTGCGGCAGGATCGCGGCCCAGCCGATATGACCGAGCAGCCGGTCGCCCTCACGGAAGGGCACGAGGGGGTTGCGGACCCGAAACAGCGCCATCCCGACCACGAAGGCGACGACCGCGGCGACGCCGAGACCGATGATCGTGGCTGACCCCTTCTCGAGCAGCAGGTCCGACCCGACGGTGACGTCCTTGAGCGCGGCCCCGAAGATGACAGCGATCAGCGGGATGAGGAGTGCGGGCACGAAGAGCAGGTTGCCGAACCGCTCCGCCAGAGAAGCGCGTTCGGAGTCAGACGTCGTCTGCCCGGAGCCCTTGCCCGGGAAGCCCAGGCCGGCGAGAAGTGCGAGTAGCAGCACAGCGACACCCTCGATGAGCGCGCTGCCGGTCTTCGCGACGACGAGCGTGCCGTAGACGAAGGCGAACGACAGGATCGCCCAGAAGGCCGCGCTGCCGAACCGCTTGCGGTCGCTCTCGTCGGAGATCCGGATGCCGGCGATGATGAGGAACATCCCGGCGCAGAGCCAGTAGAACCACTCGACCCGGATCACTGGGCCTCACCCCCCCCGACCGACGCCTGGTCGCGCGGAGCCCGCGCCATCACGCCGAGCTGCGCGTCGAACCGCAGCATGCGCCAGCCATGGATGAGGTAGGCGCAGATGGCGGTCGGGATCGCCCACAGCGCGATCTGGAGGGCCTCGAGCTTCAGCCCATAGGTGGTGTCGACGAACCCGGTGATGAGCAGGATCGAGCCGATCGCGACGAAGATGTCCTCACCGAAGAACAGGCCCACGGTGTCAGCCGACGCAGCGTACGAGCGCACCTTCTCGCGCATCCGCTCGGTCAGCGGACCGTGTGCCCGCTCGGCGGCAGCCTCGGACATGGGCGCCACGATAGGGCGCACGGCCTGGGCCGGACCGCCGATGGCCGTGAGTCCCAGCGCCGCAGTGGCCTGCCGGATGAAGAGATAGGTGGCGAGCAGCCGCCCCGTCGTCAGCCCGCGCAGCTTGGCGATCAGCGTCCGCGCCTGGTGCTGCAGGCCGTAGCGCTCGATGAGGCCGATGACCGGAAGCACGACGATGAAGACGGTCACCGACCGGCTGCCAGCGAAGCCGGTGCCGAACGCCTCGATGATCTTGACGGGGGTGAGGCCGGCGATGAGCCCCGCCACGATCCCCGCGAGGGTGACGACCAGCATCGAGTTGATCTTGAGCGCGAAGCCGACGACCACGACGGCCACCGCGAGCAGGACCCACATGGCAAACCTCACTGCCTCGGGAGAGATGCCGCGGGACCGCGCCATCGCATGGCACTGTAAACATTGTTGAACAATTCTGGCAAGGGTTGCCGGAGATTCCCGAGAAACCCGCGCTCAGCGGCGGTCAGGAGGACAGGTGCGCCGCATACCGGCCGACCAGGTGGTCCTCCGCCCGCAGGAGGTACTCCTCCAGGGCGATCGAGGCACGGACCAGCTCGCCCGCCTCGACCAAGCCGGCGATGTGCGCGTTGTCCTCGAGATACTGCTCGTGCACGTCGCGGGGGGCCGCCACGACGACGAAGAGCAGCCGCATCTCCGTGAGCAGGCTGCGGAGCGTGCGGTCGATGACGTCGTTGTCCGCCAGTCGGGCCAGCGCCAGGTGGAACGTGCCGTTGGCCGTCCCCACCGCCTCCCAGTCAGCAGCCTGACGCGCTAGCTCCCCGGCATCGACAGCCGATCGGACCGCGGACACGCCCTGTTGCCAGTGGTGTAAGAAGAAGGTTAGCCCCGGCTCATGTCCAGCGACTCCACGGGCGAGCCGCAGCGCCGACTCCCGCAGTGCCCCGCACTCGAGCAGACGCCGGGTCCGGTAGACGTCGTGAGCCTCCTTGACCGTGAGGCTGCGCACGAAGACGCCGCGGTTCGGCCGATGCTCCACGACATGCTCGTGTGCGAGCACTCGAAAAGCCTCCCGAAGGGTGTTGCGGCTGATGTCAAGGCGCGCGACAAGAGTGGTCTCATCGAGGCGCTGCCCCGGACGCAGCCGGCCGTCGAGGATCGTCGACCGCAGCGTGTCGACCACCGCCTCGGGACCCAACCGGGACATCGGACCTCCTCCAGGCTGGCCGTGCCCGACTGGGGCAGTCTTGACAGCGGGATCGTTGTTGAACAATCTTGGCATATGCGTCGCCCCGAGTCCGTCGATCTCAACGCCGACATGGGCGAGTCCTTCGGACGGTGGACGCTCGGCGACGATGCCGGCCTGCTCGAGGTCGTCACCTCCGCCAACATCGCCTGCGGCTTCCACGCCGGTGACGCGGCGACCTTGGTCCGGACCTGCCAGGACGCGGTCGCCCATTCGGTCGCCATCGGCGCCCAGGTCGGCTATCGCGACCTGGCCGGGTTCGGGCGCCGGTTCATCGACGTCGAGCCGACAGACCTCTACGCGGATGTGCTCTACCAGATCGGCGCGTTGGACGGCATCGCCCGGTCGGCCGGCGGAGCGGTCAGCTATGTCA
>JBAVXU010000199.1:0-7988 GCA_049698415.1 Mycobacteriales bacterium
CCCTGCCATGGCAGAACCTCGGCGGAATGATGGTCTCGGCCCCGGCGGCCTCGACGCCGCCTGACGGCGGTGCGGTCACGATCGTCGGTCTCGCTCCGGGTTCGACGTACTTCACCGGCCGGCACACGCCGACGGCCAACCCGGCATGGTCGGGCTTCCGGCGGGTGCCCAACATCACCGGCCCGTCGTGGAACCCCAACGTCCCGTGTCTGGCCACGCTCACCACCATCGAAGGCGTGTTGGGCAGCCAGGTGAACTCCTCCGGCGGGGCGACGCAGGCCGGTGGCGGCTTCCCACCTGGCACGCCGACGAAGAACAGCACCACCCCGCCGTGCCTGGTCAACGGCGTGTGGGAGTACGTGGAGATCCACAACGTGCGGGTGCGGCTGCAGTTCAACGACGGCGCCAGCGGAGACCACGACCGGGTCGGATGGTTCTCCGACCCCACCCAGCCACTCGGGCCGATGACCCAGATCCACGGAGAGATCTCGTCGGGGTTCACCGACGCAGGCTTCGCGCCGACCAACCCTCCCGATGACGCGCTGATCGACGTCCAGGGATTCGTGTTCTGGGACCCGGGTCACGTGACAGAGGACTGGCACATGTACACCGGCTGGGAACTGCACCCGTTCACCGCGTGGCGCTACGCGCGTTAACGCCGCATATGTCCATGCTCGGATCAGCGTTGCAGGCGGGCCGCAGGGCTCGAGGTGCCGCGATGGCCGGCCGATAAGCCCACCAGGTCATGGCAACCGTGTCCCGGCGGCAGCGCGAGACGATAGCTGGCGTTGCCGCGGTCAGGTGCTCGCCGGCAGTTCCAGGATCCAACCTTCCGGGTCGTACTCGAAACCCAGCCGCTCGTAGACCTTGCGGGCCGGATTGGTGCTCGTGACCGCCAGACCCAGCAGCGACTGACCGTCGTCGCGGAGCATCTCCATCGCCCGCGTCAGCATGGCCACTCCGACTCCGGGCAGCGCCGGATCGGGCGTGCGGAAGAGGTTCATCAGCCACGGTCCGCGGAATCTGGCGACGTGCGTACTGAGCAGGACTATCGCCGCTCCCACGGGCCTGCCGCCGACCACCGCCACCTGCGTCGCCATCGCCATCAGCGGGTCGTCCGCATTGGCCCCCTGTCGCAGGCTTTCGGTGATCGCGTCGAGGTCGCCCCCCACCGGATCTGGATGATCCGGCCCGTACGCCGCCACGAGCACCGGGGCGAGCCGCGCAGCGTCGTCTTCCTGCCATGCCCGAATGCTCAGACGTGGTACGGCAGGTGCCGGCCGAACCTCGCGAAGGTGATGCCGCATGGTGAGCAGGTGCCGGACCTGCCGGGCGCCGCGGGCCACGAGCCCGTCTCGCACAGCCTCATCGTCGACGAACAACGCCGAGCCGGGATCGAGTGCTGAGAGCACAGCGGCGACCCCCTGGGCGGCGCGCATCCCCTCCAGAACGGGGAAGTGGAGCGGTCCGCTGCCCATGGGCCAGACCTCCACCTGGAGACCCGAAGTGTCAGGCTCATGCTCCACGGGCTGCCTCGCCAACTGTCTCGAGTGATTGCCAGGACAGGGCGACGTCAGCAAAGTGGGGCGCCCCCGGTCATCAGCACGGTACGCCCGCACTTCCGGCCCCAGGGACGCAACAGCCTCAGCAGGGTGTAAAGCGTGCCGGAACGTGTCAGAATCTCTCCCGGGAATTGCATCTGAGCACGGGTGGTGTCGTGACCGATCCAGAGGGTGGCAGCGGCCCGACAGTGCTGCGCATCCTGCTCGGCGCCCAGCTGCGCAAGCTCCGCGAGGCCAAGGGCGTCTCGCGTGAGGAGGCCGGCTACACCATCCGTGCGTCGGAGTCGAAGATCAGCCGGATGGAGCTGGGTCGGGTCGGCTTCAAGGAGCGCGACGTCTCCGACCTGCTCATCCTCTACGGCATGACCCGCGCCGAGGAGCGCGAGGCGTTGCTCCGGCTGGTCGGTGAGGCCAACGCTCCCGGCTGGTGGCACCGATTCGCCGACGTGCTCCCGTCGTGGTTCCAGTCCTATGTCGGCCTCGAGGCGGCGGCGTCACTCATCCGCAGCTACGAAGTCCAGTTCGTCCCCGGGCTCCTGCAGACCGAGGAGTACGCCCGTGCCGTCATTTCTCTCGGCCGCACCGGCACTTCCGACCTCGCCGTCGACCAACGGGTCACGCTACGGATTGCCCGGCAGCAGGTGCTGAGCCGGGCGCGTCCGGTCCGCGTGTGGGCGGTGCTCGACGAGGCAGTGATTCGGCGGCCGATCGGCGGCCCAGAAGTCATGCGCGGCCAGTTGGAGCACTTGATCGCGGTGACCAAGGCTCCCAACGTGACCCTGCAGATCATCCCGTTCGGGGCCGGTGGTCATGCCGCGGCCGGCGGTGCGTTCAGCATCCTGCGTTTCCCCGACGAGCAGATGCCGGACGTCGTCTACTCCGAACAACTCACCAGCGGTCTCTACCTCGACAAGCGCGAGGACGTGGATCGCTACCTCGAGGCGATGGAACGCCTCTGCCTCGAGGCAGACGAGCCGGACCGGACCACGGACACGATCACCAGCATCCTCAACAGCCTGTAGCTGCGGCTGCCTCAGGGCTTTCGACCGATGCCGGCGAGATAGAGGCTGTGCACCGGGCTGTCGGTCGCCGTGTCGACGTCGGGGTGCCAATCATTTGCCAGCACCAAGCCGGGCTCGACGAGGTCGAGCCCGGCAAAGAAGTCGGACTGCTCGGCCATCGTCCGGAACCTGCCGGTGCCCAGGCCGCCGTCGATGAAGGCGCGCTCGACCGCACGGGCCCGCGGCTCGCCGGGGTCGAAGAAGTTGGTGATCACCAGGAAGGAGCCCGAGGGCAGCCAGTTGCGGATGGCGGCCGCGACCCCCCACGGGTCCTCGTCGTCACTGAGGTGGTGCAACAGTCCGGACACGATGATGGCCAGTGGTTCGCCGCGGTCGATGTGACCGGCGACGGCCGGGTTGTCGAAGATCGAATCCGGCTGGCGGATGTCGGCGGTGATCACCGTGCTGTTGTCGCGGTCGGCCAGCAGCGCGCGGCCGTGCGCGAGAACGATCGGATCCTTGTCGACGTAGACCACTCGCGTGCTGGGGTCGATCTCGTGCGCGATCTCATGGACGTTGCCCTCGGTGGGCAGGCCGGATCCGATGTCGATGATCTGCCTGATGCGGGCATCCCCGACCAGGAAGCGCACGGCCCGCCGAACGAACGATCGGTTGTCCCGAGCGATCAGAGCGGCCTCGGGGATCACCCGCAAGAATGCCTGCGCGGCGGCCCGATCGACGGCGAAGTTGTCCTTGCCGCCGAGCACGTAGTCGTAGACCCGGGCGATCGACGCCTTGGTGATGTCGACCCCTGGCGGGGCGGCGAGCACCTCCGGCCGGGCCGCGGTCCGATCTGGCGACATCGACACAGCTACCTCCGATCGCTGGCGGCGTGCCTCTCACGCCGCGCGGACGGACGAATCACATCGTATCGGCACGATTGCACCAACGGGACCCCTCAGTCTGGAGACTGGGCGGTCCCGGCTAATCGAGCAGGAAGTCGAAGTCGCCGGCCCGGACACCGCCGAGCAGCGCCTCGATCTCAGCGCGGGTGTAGACGAGGACCGGGCCGTCGGGGAAGCGGGAGTTCCGGACGGCCACCTGCCGATCGGGCAACAGAGCCATTTCGACGCAGTTGCCCTCGGGGTTGGACAGGTGGCTCTTGCGCCACGTGACCTGGGGCAGGTCGACGGCCAACACAACTTTGTCCACGCGCTGGAGTTCAGACATCAGCGTCCCTCTGACGAATTGCACGTGCATCGGGTCTTGCAATCGCAAGTGATCACTGGGCATGCTAGCGCACATGCAATCGCACTTTGCTATGACAAGTGCACCAGCAGCGCCCGAAACCGACGGCGCAGGCCAAGCCCGAACTGCTGCTGGATTGCTACGCGGCTTGGCGCCGAAACCTGGCCAGGTGTGGTCCCTTCGGCATTCGGCTGCCACCTACGCTGCGCACGGCTGGCCGGTGGTTCCCGGCGCCTACGCCGTCGAGGGCAGTCGCTCACCACGCCTTTGCGGCGCCCGGACCAGCCTCGCACCGCTGTCAGAGAGTTGGCAGGAAGCCGCGACCACCGACGTCATGCAGGTGGCGCGCTGGTGGGCGCGCCACGCCTGGGTGATCCTGCTGCCCACCGGTCGCGGGGTCGACGTCGTCGAGATGCCGGCCGCTATCGGTCAGGCGACGGTTGATCTCCTCGACGAGCACATCGGCCCGGTCGCCGTCGAAGCGGGTCAGCGATGGTTGGTGTTCTGCTCGGCCCGTCCCGGCGCCGCCACAACGACAGGCGACGAGTCACGCGCCGGAGTGTTGTTGCACACCCTCGGATCCTGGGTTCCGGTGCCGCCGATCGGGCGAGCGCGCGATCGGTTGACCTGGCTCCGGTCCCCCTGGGCCTGCGGGTGGCGACTTCCCGATGCCGGAAGCGTCCTGGCGGCGGCGCGCGGATGAAGCTTCCCCCCGGGGGTGACGAAAGCCCCCCGGGGGGGTGAATCAATGCATGTCGAGGGGCTCCGCAGGCTTGTGTACGCTTGCCGAGCGTTCTTGAGGACCAGCCCCCTTAGCTCAGTCGGCAGAGCGTCTCCATGGTAAGGAGAAGGTCTACGGTTCGATTCCGTAAGGGGGCTCGACCGCCTTTCCCGCAGCCCCGGGCGGAGGAGGGTGCGCAGTGGCGGTGTAGCTCAGCCAGGCAGAGCAAGCGGCTCATAATCGCTGTGTCGCCGGTTCAAATCCGGCCACCGCTACGACAGGTGGGTTTCGCGCGTGCCCGCTCGCTTCGACCCCACAGGTTACCCTGCGCTACCCTAGGGCCCGCCCACCAATGTCAGTCGAAAGAGGCAACTCGCAGTGGCAGCCACCGATGTCCGACCCAAGATCACGATGGCCTGCAACGTGTGCAAGCACCGCAACTACATCACCCGCAAGAATCGCCGCAACGATCCCGATCGCATGGAGCTGAAGAAGTTCTGCCCTAACTGCCGCGCGCACACCGAGCACCGAGAGACGCGCTGATCGGTGCTGTGGGCCGCCCGGTGCTAGGCAACCGCCATCCGTCGCACGAAACCGTGCGAGCGGCAATGCCGACCTTGTGGCCATCGACTTAAAGACCTGGGGTGTCTGTCCATGCCCGACGATCGCTACAACAGTCCGCGGACCAACGACCACTGGAGCTCGGCGAACGACTCCTCGCCGCGTGACCCGTGGTCGCCCGATCCCGACTCCACCTCCTCCGCAGACTCCTGGGCCAACGACCTCTGGGCGTCCGCTCACGGATCGTCGCAGGACATCTGGTTGCCGCCGGGCGAGGCCGCAGACCCCGAAACAGCCGTCGGGACTTCCTGGGGCGACGACCTGTGGGTGTCGAGCGACAGCTCGGTGGCAGACGAGTGGACGACAGACGTCGATCCACCCGTGGCCGAGACTCCCGACGCTCCTTGGGTGACCGATGCGTGGTCGGCCAGCGAACCCTCACCATGGGTCAGCGATCTTTGGGCGTCGACCGATCCGTCCAGGTCATCCGAGCCCGCCTCCTGGGCCAGTGACTCCGCGGCCTACCCCGACGTCTCTCCACCGGGCGACGCCGTGCCCACGGTCATCGACCCCGTCGTCAGCGACCCTGCTGTTCAGGGCAGCGAACCCTTCTGGCGCTCCGAGTCCTGGCTGCTGGAGCCGTTGTCCGACGACATAGCCACGACCGACACGACCGGATCGGCGCACCAGGTCGACGAGTCGGACGCCGGCACCTCCGGTGCGGCCGAGACTCCGGGCACCTGGTCCGACGATGGTGCGATCGGCACCCAGCCCTTCGTCTCCGACGCCGCCACCACCGCGGAGCCCTACGCCGACCAGGTGGACGAGCCGGACAGCTGGGGCCAGCTGGGCGAGGACTCCGAGTCGTCCTGGAACTCCTACCAGCGCGAGCTCAACGCCCCGGTCGACATCGGTTCGGCCCGCGTGGCGCCGCGCGCACCCTCGACGTTCGAGCCACCGGTCAACGCCTCCGACTTCGCGTCGCAGCGCACCAGCACGGCCCCCCCGGAGCCGCCGACCAAGGGCTTCCCCAAGCTGATGTACAAGCTCTCGGCGGGCCAGATCCGGCTCAAGCCGACAGAAGAAGAGCAGATCACCCGCCAGGCGACGACGGACATCCGGCGGAGCATCGCCGGCCTGCGCCAGATCACGTTCACCAATCCCAAGGGCGGCAGCGGAAAGACGACCGCCGCGCTGTTGACCAGCATGACCCTGGGACAACTGCGCGGCGGCTACGTACTCGCCTGGGACAACAACGAGACTCAGGGGACGCTCGGAGTCCGGGCCCGGCGCGAGGACCACGCCAACACCGTGCGCGATCTCATCGCCGACCTGCCGGCCTTCTCCGGTCCGGTCGCCGGACGGGTGGGCGATCTCGCGAAGTACGTCCGCTCGCAGGGCGATGCCATGTTCGACATCCTCGCCTCCGACGAGCAGGCGGAGGCCGGCGAGATGATGACAGCGGCGGCCTTCCAAGCCGTACGCGAAGTCGTCGGCCGTTTCTACAAGATCATCTGCGTCGACACCGGCAACAACGTGCGGGCTGCCAACTGGGCGGCGTCGATCGACAGCACTGACCAGCTTGTCGTCACGGCCAGCGTGCGCTGGGAATCCGCCTACAGCGCATCGCGGATGCTGGACTATCTCGAGCAGTCCGGCCGGGGCGATTTGGTGAGCAACGCCGTGACGGTGCTGACCATGCCGGCCTCGATGAAGGGGCTCAACGTCAACCAGGTCGAGACCCACTTCGGCCTCCGCACTCGTCAGGTGCTGCGGGTTCCGTTCGACTCCCAACTCGACAACGGTGACGAGATCCCCTTCGGCCGGCTCAATCCCGCCACTCGCCTGGCGTGGCTGCAGATCGGTGCCGCCATCGCTCGCGGTCTCTAGTCGCGCACGATCGCTGATGGCACTCGATCCAGCCTTCGTCGGCAAGGAGTACCCCCCTACCGAGCCCTACGAAGTGGGCCGCGAAAAGATTCGCGAGTTCGCGGCAGCCATCGGTGACGACAACCCGGCCTACCGAGACCGCGACGCGGCCGGCGCACTGGGATATCCGGACGTGATCGCACCGCCGACGTTTCCGATCGTGGTGACCATGCAGGCCGCGACCCAGATCATCGACGACCCGCAACTCGGCCTGGACTACAGCCGGGTCGTCCACGGCGAGCAGAGCTTCAGCTACAGCCGACCGGTGCGAGCGGGTGACCGGCTGACCGTGGTGGTGTCCGTCGAGAGCATCAGATCGGCTGCCGGCAACGACATCATCACCACCCGCGGCGAGGTGTCCACCGTCGACGGCGAGCACGTCGTGACGGCGCGCTCGACCTTGGTGTCCCGCGCACCCGACAAGGACGCGGCCTGATGACCGCCAGGGTGAGCTACGACGATGTCGAGGTGGGCACCACGCTGCCCGCCCAGACCTTTCCCATCCAGCGGGTAGACCTCGTGAAGTACGCCGGCGCCTCGGGTGACTTCAACGTCATCCACTGGAACGAGCGCGTCGCCACATCGGTCGGCCTCCCCAATGTCATTGCCCACGGCATGTTCACGATGGCGCAGGCCTGCCGGGTCGTCACCGACTGGGCCGGTGACCCCGGTGCGGTTCGCGACTACTCCGTCCGCTTCACCAGGCCGATCGTGGTGCCCGACGACGACCGCGGTGCGGTGCTGGAAGTGAGCGGCACGGTGGTCGACAAGGGCGACGACAAGCGGGCGACCGTGGAGTTGGTCGCGACCTGCGACGGTTCGAAGGTCCTGGCCAAGGCGCGGGCGCTGGTCCAACTCGGGTGAGCCACGCGCAGCCCGGGGCGGCTGCCCCCGTCGAGATCCTCGATCTGGCGCGGCGACGGGCGCGCGCCCGGGGCGATGGCGAGTTCGCGGCCGCTGACGCGC
>JBAVXU010000200.1:0-11735 GCA_049698415.1 Mycobacteriales bacterium
GCGTATCGCTGCCTGACGGGCGGCGACGAGAAGCCCGGCTCGCGCCTGGGCTGCCTGCAACTGGGCGGTCAGCTGGGCCTTTGTGGTGGCGAAAGCGCGCACCGTGGCTTGGTTCGCGGCTTCGGCGGCCTTCGCGGCAGCCTTGGCAGCAGCAGCGGACTTGCGCGCCTTGACCTGGCGCTGCAGGGCCGCCTGCGCCCGGGAGCGGGCGTTGGCCTGGCGGGCAGTGGCCTGGTCGAGCTGGGCCAGCGTTGCGGTCCGGCGATCGCTCATGACCGCGAGCACGCCCGCGTCGTGGATCAGATCGGCCGGGTTGTCAGCGGTGACGAGCGCGGTCAGCGGACCGAGCGTCCCACCGGTGCGGTAGTTGTCCACCGCGAACTGGTCCATCAGGTTGCGCATCCGGGCCACCTCGGCCTGGGCCTTGACCACAGCGGCGACGGCGACGGTGGTTGCCTTGGCCGCCATCTGCTCGTCGACCCGAGCCTTGTTGTAGAGCTCGGCGGCGACCTCGGCCTTGCGGGCAGCCGCCTGCAGACCGGCTTCGGCCTTGACCAGGTCGGCGGTGATCCGGCCGACCTCCGCAGCCTTGCCCCGAACGGCGGCCTGACTCGCGGCGATCTCGGCGTTGGACGGATTGCGCGGTGATGCCATGGCAGCCGGGGAGTACGCGACGAGTCCGCTGAGTGCGATCACGACGACGACGATCCGTTGCATGGTTGCCCCCGACCGCACCCTGTGCCTCCACTCGAATCGTCGCCCGCAGTAAACCCAGCACACCACATCTGTCACAGGAGCAACACCGTTAACAGCGAATCATGCACTGGAGTCCGACTTATCCCCGGCGTGTCGCAGCCACGGCGTGTTCGGTTCTGTCCCTGCGTCTGATATGCGGCAACTGACCCCGGTCAAATACCGGACCGGTTGGTCATCGGCGGGCCAGTGCGCGGCCTGAAGGCCGGTTGGTCAGTTGACGCTGTGGCTGTGCCCGCGCCAGTACGGCTCGCGCAGCTTGAACTTCTGCACCTTGCCAGTCGCGGTGCGCGGGATGGAGTCGGGGAACTCCACCGAGGTGGGTGCCTTGAATCCGGCCAACCGCTCCTTGCACAGCGCGATGATCTCTGCCTCGTCGACCGTGGAGCCCTCGGCTCGGACGACCAGGGCCTTGATGGTCTCGCCCCACCTGTCGTGTGGCACGCCGATCACGGCAACCTCTGCCACCCCAGGATGTTGGTAGATCGTGTCCTCCACCTCGATCGAGGACACGTTCTCGCCGCCGGTGATGATCACGTCCTTCTTGCGGTCCCGGATGGACAAGTAGCCGTCGTCGTCGATCTCACCGCCATCGCCGGTGTGGAACCAGTCGTCCTTGAGCACCTCTGCGGTCGCCTCGGCGTTGCCCCAGTAGCCGGCCAGAATCACGTTGGAGCGGGCCAGGACCTCGCCGTCGCCGGCCAGGTCGAGCCGGACACCGAGCGCCGGAGCGCCCGCCCGCGACAGTTGGGCGGCTCGCTCCTCATCGTCGAGGTGGTCGTACTCCGCGCGCCGCCGGTTGATGGTGAGCAGTGGGGAGGTCTCGGTCAGGCCGTATATCTGGATGAACTCCCAGCCCAGCTCGGCCTCGACCCGCGCGATGGTCCTGGTCGGCGGCGGCGCGCCGGCGCAGATGATCCGGACCCGGCCCCGGCCCGGGATCTCCCCCTGCCAGTCGCCGGCCGCTTCGAGTACGGCTGAAACCACAGCGGGTGCCGCACACATGAAGGTCACACCGTGGGCGTCGATCCGGCGCAGGATCTCGGCGCCGTCGACCTTGCGGAGCACGACCTGCGGGATTCCCAGGCCGGCCACCACCCATGGCATCCCCCAACCGTTGGCGTGGAACATCGGCAACGTGTGCAGATAGACGTCACGGTCGGAGATTCCGGCGTGCACGGCGAAGGTGAGCGCGTTGAGATAGATGTTGCGGTGGGTCAGCTGAACCCCTTTGGGGCGCGCCGTCGTGCCGCTGGTGTAGTTGATCGTCGCGGTGGCGTCCTCGTCCGGCTCGCTCCACTGAACAGGCTCGGTGTCCGGGCGCAGGAGGGCCTCGTCGGAGGCCTTGCCCAGGGTGAAGCGGTGCTGTGCCGTCAGCGACGACAGCGCCTCGTCGACCTCGGGGTCCACGAGCAGCATCGAGGCACCGGAGTGCTCGACGATGTAACCGACCTCGTCGGGCCGGAGCCGGAAGTTCACCGGGACAAGGACCCGGCCGTAGGCCGGAACGGCGTACATCAACTCGAGCAACCGGGCCGAGTTGTGGCTCACCACGGCGATCCGCTCGCCCTCGGCGACGCCGAGTTCGTCGAGGCCCGCTGCGAGGGCGCGGGTCCGAGCCGCGATCTCGCCGTAGGTCAGCGACCCTAGCGAGCCGGCGGGCTGCTCGGGCTCGTCGGAGACGGCGGTGCGCTGTGCGTAGACCGTCTCGGCACGGTAGAGGAAATCACTGGTGAGGAGCGGAACGCGCATCGGAACCTCCGAGCGACGGACGGAGCCGGATCTTTCGCAGTCTCCACCAGCGTTCCCCATAGCCGACCGCCACGAACACCACGATCGTCACTGCCCAGCCGGCGAAGATATCGATCAGGTAGTGCTCGGAGAAGTAGACCAGCGTCCACCCCATGGCGATCGGATAGAGCAACAACAGCAGCGACCACGCCTTGCGGATGCGCAGGATGAAGAACAGCACCACGAACAGGGCGAAAGCGGAGTGCAGCGACGGCATGGCTGCGACCGGGTTGACCACACCCTGGCCCTTGGTCACCAGGCGGCCGGCGGAGTGCAGCCCGATGGCGTCCCAGCCACGGTTGGTGATCCGCGGAGCGGCGTCGAGCAGGTCGGTGTGCAGGGCCGCCCACCACGGCGGGGCCATCGGATAGAGGGTGTAGATCGCCAGTCCGACCACGTCGAGCGCTATGAACCGGCGCATGAACGGACCCCATGTGGCCCGGCTGCGTACCCAGAGCACGGCAGCCACGATCATGGCAGTCACGAAGTGGGAGAAGTAGACGAACGCACCGACCACGTCGTACCACTGGACGTGACCCGGGGTGTACAGGTGCTGCTGCAGCCATAGCGTCGGGATCTCACCACCGGTGAACCAGCCGGTCATCCATCGGTCGGCGGTGATGGGCTCGCTCACATGGATGGCGAGCCCGAGGTTGTCAGCCGCCCCACGACTGAAGTTGTAGATGACGATCACGATGATCAGTGGCGTCCAGTCACGGGCGAATCGCAGGTGTTCGCGCCACGGTGCGCCGGCGTTCCAGGCGGCGATCCCCAGCCACAACAGCAGGAAGATCAGGACCGGGTCGGTGGGCAGGCCGAGGATCTTCCAGTACAACGCGATGCCTAGCGCATAAGCCGCCAGGCCCGCGAGGCGCAGCCGGCGAGCACGAACTTTCCCACGCTCGCCTGGCTGCTCTGGGGGTGCAGGATCCGTGATTTCCGATTGCACCGCCACGGGAGCGAAGTGTACGGGAGGCGAACTGTCGGTGCCGCCCGGCGTCAGGCGTACCGGCTCAGGACACCTCGGCCAGTGCACGCCTGACCACCGCCGGCAGCACGTCGCCGATGGCCTCACGCAGGAGCGCATCGGCGAGGTTGTCGTACGGAGTGGACTGCGCGTTGACGATGATGATGCGTGCACCGCATTCATGGGCCAGCCGGGTCAGCCCGGCCACGGGCTGCACCGCCAGCGAACTGCCCACGACGAGGAACAGGTCACACTCCTTGGCGGCTTGGATGGCTGCGGCCAGGACCTCCGGTCGCAGCGACTGGCCGAACGAGATCGTCGCCGACTTCAGCAGCCCGCCGCAGGCCAGGCAGGGCGGATCGTCCTCTCCGGCCGTAACCCGGCGCAGCGTCTCGGTCATCGGCCGGCGATCCCCGCAGCCGAGGCACTGGGTCTCGTGGATCGTGCCGTGCACCTCGATTACGCGGTCGGCCGCGTTGCCCGCGCGCTGATGCAGCCCGTCGATGTTCTGCGTGACGATCGCCCGGAGCAGTCCGGCGCGTTCGAGTTCGACCAGCGCGGCATGGCCGCTGTTGGGGCTCGCGGTCCAGGCCGGGTGATCGGTGCGGGTCCGCCAGGCTCGCCGGCGTACCTCCGGATCAGCAAGATAGTCCGGCAGGGTGAACATCCGTTGCGCCGCCGGGTCCTTGGTCCACACCCCGTTCGGGCCGCGGAAGTCCGGGATGCCGCTGTCGGTCGAGATGCCCGCACCGGTGAGCACGGTGATGGCCCGCGCGGATGAGAGCCAGCGGGCGACCTGGTCCACGGACATGCGCCTGACGGTAGGTGCGCCGCGCCGCGATTGCCAGGCACCGGCATGATGTGGGCGTGCAGATCCCGCCGGCCCCGCTCAACACTCGGTCGAAGCCGTGACGGTCAACGCACTGGTGCTGCGCGAGGTCGGCGCGCCGATGGCCGTCACCAGCGTTGACCTGCGCCCGTTGGGCCCGACGGACGTACGAGTCCGGGTGGCCGCAGCCGGCGTGTGTCACTCGGACCTGTCACTCGCCCGCGGCGTGCTAAAGCAGCGGGTGCCCGCCGTGCTCGGTCACGAGGGCGCCGGGACCGTCGCCGACGTCGGCAGCGCAGTCACTTCCGTGGCGGTCGGCGCCCGGGTGCTGCTGATCTGGGCGCCACCGTGCCGGCAGTGCTGGTTCTGTCAGGCCGGTGAGCCGTGGCTGTGCGAGCACGCGATGGACGCCGCGGGCACGCCGTACGCATCGCTGGACGGCACACCGGTCTATCCCGGCCTGGGCACGGCAGCGTTCGGGACCGAGACGGTGGTCCCACAGGAGTCGGTGATCGAGGTGCCCGATGACGTGCCTCTCGACACCGCAGCACTGCTCGGCTGCGCGGTGCTGACCGGTTTCGGCGCGATCACCAACACCGCCCGGGTACGCCCCGGCGACTCGGTCCTGGTCGTCGGACTCGGCGGTGTGGGCCTGGCGGCCGTGCAGGCGGCGCGCATCGCCGGCGCGTCCCCGGTCATCGCCGTGGATCCGGACCCTGGGAAGCGGGCGTTGGCAGCCCGGCTCGGCGCCAGCGACGTCCTGCCCCCGGACGACGAACTTGCCGCGGCGGTACGCGGGTGCACCGAGGGCCGCGGTGTCGACGTGGCCGTCGAGTGCGTCGGGCGCGCGGCGACGATCCGCTCGTCGTGGGCGATGTGCCGGCGCGGCGGCCACCTGGTGATCGTCGGCATCGGCGGCAAGGACCAGGAGGTCACCTGGAATGCTCTGGAGCTGTTCCATTACGGCCGCACGATCTCCGGCTGCGTCTACGGTTCGACCGACCCGGCGCGCGACGTGCCCCGCCTGATCGAACACGTCCGCTCCGGCGAGCTCGACCTCGAGGCCCTGGTGTCCAGGCGGATCGCGCTGGCCGAGGTCGACTCGGCATTCGCCGACATGCAGGCCGGTCACGGTGCCCGCGCGCTCGTGATCCACTGAGCCGATGACCACGCACCTTCTCGACTACGACATCGACCGGGTCCGCGCGCACTTCCCGATGCTTCAGTCCGGGCTCGCGTTCTTCGACGGTCCTGGTGGATCCCAGACGCCGCAGCCGGTAGCCGCTGCCATCGCGGCCGCCCTGACCGGCGGACTGTCCAATCGCGACCGGATGAGCAGCACCGGTCGCGCTGCAGACGACATCGTGCTGGCAGCGCGGGCCGCCATCGCCGACCTGCTGGGGGCGGACCGCCGGGGGGTGATCTTCGGCCGGAGCATGACGTCGCTGACCTACGAGCTGGCCCGCACGCTGGCCAAGCAGTGGGCACCCGGTGACGAGGTCGTGGTGACCAGCCTGGATCACGACGCGAACATCCGGCCCTGGGTGCAGGCCGCCGAGGCAGTGGGCGCGACGGTCAGGTGGGCGGAGTTCGATCCGCGGAGCGCCGAGTTGCCGGTCGCTGCGGTCACCGGCCAGTTGTCCGACCGGACCCGGCTGGTGGCCGTGACGGCCGCCTCCAACCTGGTGGGCACCCGCCCGGACATCGCGGCGATCAGCGCCGCCGCACACGGCGTGGGCGCGCTGGTCTACGTCGATGGCGTTCACCTCACACCTCATGCCTACGTCGACGTGACGGCGATAGGCGCTGACTTCTTCGCGGCCTCCCCGTACAAGTTCCTCGGCCCACACCTGGGCACCGTGGTCGCCGACCCGACGTTGCTCGAGTCACTGCGGCCGGACAAGTTGCTGCCCTCCGATGATGTCGTGCCGGAGCGGTTCGAACTCGGTACGCTCCCGTACGAACTTCTGGCCGGAGTGACCGCCGCGGTCGACTTCCTCGCCGGGCTGCTGCCGGGCGCCGGTGCTCGCAGGGAGCGGATCCGCGCGTCGATGATGGCCCTGGAGACCTACGAGGACCGGATGAGGCTGCGCCTCGAGGGCGGCCTGCGGTCGTGCCCGGGCGTCCGGCTGCACGCCAACGCGGCCCGGCGGACACCGACGCTGCTGTTCTCGGTCGGGGACACGCCCTCGGGCGAGGTGGCCGGCCGGCTCACGACCGCGGGGATCAACGCACCGGCCGGCTCGTTCTACGCACTCGAGGCCTCCCGCCGGCTGGGTCTCGGTGACGGCGGCGCCGTTCGGGCCGGCATCGCGGCGTACACGTGCGAGGCCGACGTCGACCGGTTGGTGCAGGCGGTCCGCGCCGTCACGAGGTAGCGAAAGCTAACCCGCGTGACGAGAGATCGCCTTGACCGGCGTGGGATCGAGCCGCTTCTCGACGTAGATCGCGTGCCAGATCATGAAGACCAGGACAGTCCAGATCTTGCGGCTGCGGTCGACGTCCCCGTGCCGGTGCTCCAGCAGCATGTTGCGGATGTAGCCCTTGTCGATCAGGTCCCCGGTGGCGCTCTCGTCGATGATCGACAGCGCCCATTCGTACATCACGTCCTTGAGCCACAGCCGGATCGGCACCGGGAAGCCCAGCTTGCGGCGCTCGACGACATGCGGTGGGACCAGGTCGGCCAGCGCCCGGCGCAGCGCGAGCTTGGTCGTCTCCTTGGTGATCCGCTGCTCCAGCGGGATGGTGGCTGCGACGTCGAACACGCCGGTGTCGAGGAACGGCACCCGAAGCTCCAGTGAGTGCGCCATCGACATCCGGTCGGCCTTGACCAGGATGTCCCCGCGCAGCCAGGTGAACAGGTCGACGTACTGCATCTTGGTGACGTCGTCGTAGTCCGCGCACTCGTCGTAGAAGCGCCTGGTGATGTCGAGGTAGGACACCTGCGGGTCGTAGTGCGCCAGCAGTTCGCGCTTCTCGTCCTCGGTGAACATCCGGGCGTTGCCGTAGTAGCGCTCACGGATCGGGGTCGCGCCGCGCTGCAGGAAACTCTTGCCTCGTACGCCCTCGGGCACGACGCTGGACACTGCCAGCATGCCCTTGCGCACGGCCGACGGCAGGCTGCTGACATGCCGGAGCGACAGCGGCTCGCGGTAGATGTTGTAGCCGCCGAACAACTCGTCGGCCCCCTCCCCCGACAGCACCACCGTCACGTGCTTCGCGGCCTCGGCGGCGACGAAGTACAACGGCACGAGCGACGGGTCGGCCACCGGGTCGTCGAGATGCCAGACGATTCGCGGCAGCGCGTCCATCATGTCCTGGGCGGTGATCGTCGTCGGGATCGTCGTCACGTCGAGCCAGCGGGCGGACTGCTGCGCGATGTCGATCTCGGAATAGCCCTCGACGTCGTAGCCGACGGTGAAGGTCAGGATGTCGGGCTTGTGCTTCTTGGCCAGGGCCACGATCCCGGTCGAGTCGATCCCGCTCGACAGGAACGCACCCACCGGCACGTCACTGCGCAGGTGCAGGCGGACGGACTCCTCGAGTGCCTCGCGGATCGTGCGATAGAGCTTCTCCGGCTCCTCGACCGGCGCGGGGGCGAACTGCGGACGGAAGTAGCGGGAGTAGGTCAACGGGCCACCCGGGCTCCACGCCACGGACATGCCGCTTTCGACCTTGCGGATGCGCTCGTGCAGGGTGGCCGGCTCGGGGACGTACTGCAGGGTCAGATAATGCTGCAGCGCTTCGGTGTCCAGGCCGTCGCTGGCGGAGTCGAGGAACGGCATCAGCGCTTTCTTCTCGCTGGCGAAGTAGACCCCGTCGGTCGTCTCCAGGACGTAGAGCGGCTTGATGCCGAACGGGTCGCGGGCGCCGAACAGGCGGCGCTCGTCGCGGTCCCAGATGAGGTACGAGAACATCCCGCGCAGCCGGCTGACCGACTCAGGTCCCCAGTGGTGGAAGGCGGCGAGGACGACCTCGGTGTCTCCGTCGGTGGCGAACTCCGCACCCTGCTCGATGAGTTCCTGACGCAACTCGACGTAGTTGTAGATCTCACCGTTGAAGGTGATGAGATAGCGGCCGTTGTCGTAGGCCAGCGGCTGATGGCTCTTTTCGACGTCGATGATCGAGAGCCGCTTGAAGCCGAAGACCACGTCCTCGCCAGCGACCGATACGCCGGTTTCGTCCGGGCCTCGGTGGTGGATCGCTTCGAGCGCGGCGGCGATGCCATCGCGGTGGGCGGCCGCCTGGGCCTGGGCGCTTACGAACGTCAGAAGGCCGCACATAGGGTCATCTTCGCAGATTGCATCGCATCGCCGCGCTCACGGACCATCCTGGCGGGGTTGACCGGTCTTACAAGACGGACGTACTGTTTGCTTCGCTGCCCATTGACGCGAAGGAGCCCACCGTGACCGCACCGGCCAGCGACACCTCCCCCGACAGCTTCTCGGCTCGAGGCAGCCTTCGGGTCGGCGACAGCGACTACGACATCTTCCGGCTGTCTGCCGTCGAGGGCGCAGAGCGGCTCCCGTACTCCCTCAAGATCCTCGTCGAGAACCTGCTGCGGACCGAGGACGGCAAGAGCGTCACCGCGCAGGACATCCGCGCCCTGGCGTCCTGGGATGCGGCAGCCGAACCGGCGACGGAGATCCAGTTCACCCCCGGACGGGTGATCATGCAGGACTTCACCGGTGTCCCCTGCGTTGTGGATCTGGCCACGATGCGCGAGGCGATGACAGCGCTCGGCGGCGACCCGGCCCTGATCAACCCGCTGGCGCCGGCCGAGTTGGTCATCGACCACTCGGTGATCGCCGACGTGTTCGGCGCCCCGGACTCCTTCGCCCGCAACGTCGACTTCGAGTACGAACGCAATCTCGAGCGCTACCAGTTCCTGCGCTGGGGCCAAGGTGCCTTCGACCAATTCAAGGTCGTGCCGCCCGGCACCGGCATCGTGCACCAGGTCAACATCGAGCACCTGGCCCGGGTGGTGATGGTCCGCGACGGCGCGGCGTACCCCGACACCTGCGTGGGCACCGACTCGCACACGACGATGGTCAACGGGCTCGGCGTGCTCGGTTGGGGCGTGGGCGGGATCGAGGCCGAGGCGGCCATGCTCGGCCAGCCGGTGTCGATGCTCATCCCGCGCGTGGTCGGCTTCAAGTTGGCCGGCGAGCTGCCCGAGGGGGCCACCGCCACCGACCTCGTCCTCACGATCACCGAGATGCTGCGCAAGCACGGTGTCGTGGGCAAGTTCGTGGAGTTCTACGGACCCGGCGTCTCAGTCGTGCCATTGGCCAACCGGGCGACGATCGGGAACATGAGCCCGGAGTACGGCTCCACGTGCGCGATCTTCCCGATCGACGACGAGACGCTGCGCTATCTGCGGATGACCGGCCGGCCCGACGAGCAGGTCGCACTGGTCGAGGCCTATGCCAAGGAGCAGGGCCTCTGGCACGACCCTGCGGCCGAGCCGGCGTACTCCGAGACCCTCGAGCTCGACCTGGGCTCGGTGGTGCCGTCACTCGCCGGTCCGAAGCGGCCGCAGGACAGGGTGTCGCTGAGCGCTGCCAAGACGTCCTTCCGCACTGCCCTGCAGGACTACGTCGCCGGTGACGACGCACCGGACAAGTCCACTGTGGATGAAGGCTCGCGCGAGTCGTTCCCGGCCAGCGACCCGCCGGCGATCGGGACCACCGGCAACGGCGAAGGGACCCCTCACCAGCAGGTCGCCTCGGCCGCGCCCTCCCGGCCGTCAAAACCGACCCGGGTCGCGATGGACGATGGTACGACCGCTGAGATCGACCACGGCGCGGTCGTGATCGCCGCCATCACCTCCTGCACCAACACCTCCAACCCCACGGTCATGGTGGGCGCTGCCCTGCTTGCCAAGAAGGCGGTCGAAAAGGGCCTGCGTAGCAAGCCCTGGGTCAAGACGACGCTGGCTCCCGGCTCCAAGGTCGTCATGGACTACTACGAGCGGGCGGGCCTGATCCCCTACCTCGACAAGCTGGGCTTCAACCTCGTGGGCTACGGCTGCACCACCTGCATCGGCAACTCCGGCCCGCTGGCCGAGCCGATCAGCGCAGCCATCAGTGCGGCCGACCTGGCGGCGGTGTCGGTGCTCTCGGGCAACCGCAACTTCGAGGGCCGGATCAATCCGGACGTCAAGATGAACTACCTCGCCTCGCCGCCCCTGGTCGTCGCCTACGCGCTCGCGGGCACGATGGACCTCGACCTCACGACCGAGCCACTCGGCACCGACGCCCAGGGCGACGACGTGCACCTGCGCGACATCTGGCCCACCTCGCAAGAGATCCAGCTGGTCGTCGACTCCGCGATCGAGTCCGAGATGTTCGCCCGCGACTACGCCGACGTCTTCGCCGGTGACGAGCGCTGGCAGACACTGCACACCCCGACCGGCAAGACGTTCGCCTGGGATCCCGAGTCGACCTACGTGCGCAAGCCTCCGTACTTCGACGGCATGCCCGCGCAGCCCGCGCCGGTGCAGGACCTCTCCGGTGCGCGGGTGCTGGTCAAGGTGGGTGACTCGGTCACCACCGACCACATCTCCCCCGCCGGTGCCATCCGGGCCGACTCCCCCGCCGGGCGGTACCTGACCGAGCACGGCGTCGACCGACGCAGCTTCAACTCCTACGGGTCGCGCCGGGGCAACCACGAGGTCATGATCCGCGGCACGTTCGCCAACATCAGGCTGCGCAACCAACTCGCGCCGGGGACCGAGGGCGGTGTCACGATCAACCACCTCACCGGCGAGCAGACCAGCATCTACGACGCAGCCATGGCTTACGCCGACGCGGGAGTGCCGCTCGTCGTCCTCGCCGGCAAGGAGTACGGCTCCGGATCGTCGCGCGACTGGGCGGCGAAGGGTCCGGCCCTGCTCGGGGTCCGCGCGGTGATCGCCGAGTCCTACGAGCGCATCCACCGCTCGAACCTCATCGGTATGGGCGTGCTGCCGCTGCAGTACCCCGCGGGCGAGAGCGCCGAATCGCTCGGCCTGACCGGCGAGGAGACGTTCAGCGTCTCGGGGGTGACCGCGCTCAACGACGGCGACTCGCCGCGTGAGGTCACCGTGGACGCCGACGGCAAACAGTTCAGCGCTGTGCTGCGCATCGACACTCCCGCCGAGGCCGACTACTTCCGGCACGGCGGAATCATGCAGTACGTCCTGCGATCACTGCTGGCGAGCTAGGTCACCGTGCCCCGCGTCAGCCAGGACCATCTCGACGCCCGGCGTCGACAGATCCTCGACGCCGCACGGGCCTGCTTCGCCCGGCACGGGTACGAAGGCGCCACCGTCCGGCGACTCGAGGAGGAGGCGGGCCTGTCCCGCGGGGCGATCTTCCACCACTTCCGCGACAAGGACGCCCTCTTCCTGGC
>JBAVXU010000201.1:0-4539 GCA_049698415.1 Mycobacteriales bacterium
CGCCCGCCGGCGCTGCCGGACCGGCCGCAGTCCGGCGAGGACACCGGGATCCTCCGGATTGGCGAACCACTGCTCCTGCACGCTGCGGAAACCACCTGGCTCGGGATGTACGTCGAACGCCGGCACCTCGGGATCCTGACCGGCACCGAAAGTGCTCGTGTGCACGAACGGGAAGTGCGCGACGTCGAGGAAGTTGTCGGCCATGAGTCCGGCCGGGGATGTGGTGCGGGCCGGTGTCATCCAGCGACCGGGGTAGCCGGGGTCGGTGTCCTCGGGAACCTCCAGGATGTCGGTCATCGGCTCGGCGGGAGCCAGCCAGATGACTCCGCGCAACTCGCGCACGGCATAGGGCACCGGGTCTGCCTGAAGGCACCCGTCCCTGGCGTCCCGCCGCAGCAGCCAGTCGTCGCCGAGCAGCCGGACCGCGGTCTCGCCCGTCGCGACCTCGGTGCTCAGGGCGACGGCGTGCCAGCCGCGACGCAGCGCCGGATCAGTGTTCGTGAGCGACGGCGGTGCCGGCTCTTCATCGGCCGTCGGGCCGGGGCGGAACCAGACCGAGCCATCGGCCTCGCGCACATCGCCCGGCACCCGAAGGGCGGCCCGCGGGGGGATGGCCGCACCGGCTTCCATCGACGGAACCTGCGTACATCTGCCCGCGGTGTCGAAGCCCCAGCCGTGATAGCCGCACTGGAGCCGTCCACCGACCACTCGTCCGGCCGAGAGCGGCAGCATCCTGTGTGGACACTGGTCGGCGAACACGCTGACCGGGCCATCGTCGGCCAGACGGACCACGACCAGGGCCTGACCACTCGCCTCGACCCGCCGGGGGCGGGTGTCCACCTCGGCACTTGCGGCTACCCGCAGCCAATCCACCGGCCAAGGCTAGGCCAAGCGGCCGCGCAGACCTGCAACGTTGGGAGGACCGAACGTTATGTCATTCTGGCGGGATCGCGTCCCATGTTCGCGGATGCACGAATGCACCGGATGCTGGGCACCTCCCGCGCGACGTGACACCATCTCCGACGTGACCAGCAGATCCACCGCGGACGAGCACCTGCGCGACCTGGCGCGGCTGCGCCGGGTACGCGACCGGATGGACCGGGAGTACACCCAGCCACTGGACGTCGAGGCGCTGGCCCGCGGAGCACACATGTCGGCGGGGCACCTCAGTCGCGAATTCCGGCTGGCCTACGGCGAGTCGCCGTACAGCTATTTGATGACACGGCGCATCGAGCGGGCGATGGCGCTGCTGCAGCGCGGCGACCTCAGCGTCACCGAGGTCTGCTTCGCGGTCGGCTGTTCGTCCCTGGGCACGTTCAGCACTCGATTCACCGAGCTGGTCGGCATGCCGCCGAGCGCCTACCGACGGCTCGCCGCAGGGACGACGGCGCAGATACCCGCCTGTGTGGCCAAACAGGTGACAAGACCGATCAGGAACCGAGAAGCGCCGGTCGTCGAGCCGCTATTAGCGTGACCGCCACGGATGTGACGGCCACGTCCTCGCTCAGCAACGGGGGAGTGGTCGCCCGCGTGCACCGGCTCCTACTCGCCTGACGACGGAGACACGATGGCCATGGCAACGAACACGGCCCGCAGCTCGCGCGAGCGGCAGGGTTCGGACGGCTACGACCTGATCCGCGTGCACGGAGCGCGCGTGAACAACCTCAAGGACGTCAGCGTCGATATCCCGAAACGCAGGCTGACGGCGTTCACCGGTGTCTCCGGCTCGGGCAAGAGCTCGCTGGTGTTCGGCACGATCGCGGCCGAGTCGCAACGACTGATCAACGAGACCTACAGCGCATTCGTCCAGGGCTTCATGCCGACACTCACCCGGCCGGAGGTCGACCTGCTCGAGGGCCTGACCACGGCAATCATCGTCGATCAGGAGCGGATGGGCGCCAACCCACGCTCCACGGTCGGCACCGTCACCGACGCCAACGCGATGCTGCGTATCGTCTTCAGCCGGCTCGGTCAGCCGCACATCGGCTCAGCGCAGGCGTTCTCCTTCAACGTCTCCTCGATCAGCGGATCGGGCGCGGTCACCCTCGAACGTGGTGGGAGGACCGTGAAGGAGCGGCGCAGCTTCAGCGTCCTCGGCGGCATGTGCCCGCGTTGCGAGGGCCGCGGCTCGGTGAACGACATCGACCTCACCCAGCTGTACGACGACACCAAGTCGCTCAACGAAGGTGCGCTCACGATCCCCGGATACAGCATGGACGGGTGGTACGGCCGGATCTTCACCGGCTGCGGCTTCTTCGACCCGGACAAGCCGATAAAGAAGTTCACCAAGAAGGAGCTCAACGACCTCGTCCACAAGGAGCCGACCAAGATCAAGGTCGACGGCATCAACCTGACCTACGAGGGCCTGATCCCGAAGCTGCAGAAGTCGATGCTGTCCAAGGATGTCGACTCCCTGCAACCGCACATCCGCGCGTTCGTCGAACGAGCGGTCACCTTCAGCACTTGCCCCGAGTGCGAAGGCACCCGGCTCAGCAAGCAGGCGAGGTCGTCGAAGATCCAGGGGCACAGCATCGCCGACGCCAGCGCGATGCAGATCAGCGACCTGGCCGCCTGGGTCAGGGGACTCCACGAGCCGTCGGTGGCACCGCTGCTCGAAGCGCTGGGGGAGACCCTCGAGTCGTTCGTGGAGATCGGGCTGGGCTACCTCTCCCTCGATCGTCCCTCGGGCACCCTGTCCGGCGGCGAGGCGCAGCGCACCAAGATGATCCGTCAGCTCGGGTCGTCGTTGACCGATGTGACCTATGTCTTCGACGAGCCGACCATCGGCCTGCATCCGCACGACGTCCAGCAGATGAACGACCTGCTGCTGCGGCTACGCGACAAGGGCAACACGGTGCTCGTCGTCGAGCACGAGCCCGAGACGATCGCGATCGCCGATCACGTCGTCGACCTCGGTCCCGGAGCGGGTACGGCGGGCGGCACCGTCTGCTTCGAGGGCACCGTCGAAGGGCTGCGGGCCAGTGGCACCCTCACCGGCCGCCATCTCGAGGACCGGACCAGCCTGAGGGAGCAGGTCCGGACGCCTACCGGCACGCTGGAGATCCGTGGCGCCACGACCCACAATCTGCGCGACGTCGACGTCGACATCCCCCTGGGGGTGCTCGTCGTCGTCACCGGTGTCGCCGGCTCCGGCAAGAGTTCGTTGGTGCACGGCTCGATCCCTGGCGACGGAGTCGTCTCGATCGACCAGCGGGCGATCCGCGGCTCGCGGCGGAGCAACCCGGCGACGTACACCGGACTGCTCGACCCGATCCGTAAGGCGTTCGCGAAGGCCAACGGCGTCAAGCCGGCGCTGTTCAGCGCCAACTCCGAAGGCGCCTGCCCCAACTGCAACGGCGCCGGCGTCATCTACACCGACCTGGCGTTGATGGCTGGTGTCGCCACCACCTGCGAGGAGTGCGAGGGGAAACGGTTCGAGGCATCGGTGCTGGACCACCACCTCGGCGGCAAGGACATCAGCCAGGTGCTCGCGTTGTCGGTGTCCGAGGCCGAGGCGTTCTTCGGGGCCGGTGACGCGCGTACGCCGGCCGCGCACGCCATCCTCGAGCGGCTCGTCGATGTCGGTCTGGGCTACCTCGGCATCGGCCAGCCGCTCACGACGCTCTCCGGCGGCGAGCGGCAGCGGCTCAAACTGGCCACCCACCTGGGCGACACGGGCGGCGTCTACGTCCTCGACGAGCCGACCGCCGGCCTGCACCTCGCCGATGTCGAGCAGTTGCTCGGCCTGCTGGACCGGCTCGTCGACGGCGGCAAGTCGGTGATCGTCGTCGAACACCACCAGGCGGTCATGGCGCACGCCGACTGGATCATCGACCTCGGTCCCGGAGCCGGCCGCGACGGCGGCAGTATCGTCTTCGAGGGCACGCCTGCCGACATCGTCGCCGCCCGATCGACCCTGACCGGCGAGCATCTGGCGGCCTACGTCGGCGGGTGACCGAACCGCCAGGGGAGTCAGGCGTCCTGCCAAATTCGATCAGGAATCGAGAAGCGGCCGTCGATGGGCCGCAACTAGCCTGTCCGTCATGGACATCACCATCCAGTCGAGCTTCCTCCCGCAGGACGACCCGGACGCCTCGCTGGCGTTCTATCGCGACATCCTGGGCTTCGAGGTCCGCAAGGACGTCGGATACGGCGGAATGCGCTGGATCACGGTCGGCCCCCCGGACCAGCCCAGCACGTCCATCGTGCTGCATCCGCCGGCCGTCGACCCAGGCATCACCGAGGACGAGCGCCGGACCATCACCGAGATGATGGCCAAGGGCACCTACGGGATCATCGTCCTGGGCACCGATGATCTCGACGGCACATTCGATCAGTTGCAGGCCAGCGGCGTCGACGTCGTCCAGGAGCCGACGGATCAGCCGTACGGGATCCGCGACTTCGCCATCCGCGATCCCGCGGGCAACCTCATCCGGGTCAACCAGATGCACTGAGGAGAGCTCGTCCGCTGTGCATCGGAGGGCGCTGCGGCCGTGAACGCGCCGTAGGGTCAGCACATGGCAGTGAAGCGCATCAAGC
>JBAVXU010000202.1:0-5239 GCA_049698415.1 Mycobacteriales bacterium
AGGAAGTACTGCCCGGGGGCGAGCGTGGCGGCGGCCAGCGTCGGCCCCGCCCAGGTGGTGCCCGTCGCCGATCCGTACTGCACGGCCCAGCCGGAGATGTCCACGGAGGAGTTGCTGCGGTTGAACAACTCGATGAAGTCGTTGGCGAAGGTCGCACCGGTGTTGCCTCCACCGCCGTAGACCTGGCTGATCACGACCGCTCCCGGCGTGGCATGGGCCGGAGCAGCAACCAGTACGCCGCCCACCAGGCTCAGCGCCGCGACCGCCACGAGCGAACGGACGACCTTCATGCCACGCCTCATTGCGCCTCCACTTTGGGCATCCACGTCATTTCAAGGCACCATATGCCCGGCGATAGCCCTCGCGGGCAACTTCGGGTGGTTCTGTCGCATGTACACCGGGTGAACTTGCATCTCGCGCGAGGATGGGCCGATGGCAGACGAGACAGAGCACGACCAGTTGCTTCACCTGATCCGCACGCTCGCGGTCGTCCACGGCCGGGTGACGCTCTCCAGTGGCAGCGAGGCGGATTGGTACGTCGATCTGCGCAGGATCGCCCTGCACCACCGAGCCGCCCCGCTGGTGGGTTCGGTCATGCTCGACACCACGGCCGAGTGGGACTACGACGCGGTCGGTGGCCTGACGTTGGGCGCCGACCCGGTGGCGGCCGCGATGCTGCACGCGGCCGCGGCGCGAGGGCGCGCGCTCGACGCTTTCGTCGTACGCAAGGCGGGCAAGGCGCATGGTCTGCAACGCCGGATCGAGGGACCCAATGTCGCCGGCCGGCGCGTGCTCGCCGTCGAGGACACGTCCACGACCGGAAACAGCGTTCTGGAGGCGGTGGCGGCATTGCGCGAGGAAGGCGCCGACGTGGTGGGGGTTGCCGTCATCGTCGACCGCGGGGCGGAGGATGCGGTCCGCGCTGCCGGGCTCGGCTATCGCGCGGCATACTCACTGGCCGATCTCGGCTTGTCCTGAGCCGCAGGCTGTGACCCTGCCTCCACCTGCTTGACGAGACCATGGACGGGATACCGTCTTTCGTGTGGCGTGACCGCGGGGTGACGCTCTGAGGAACGGGAGTGCCGTCGACGTGAGTATCGGCCTGATCCTGCTGATCCTGCTGGCGCTCGTGGTGATCTTCGTGATCGCCGTGATCGTGAGCTACAACCGCTTCGTCCGGCAGCGCAACCTCGTACGCGAGTCCTGGCGCCAGATCGATGTCGAGTTGCAGCGCCGGCACGACCTCATTCCCAACCTGGTCGAGACGGTCAAGGGCTTCGCCGGGCAGGAGCGCACCGTGCTGATCGCCGTCACCGAGGCGCGCGCCCAGGCCGAGAAGGTGCGCCGCGACCCCAACGCCGGTGCCGCCGATCAGGCCCTGGCCGAGAACAACCTCGGTCGCGCGATGACCGGGCTGTTCGCCACCGTCGAGGCCTACCCCGATCTCAAGAGCAACCAGAACTTCCTCGCCCTGCAGCAGCAACTCGCCGAGACCGAGGACCGGATCGCCTCCGGGCGGCGCTACTACAACGCCAACGTCCGAAACATCAACACCCGGGTCGAGGCGTTCCCGTCCAACGTCATCGCCGGCGTCTTCCACTTCAAGCTGGAGGAGTACTTCGAGGTCGACGACCCGCAGGTGCGGGGCAACGTCCAGGTCGACTTCGGCGAGATGGGATCCGGCGGCGGCATCGGCAGCACCGCACAGGTGCCACCGACGCCCCCGGCCCCGCCGGCGCAACCACCCTCGGCGTAGCCGGAGTGCGAGCCCTGTCGGTGCACCGTTCGAGCAACGGCGCGGCCTGGGGAGGTCACGGGCGCGGGAGTGGATCGGCGAGAGGTCCCCGGCTGGCCGCGCTCATGACACTGGCCCTGCTCACTCTGGCCCCGGCCAACTGCAGCGCGGCCGGAGGTGGCGGCGCCCAGGGGAAGTCCTCGTCGGCCAAGGCGCCGTCCGGAGTGGAGCGGATCGCCACCAACGGCTCCTGCAAGGTGGTGGGCAACCTCGAGGGCAAGTTCGGCACGTCAGCGCAGATGGATGACTACCTCGCCTGCCTGACGCCGGGCATCGAGCAGTGGATCGGCAGTGTCTACTCCGACATGCGCAGCCCGAAGGGCTTCTTCTTCGTCGCGGTCGGCGTGACCGGCAAGGACGGCAACTGCAAGTTCGACGATGCGACGCTTGCGTACTGCGGCTCGTCGGAGAATGTCTATCTCGGCGAGCGGGCCGTCTGGGATCAGTACACCAAGCACGGTGACGCCGCGTCCGCGCTGATCATGGCGCACGAGGTGACGCACCACTTCCAGAACGTGCTGCACTTCCGGCCCGCGCGGGTCGCCGCCGAGCAGATCCGGTACGAGAACCAGGCCGACTGCGGCGGAGGCGCGTTCATCAAGTACGCCAATCAGCAGGGCTGGATCGATCCCAAGGACGACCTGATCGACGTCGGCGGGTCCCTCGCGGCAGCGGGCGCCGGTCCCGGTCCGCAACGGGATCACGGGTCGGCGCCGGAGCGGCTGCTCGCCTTCTTCAGAGGTTCGGTCAACACCCAGCAGAACCCGCTCAGCGCCTGCAACCGCTACGTCCCCGAGATCGCGCTGGTGAGCTGAGGGTGCCTGCGAGCGCGCTGGAGGACTGGGCCGGCTGGCTCGAGGACTGGGCGGTGCCGCCGGAGATCCTGGCCAACGCCGAAGCCTCGCCATGGGTGCTGCCGCGTGAGGTGTTCAGCCGCCGCGCCGACCGGCAGATCGCCGAGCCGACGGGGCCGACCCACGGCGCGGCGCTGGCGGCGCTGGAGCAGCCGGGGACGGTGCTTGATGTCGGCTCGGGTGCCGGCGCCACCAGCCTGGCGCTGATCGGCCGGGCGCCGGTCACCGCTATCACCGCGGTCGACAACGACGCGGATCTCCTCGCCGCCTTCGCCGAACGCGCCGAGCAACTTCCGGTGGGTGCCAGTGCCGTCAAAGGGTGGTGGCCAGATGTTGCCGTCGACGTGAAGCCGGCGGACGTGGTCGTGTGCGGGCACGTGTTGTACAACATCCGCGACCTTGGTCCCTTCGTCCTCGCGCTGACCGACCACGCCCGGCGTCAGGTCGTCGTCGAGATCACCGCCCGGCACCCGCTCGCCTCGCTCAATCCCCTGTGGCAGCGCTTCCACGCAGTCACCCGACCGGGGCGGCCGACCGCCGACGACTGCCTGGCGGCGCTGGCAGAGGTTGGCATCTCACCGGAGGTCACCCGCTGGTCGCGACCGGCAGAGCCGGAGTACGCCGAGTTCGGCGATCTGGTCGAGGTCACCCGCCGCCGGCTCTGCCTGCCGGCCGGCGCCGCCGCCGAGGTCGCGGTGGCGCTGCGCGAGATGGGTCAGGACCCGGCCAACCCGCCCGACCTCGGCTCGTCCGGCCGCGAACTCGTGACGATGACCTGGGCCGGCACCGCAGCCGGTCGAGGCTCACCCCGGGCCGCGACACGCCGATAGCGCTTTCTACGCGGATCTACGGCCAACGCTAGATAGCCGAATACAGTCCGATGAATGGACCCGATCCGCAATCCGTACGCCCCGGGGGCGGGCCAGCGTCCGCCCGAACTGGCCGGCCGCGATCGCGAAATGACCCACTTCGAGGTGGTTCTGGAGCGGGTCGCGGCCGGACGGCCGGAGCGGAGCCTGGTGCTCACCGGGCTGCGTGGTGTCGGCAAGACGGTGCTGCTCAACGCGATGAAGAGCGCCGCGATCGGACGGCTGTGGGGGACCGGCAAGATCGAGGCCCGACCGGACTCCTCGCTGCGGCAGGCCGTCGCCGGGGCGATGCACCTGGCGATCCGCGAGATGGCGCCGCGGCACCGCGCGCCGGATCGGATCGATGAGTTCCTGGCCGTACTCAAAGCGTTTGCCGTCGCCGATCCGGCTGCCGCCAAACACGTACGCCTGCGTTGGCAGCCGAGCATCAGTGTTCCGGCCAGCCGGGGGCGGGCCGACTCCGGCGACCTCGACATCGACCTGACCGAGTTGTTCATCGACGCCGCGTCGGTGGCCACTGACCTCGGCGTCGGGATCGCCCTGTTCGTCGATGAGTTGCAGGACGTGCCGCCCGACGGGATCAGCGCCATCTGCACCGCCTGCCACGAGTTGAGCCAGGCGGGAGCGCCGCTGATCGTCGTCGGGGCCGGCCTGCCGCACCTGCCGGCCGTGCTGTCGAGCAGCAAGAGCTACTCCGAGCGGCTGTTCCGCTATCTGCGCATCGACCGGCTCGAACGGGACGCGGCCGACCGGGCGCTCACCGTGCCGGCCCAGCGCGAGGACGTTGAGTTCACGGCTGAGGCGCTCGAGGCCCTCGAACGGCTCGCCGACGGTTTCCCGTACTTCATCCAGTCCTACGGCAAGGTCGCCTGGGACGCCGCGCCGCAGTCGCCGATCACCGACAAGGACGTCGCGGTGTCGGCTCCCGAGGCCGAGGCCGAACTCGCGGTGGGCTTCTTCGGCAGCCGGTACGAACGCGCCACCCCGGCCGAGCGGGAGTACATGCGCACCATGGCGGCGCTGGGTGACAAGCCGGCGAGCACCTCCGAGATCGCCGACTCGCTCGGCCGCAAGCCCTCGAGCCTGTCCCCGGCCCGCGATGCGTTGATCAAGAAGGGGCTGGTCTACAGCGCCGAGCGGGGCACGGTCGCGTTCACCGTGCCGCACTTCGGCCGCTACCTGCGCGACCAACCGGCCTGAGCCGGCGAGGTTTCGGGGCGCGGGCCGCCCGCACGTTACTTCGACATTGAACTCAATTCCACCGCGGGTGGATCTTTCGGACGCGCGATGACAACCAAATGCGGCAGCAGGCCGTCCTTCCGGGTGAGAGCGACACCGGGGCGACGAGGGAAGACCGACCGTGAGCAGTACGGCGACACAGCTCATGTGGTCAGGTGCTGCCGATCCCGGAAGCCCCCAGACGTCACGACAGCGCTGGGACGGCGTGCTGTTCGGGTGCGTCGCGCTCGTCGTGTTGGCGGCGACACTCTTCCAGAACTTCTTCCGCCTGCCGCTGGCGCCCATCCTGAACGACGAGCCGTTCTATGCCGGGATGGGCTGGAGATACGTCCATTGGAATTCGCTCCCGGCTGCGGCCCAAGCCCCCATCGCGTCCAACGGCGAGCACCCACCCTTGGTGAAGTTCTTGTTCGGCTGGGCGGAGACGATGGCCGGAAGCCCGAGCCTGCCGGCTGCCCGGGCGGTGAGCGCCGCGTGCACGG
>JBAVXU010000203.1:0-6724 GCA_049698415.1 Mycobacteriales bacterium
GACCTGCCGCCACCACCACCGCGGTCGCTGCGTTGCCCAAGGTGGCCAGCTTGGTGACCTCGGCCTCGGCCCCGGTTGCTCCCAGTGCGATCAGCGCCGGCAGGAGTTTGCCCTTGAACGCCTTGTCGAGGGTTTCAGCGCCACTGGCCAGGATCGGGCCGTCAGGGCCCTTGGCCAAGCCGATCACGACAGCGTCGGCTGACGACTTGACTGCCGAGGTATCTGTCAGGTCGATTGTGGGCACGCAGACTCCGATCCCGATCGTGGTGCGCGGCGGTTGGTTCCGATAGTGGAATATACGGGGATGCCCACACCGCGGCTTTCGCCGCTCGACGACCGGCACCGCGCTCTCGGCGCCAAGATGGCCGACTTCGGCGGCTGGGAAATGCCGATCGAGTACCCCGGGGGCGGTGTCGTCAAGGAACACACCGCTGTACGCGAGGCCGCCGGAGTGTTCGACGTCTCGCACCTGGGCAAGGCGACGGTGCGCGGTCCCGGCGCAGCGGCGTACGTCAATCGCACGCTGACCAACGACCTGGACCGGATCGCCCCGGGCAAGGCGCAATACACCTTGTGCTGCGACGAGCCCACCGGCGGCGTGGTCGACGACCTCATCGCCTACCTGCACGGCCCTGATGAGGTTTTCCTGGTTCCCAATGCGGCCAACACCGCCGAGGTCGTACGCCGGCTGGCGGCCGAGGCTCCGCCGGAGGTGCAGGTCAGTGACCGGCACGAGGACTACGGCGTGATCGCCGTGCAGGGCCCGCGCTCGGCCGATGTGCTCGACGGGCTGGGCCTGCCGACCGGTGGCGACTACATGAGCTTCGTGGTGGCGCAGTGGCAGGGCCACGACCTGGTGGTCTGCCGGACGGGCTACACCGGCGAGCACGGCTACGAGCTGCTTCCTGCCTGGGACGACGCCACCGCGCTGTGGGACGCCTTGCTCGCCGCGGGGGAGCCGGTCGGCGCCCGACCGTGCGGGCTGGGTGCGCGAGACACGCTGCGTACCGAGATGGGCTACCCGCTGCACGGGCAGGATCTGTCACTGGAGATCACCCCCGTCCAGGCCCGCTCCGGGTGGGCCGTGGGCTGGAAGAAGCCGCAGTTCTGGGGCCGCAGCGCTTTGCAGGCGGAGAAGGCGGCCGGGCCGGCTCGCGTGCTGTGGGGCCTGGAGTCGTTGGAGCGGGGCATACCCCGCCCTCACATGACCGTGCGCTCATCGGCCGGCGACGAGGTCGGCGAGGTGACGAGTGGGACCTTCTCGCCGACCAAGCGGGTCGGGATCGCCCTGGCGCTGTTGGCGACATCGTCCGGCCTGGGGGAGGGCGACGAGGTGTCTGTCGACATCAGGGGCCGGGCGGCGCAGATGCGCATCGTGAAACCGCCGTTCGTGGCCTCATCGGTCCGGTGAGCGGGCCGCTCATCCTGCTGGTGGGCATGATGGGCGCGGGCAAGACCACGGTCGGGAGAGCGATCGCGCAACGCACCGGTTGGGTCTACCTCGACAACGACGAGTTGGTGGAGCAGGCGACCGGCTCGACGCCGCCGCACCTGCTCGCCACCGGCGGCGAAGGCGCGCTGCGAGCGGCCGAGACGCAGGCTCTGCGGCGTGCCGTGGCGCTGCCTCCGCCTGCTGTTGCCGGTGTGGCGGGTGGTGTGGTGCTCGACCCCGGCAACCGCGAGATGCTGCGGGCCGTCCCAGGAGTGGTGTGGCTGCGCGCTCGCCCGCAGACTCTGATCCACCGGGTCGGGACGGGGGCCGGTCGCGCCTGGCTGCAACCGGATCCGGCGGCTGTCATCGGCGCACTGGCGAGCGCCCGCGAGCCGTACTACTCCCACGTGGCAAGGATTGTCGTCGATGTCGACGACAGGACTGCCGACGAGGTTGCCGCAGCGGTGTTGTCTGCGCTCGACTGACTGGCTCAGCCGTTGCCGAACTGAGTACGCAGCGCGAGGTCCCACGCCCGGTCCGGCATCGTGCGGCGCAGGGTGATCAGGCCGCGGGCGACCGGCGTCACGACGTAACGCGAGCGCGGCCGCCGCACGCGTACCGCCTTGGCGACCGCCGATGCGACCGCATCCGCGGAGGCGGCGAGCAGGTTGTTGGTGTAGGTCTGCCCGATCGACTCGTCGAGGCGCTCTCGCAGCCGGGCGTACGGGCCGGTGGGGTGCCCGACTGCCGTCAGACTCTGGCTCGCGGTGGTGCTGAACGCGGTCTGGATCAGGCCGGGCTCCACCAGCGAGACGAACAGGCCGAACGGCCGCACCTCGAAGCGCAGCGCGTCGGAGATCGCCTCGACCGCATACTTCGATGCGTGGTAGTAGCCGCCCATCGGGAAGGTGAGCCGGCCACCCATGGAGCTCATGTTGACGATGCGTCCCCGCCCGGCCTCGCGCATGGCGGGGAGCACCAACTGGCACATCCGCGCGAGGCCGAAGACATTGGTCTCGAACTGGGTACGCACCCGGTCCATCGGCACCTCTTCGATGGCGCCGTACTCGCCGTATCCGGCGTTGTTGACCAGTGCGTGGACCGAGCCGTGCTCCTTCTCGACAGTTGCCACCGCGTCGGCCATCGAGCCCTCGTCGGTGACGTCGAGTTGCAGCAGCCGGCAGCCGTCCCGCTCGAGTTCGGCGATGTCCTCGAGGTTGCGTGCCGTTGCATAGACAGGATGGCTGCCGGCGCGGCCGAGCCGGATCGCCGTCGCTCGGCCGATGCCGGACGAGCAGCCGGTGATCAGGATCGGTTTGTCAGCAGGCATACCGGAAGCATGCCTCAACCGCGATCAGGGCTGGTCGCTGACTCCTGCCTCGTCGAACGTGGCCATCTCCGCGAGCGTCCTGATGGCGGCGTCGATCACCGGCAATGCCATCAGTGCGCCGGTGCCCTCGCCCAGCCGCAGCCCGAAATCGAAGATCGGGTCGAGGCCCAGCCGGCTGAGCGCGATGGTGTGCGCGGGCTCGGTCGAGCGATGGCAGGCCAGCCACCACTGCACGGCGGCCGGGGTGATCTCCCGGGCGAGCAGCGCGGCGGTGGTCGGGACGAGGCCGTCGAGCAGGGCGGGGGTGCGCCGGATCGCTGACTGGGCAAGGAATCCCGCCATTGCGGCAAGGTCTGCGCCACCCGCGATCTGCAGCAGCGGCAAGGCCGCGGTGGTGCCCCGGGTGCGGCGCAGGGCGTCGCGGATCGCCGAGAGCTTGCGCATCCACGCGTCGTCATCGATGCCGGTGCCGCGGCCGATGACCTCGACCGGCTCCGAGCCGGTCAGCGCGGCCACCAGCACGGCGGCGGCGGTCGTGTTGCCGATGCCCATGTCCGCACAGATGAGCAGGTCCGCGCCCGCATCGATCTCCTCGTCGGCGATCTCGGTGCCGGCCGCGAACGCCTTGCGCGCCTCGGCAGGGTCGAGTGCGTCCTCGCGGTCGATGCTGCCGCTGCCGCGGCGCACCTTGAACGCCGACACCTCATCGGGGGTGTCCGCGTCGACGGCCATGTCGACCACCCGCACGGATGCTCCCGCCGCGCGTGCGAGGACGTTGACGGCGGCTCCGCCGGCCAGGAAGTTCTGCACCATCTGTGCGGTGACTTCGGGCGGATAGGCGGACACGCCGTGGCGGGCGATGCCGTGATCACCGGCGAAGACCACGACTCGGGCGCGTTCGAAGGGCTGCGGCGGGCATCGGCCCTGAACCGCGGCGGCCCACACGGAGATGTCCTCGAGGCGGCCCAGGGAGCCGATGGGCTTGGTCAGCGTGGCCTGGCGCGTACGAGCGGCGTCGGCTGCGGCGAAATCGGGATCGGGTACGGCTTCGTCAAGGGTGGCAGGCATGGTGCAGCCGAGGTTATCCGGTGATCGAACGCGACGAGCGCGCGAGCGGGTCGCGGGTCATGACGGGTCCTTCGTACGCGACAGCGCGTCGGCCAGCCGGGCGAGCCCGCGTTCGTCGGGTACGGCGATGCGCACGGTGCCCGGCAGTCCGAAACTCGTGCAGTCGCGAACCACCACCCCGTGCGGTGCCAGCGCCTCTCGCAGGCCCGGCGCGTGGACCAGCACCCACGGGGCGTCGGATCGTTGCGGTGCCAACCCGTGGCCGCGCAGCAGGTCCGACAGTTCCGCGCGCCGTCGGGCGATGGCCGCGGCCCAGCCGGGCAGGTCGGCAGCCGCGAGCAGTTCGGGCAGGACGGCCAGGGCGAGCCCGTTGACCGGCCAGCCGGGCTGGGCGGGGGTGAACCGGTCGATGTCGTCGGCGAGGACGTACCCCAGCCGCAGGCCGGGGCAGGCAAACAGTTTGGTCAACGAGCCGACGACCACGGCGTCGGCGCCGAGGGTCCATCGGCCGGTCGCGAGGGCGAAGAACGCCTCGTCCCACACGTCCGCGTGCTCTCCCTCCGCGGCGAGAAGGCCTCCCGGGTTGTTCGGGTTGCTGCGCCAGAGCAGGGGTCCGCGCTGACGAGGGTGCAGGGCGAACTCCGGCTCCGCGGCCACTGTGCCGCCGATGGCGGCGGCCACCAGGGAGATGGCCTCGCTGCCGCCGTTGGTGAGAAGTAGCCGGCTGCGATCGACGCCCATGGCCTGGGCCAGGGCGTCGGTGGCCACGTCGACGGTGGGGTAGAGGCGCAGCGAGCCCAGATGACGTGCGGCCAGCGCCGTGACGTCGGGAGCGAACGGGTTGAGCGACATCGACAGGTCGACGATGTCGTCCGGGTCGAGGCCCAGGGCACGAGCGATCTCGATCCCGTCCCCGCCGTGCCGCCCGGCTGCGGGGATCATCGGCGCCGGCCGGCGAGCAGGCCGGCCGCTGCGAGCACGGCGGCCAGGGTGAGAGAGACGTCGCGGGAGAGTCGGACGGCACGGCCGATGTCGTGGCGGGTCGGTGGGCGGCCGTCCCCGAGTGTGGGCCGATGCTCGATCCGGCCCTGGTACGAACTCTCGCCGCCCAGGCGCAGGTCGAGTGCGGCGGCGAACGCTGCTTCGGCCACCCCGCTGTTCGGGGAGGGATGCGCCGGCGCGTCCCGGAGGACCACCCGGCGGACCTGCCCGGCCATCCGTGGCCGGCACGCCGCGACCAGGCCGGCGGTGACCCTCGCCGGGATCCAGGCAGCGGCGTCGTCGAGCCGCGCCGCGGCCCAGCCGTACCTCAGGTAGCGCTCGCTGCGGTGACCGACCATCGCGTCCATCGTGTTGATGGCACGGTGCGCCAGCACTCCGGGCGCAGCGGCTGTCGCCGCCCACAGTCCCGGTGCGACGACCGCGTCGACGGTGTTCTCGGCCACGGACTCGACGACCGCCCGGCACAGTGCTGCCTCGTCGAGCCCGGCCGGGTCGCGGCCGACCAGGGTGGGCAACAACGAACGCGCCCGTTCGAGTTCGCCGTCGGACAGCGCGCGGTCGACGTCGAGTGCTGCCTCGGCCAGTGCTCTCCCGGCCACAGCGAGGTACGTCGCCACCGACGTCGACCGCAGGACCAGTCCGGCGCCAGCACCCAGCGCCGTTCCCAGTGCCGCGTGCGCGACCCCGGCCGACCGGCGGTCGGCGTACATCCTGCTTTCGGCGAGCTTCAGTACGCTGCCGAGTACGGCGACCGGGTGCGGCCGCAGGGCCGGCTCGCCGAATGCCCGGTCGGCCGTGATACCCAGGGCGGCACCGAGTGCACGGTTCACCATCTGGCTGCCGCAACGACGAGCGCGACGGTTTCGCCAACGACACCGGCTGCCCCGAGGACGTCACCGGTGAAGCCGCCGAGCCGGCGCCGGCCGAAGGCCACCACAGCGCCCGCGGCGACGAGCCCCACGACGGCGGCGACACCTCCGCGCAGCCCGTCGACTGCCGCGAGACCCACCGACAACAGGCAGCCGTAGGCCGCCACCGGTCGCCAGTCGCCGCCGAGCATGGCGTCGGCCAGCCCACCCCCCGGTCGGGCGTAGGGGACACCCCGCGCGGCCACGGCCATCACGGTGCGCGAACCGGCCCAGATGCCGGCGAGGAGCGCGACGTTGGGTGTGATCGCCGTGATCGCCGCGAAACGCAGGATCAGCGTCGCGGTGGCGACCGTGACGCCGTAGGCGCCTGCGGCCGGTTCTGCCATCACCTCCAACCGGCGCTCGGTGGCCAGGTGCGGCAGCAGGCCGTCGGCTGAGTCGACGAGGCCGTCGAAATGCAGCATCCCGGTGAGGACGAGGTCGGCAAGGATGGCCAGGGCTGCGGCCACGACCGGCGGCCAGATCCGCTCGGCCCCCCACCAGACCGCACCCACGGCCGCGCCGATCCCGGCACCGGTCAGCGGGAACCACGACAGGGTCGCGCGGTTGGGGACCGCCGCCCCGCCGAGCGGGGTCAGAAATGCCACCGCTCTCCTCATTCGACCCGCCCCAACGGGAGTACGCGTCCCGCCACGATGAGCAGGACGTCGTCCGCGACCCGCGCGACGGCTTCGTTGACGATGCCCAGCGCATCACGGAAGGCGCGGCCGGCCTCCGACGACGGGTGCACGCCCAGGCCCACCTCTTCCGACACGAGCACGGCATCGCCGGCCCGCTCGGTCAGGGCCGCGCACAAGTCGAGCGCGTCGACGGCGAAAGCCTGGGTGGAAGAGACCCACGTACCCAGCGAGTCGATCAGCACCGTGCCGGTGACGTCGCGCAGCCCCGCGACCAGGTCGGCACCGGTCTCGATCGTCGTCCAGGCCGAGTCGCGGCGCTCCCGATGTGCTGCCACCCGGGCGG
>JBAVXU010000204.1:0-18453 GCA_049698415.1 Mycobacteriales bacterium
GCGAACGGTCGCGCTGTCGGCGAGCGGCCCGGCCGGAGTGCTCAGCCGCAGGACAGCCGGCTGGCCGCCCGGCTGCGAGCCCGCTCGGAGGGTGGCGCGGATGACAAGTGCGGTGCCCACCAGGAGAAGGACAACCACGAACGCGGCAGCGAGCGGAGCGGCTCGGCGCCGGGTGGCCGGGGAGTCGGCGGCCGGACTCTGCGAGGTCTGGGTCGATGCCATGGCGGTAGGACGGTGGCCGCGGCACGCCGGTTCCACCGCCGCGGCTGGAACCGGGGCCGTGACGGGCAAAAAAGGATATTATGTGGCGAAACGGCGGTTTCTACGCGGGCTGCGGAGGCCAGATGACAAAGCCCATGGTCACACTGTCCTACGCGCTGGCCGCGGTGCTGGTCCTGTTCGCACCCATACACGCACAGGCCGGCCAAGGCCATTCGATCCAGACGGCGAACTCCCCGAGCACCGGTGCTCCGATCGCGGGCGGTGGGACCTGGATCGTCAACCGGGCCGATGCCTACTACATCGGACGACTTCTGCCCGGGAGCACGTTCGATAACGAATACACCGACGGCAACAACTGGCACTACGGCCGTGCCTACGCGAACATCAACATGTGCGGCTGGGCGATGCCCGGCTCGATGGGCGCCAGCACGGGGGCGCTGGCCGACAGTTGTTCCGACGCGGTCAAGAGCCAGTTGTCCCACCGTCGCTATGTCGGCCGTGACTACAACGCACCGGCCCACGCCGCTGTCGATGGCACGGGTGTCCCGGCCAACACCGCGTGCGGGCTCTACTACAACTACTTCTACGGCACCGACTTCACCAGCAACTACGGCCACCCCGCGGACTTCGCCGGCTCACTGTCGGGCACGGTCTACTACCGCTTCACCACCAACGACGGCGCGATGGTGGTCGTACGAGATCCGGTTCTCGGGTGGGGCTTCGCGTCGATCTCGTGCGTGCAGCGACCTGCCCAGCTCTACAACGACGACGACTGAGCCGGCTGTCAGCCCGCTGCCACGGCAGCGACTGCCGGCTCGGACGGCTGAACGGGAGTCCGCTCGGCGTTGGCGGCATTCCTTGACGAACGCGGGTCCGGGGCTGGATCGCGCGGCTGGAACTGCTGCGGGATCTCCCGCGCATCGGCGATGAGTCCGGCGAGCGGGCTCTCGGGCGCGGAGGTGACCATGCCCGAAGCCTACGAGGGCCCGGGCCACCACCGGAAGCGCTACCCGGCAGTAGCCCGGCGAACGGCTACTCTGGTCGGCGTCCCCGCCTCCGATCCGTGCCGAGGGTGTTCGCCGTGCGCATTGCTGTCACCGGTTCCATCGCTACCGACCACTTGATGCACTTTCCCGGCAGGTTCGCGACCCAGCTGCTGCCGGGGGAGCTCGACCGGATCTCCCTGTCCTTCCTGGTCGACGAGCTGGTGGTGCGCCGAGGCGGAGTGGCGGCCAACATGGCGTTCGGCATGGGCATGCTGGGCCTTCGCCCGAAGCTGATCGGGGCCGTCGGCGCCGACTTCGCCGACTACCACTCGTGGCTGGAGCGGCACAACGTCGACTGCGGATCGGTCTACGTCAGCGAGTTGGCGCACACGGCTCGATTCGTCTGCACGACCGATGACGACATGTGCCAGATCGCGTCCTTCTACGCCGGTGCCATGAGCGAGGCGCGCAATATCGAGCTGGGCCCGATCGCCGAGCGGTCCGGCGGCTTCGATCTCGTCATCGTCGGAGCCAACGACCCGGCGGCGATGATCCGGCACACGGCCGAGTGCCGCGAGCGTGGGTTCCCGTTCGCAGCGGACCCCTCGCAGCAGCTGGCCAGGATGTCCGGAGACGAGATCGCCCAGCTCATCGATGGCGCCGACTACCTGCTCACCAACGAATACGAGAAGAAGCTGCTCGAGTCCAAGACCGGGCTCTCCGACGAGCAACTGCTCGAACGGGTCAAGGTACGTGTCACCACGCTGGGCAGCGACGGCGTACGGATCGACGGTCACGGTGTCGACGGCGTGATCCGGGTGCCGGTCGCGCAGGAGCTGCACAAGCATGACCCCACGGGCGTCGGTGACGGCTTCCGCGCCGGGTTCTTCGCCGGTGTGGCGTGGCAGCTGGGGCTGGAGCGTTCGGCCCAGGTCGGCAGCCTGGTCGCGACGTACGTGATCGAGACGATCGGCACCCAGGAGTACCAAATCAAGCCGGCCGACTTCCTGGAGCGTTTCGAGCTCGCCTACGGTGCCGACGCCGCCGCCGAGATCCAGCCGCACCTGCCGGCCTGAGCGCGGCCGCTCAGCTCGCGCGCCGGACCTGATAGACCGACACCCCGTCGGCAGCCTTCGACTCGCCGAGGTAGGCATGCCCACGCATCCGGCACCATGCGGCGACGTCTGCCGCCGCGGCGGGATCGTCCGCGGCCAGGTCGACCTGGCCGCCCACCGGTACGTCGCCGATGCTGCGCGCCAGCTCGATCACCGGCAGCGGGCACAGCTTCCCCCTGCAGTCCAGGACCAGCGTCACAGGCCCGTCACCCCCGCCGCATCTCGCAGGCCCCCGATGACTCCGGGAAGGGCTGCCAGGAACCGCTCGACGTCCGCTTCGCGCGTGTCCCTGCCCAGCGACACCCGGACGTTGCCGTGCGAGAGCACACCCATCGCCACGAGCACGTGCGACGGCGTCAACGTGGAGGCAGTGCACGACGACCCACTGGACACCGCGAAGCCCAGGGCGTCGAGGGCATGCAGCAACGGCTCGCCGTCGACGTAGAGGCAGGAGAAGGTCACCAGGTGCGGCAGCCGGGCCACCGGATCGCCGATGATCTCGACATCTGGCAAGGTGGCGGCGACGCGGGAGCGGATCCGGTCGATCAACTCACTCAACCGCGATCCTTCGGCGCCCATCTCGGCGACCCGCGCGGTCAACGAAGCGGCAGCCGCGATGATGGCCGGCAGGTTGGGATAGCCGGGCACGCGGCCGAGTTCGCGCTCGTCCCGGGGCAACGGCGAGCGCCACCTGGTCCCGGTGCGCACCGCCAGAACGCCGACGCCCGGCGGTCCACCCCACTTGTGGGCGCTGGCTGACATCAGCGCCCAGCCGGTGGGCAGCTCGACTCGGCCGACCGACTGTGCGGCATCGACGTACAGCGGGACGCCGGCCTCGGCACACCGGGCGGCGACCTGGGCGACCGGCTGGATCGTGCCCACCTCGTGATTGGCCGACATGA
Source organism: Mycobacteriales bacterium (assembly GCA_049698415.1). Lineage (GTDB taxonomy): Bacteria > Actinomycetota > Actinomycetes > Mycobacteriales > QHCA01 > QHCA01. Next base: position 3,226 of record JBAVXU010000204.1, read on the forward strand.
GGGCAGCCAGTGCGGTGCCGTCCTGAGCGGCGGCGCGGGCGAAGGCGTCGACATCGACGCGTCCGTACCGGTCGACCCCGATCGCCTCCACGACACCGCCGTCATCTTCGAAACTCTGCCCGGCCTGCAGGACGCTGGAGTGCTCGACGGCGCTGACGACCAGGCGCGAGCCGGTCCGGCGCCTGGCGGCCAGCCCGCCCGCGATCGCCAGGTACGCGGCCTGGGTCCCGTTGGCCGTGAATGAGATCTCGTCGGGTCGCGCCTGAAGGGCCGAGGCCACGGCATCACGCGCCTGATCCAGCAGCAGTCGGGCCTGCCGGCCGTCGGTGTAGAGGCGGGCTGGATCGGCCCATCCGTCGTCGAGTGCGGTGAGCATCGCCTCCCGTGCGGCCGGGTGCAGGGGAGCGGTGGAAGCCACGTCGAAGTAGGTCGTCGGCACGCCTCGACGCTAGCGCCTCCGCCACGGCCCCCGGAGCGTCCGGTACGGCCGGTCTCGGTTAGTCTTCGCGAGGAGATCCAGTGCTCTTGGGAGGAAGGCAGCCAGGTGCTTCGAAGTCACTCCGGTCGCCAGCGTTCGGCGTTCCGGGGCGTGCGGCTGGCTGCGCTGCTCGCCGTCGCCGTGCCGATGCTGGCCGGCTGCTCGGTCGACACAGCTCCTCGATTCGGCTGGCCGCGCGGGATCACCCAACAGGGCGACCGGATGCTCAGCCTGTGGTCCGCATCATCCATCGCTGCGCTCGTCGTGGGCGTTTTCGTCTGGGGCCTCATCTTCTGGGCCGTGCTGCGCTACCGCGGTCGAACCGGCGACGAGAGCATGCCGGCCCAGGTCGGCTACAGCCTGCCCATCGAGGTGCTCTACACCGTCGTCCCGTTCCTCATCATCTCGGTGCTCTTCTACTACACCGCTGTCGACCAGACCTTCGTCAACAAGGAGAGCGCCAAGCCCGACGTGCAGGTCAGCGTCCTGGCGTTCAAGTGGAACTGGCAGTTCGGTTACGTCGACAAGCGTGACAAGACCGGCCAGTTCGTCCAGACCGTCGGATCGAGCACCGAGGTCCCGATCCTGGTGCTCCCGGTCAACAAGAAGGTGCTGTTCACCGAGAACTCCGCTGACGTCGTTCACTCGTTCTTCGTTCCGGAGTTCCTGTTCAAGCGTGACGTCATCCCGGGGCGCACCAACTCCTTCGAGGTGACGCTCACCCGGCAGGGATCGTTCGTCGGGCGGTGCAGCGAGTTCTGCGGGACCTACCACTCGATGATGAACTTCGAAGTACGCGCGGTGAGCGCGGGCGACTACGACGCCTACATCCAGGCAAGGCAGGACGGCATGACGACCGCGGCTGCCCTGCAATCGATAGGGCAAGCCCCCCACGCGACAACCACGTCACCGTTCGGCAACGACCGCGGCCAGCGCGACATCAAGGGCACGGGAGGGCAGCAGTAGTGAAGATGGAAGCGCGCATCTTCCTGATCGTCACGGTCTTCCTGTTCATCGCCGCGTCGGTCTACATCCCCTTCTCGGGCGACCCGATCGGCGGGACCGCCCTGATCCTCTCCGGCGGCCTGTGCGGGATGTGCGGCACCTACTTCTCCTTCATCGCCCGCCGCATCGAGTTGCGGCCCGAGGATCGCCAGGACGCCGAGATCACCGAAGGCGCCGGCGAGCTCGGGTTCTTCAGCCCCAGCAGCTACTGGCCGGTCACGATCGGCCTCGCCACCATGCTCACCGGCTTCGGCATGGTCTTCTGGACCCCGTGGCTGCTCGCGCTCGGTGGGGTGGCCCTGCTGACCGCGGCCGGGGGCCTGATCTTCGAGTACTACGTCAAGTACTGATCCACACCGCGGCACCGGCCGGCCGGATCATCAGCCCTGCCGCGCAGGGGGGCCGGGCACTCGCGTCATGACACCGAGGGGCGGGTGCCGACACCAGACCTTTGCGGGTGGCTCCGGCTGGAACAGCCTGCGCTAGTCGTCGACCCCGGTCAGCTCACGCCGCTCGGGCTGAGTGCCGAGGTCGGCACTGTCGCTGTCCGAGCCTCCCGGCGCCGGCTCGACGATCGGGGTGAAGAACCCCTTGACCGACCGGCCGGCCACGCCGAGCTGGTTGAGCCGACGGGGGACCGGTGTCTGCGCGTACTCGATCGGCACCGGGTGGCCGTGCTCGTCGACCTCGCCGAGCGGCTGGTGGACCTCGATGAACTCGCCCGACGGAAGCCGCCGGACGATGCCGGTCTCGACCCCGTGCGCGAGGATCTCTCGGTCGTGCTGCTGTAGCCCCAGACAGATGCGGTGGGTGATGTAGTAGGCGATCGGCGGCACGATGATGAGACCGATCCGGCCCATCCAGGTCGTCGCGTTGAGGCTGATGTCGAACTTCAGGGCGAGCACGTCGTTGCCGCCGGAGAGCAGCAGGACGGAGTAGAAGCTCAGCGCCATCGCGCCCAGAGCGGTACGGGTCGGGGTGTCACGCGGCCGCTGGAGCAGGTTGTGATGCTCGCGGTCCTTGGTGAATCGCGCTTCGAGGAACGGATAGAGCGCAAGCAGCGTGAACAGCACTCCGGGCAGTACGACGGCAGGCCAGAAGATCGGCGGCACGGTGATTCCCGCCGTCCTGATCTCCCAGTCGGGAAATAGTCGCGATGAGCCGTCGAGGAAGCCGACGTACCAGTCCGGCTGCGACCCCGCGCTGACGATGCCGGTGGAGTACGGGCCGTAGAGCCAGATGGGGTTGATCTGGGCCAGTCCGCCGAGCGCCGCGGTGACCGCGAAGACCAGCATGAAGAACCCGCCGCCTTTGAGGGCGAACAGCGGGAACTGGCGAACGCCGACGACGTTGTTCTCGGTCTTGCCCGGGCCGGGGAACTGGGTGTGCTTCTGGTGGACCACGATCGCGAGGTGGGCCGCGATGAGCGCCAGCAGGATGCCGGGGATCAGCAGGACGTGGGCGATGTAGAGCCGTCCCAGGATCAACTCGCCCGGGAACTCACCGCCGAAGATCAGGAACGACGCCCACGTGCCCACGACCGGGATCGACAGCAGGATCGAACTGGCGATCCGAAGTCCGGTGCCGGACAGGAGGTCGTCGGGCAGGGAGTAGCCGGCGAAGCCCTCGAGGAATGCGAGGACGAACAGCGTGACGCCGATCAGCCAGTTGATCTCGCGCGGCTTGCGGAACGCCCCGGTGAAGAAGATCCGCATCATGTGCACGACGATCGCCGCCAGGAACAGCAGGGCTGCCCAGTGGTGGATCTGCCGCATGATCAGGCCACCGCGGACGTCGAAGGAGATGTTCAACGTCGATTGGTACGCCTGGGTCATCTCGATTCCGCGCAGCGGGACGTAGCTGCCCTGATAGATGACTTCCTGCTGCGACGGGTTGAAGAACAGTGTCAGGTAGGTGCCGGTGAGGATCAGGATGACGAAGGAGTACAACGCGATCTCGCCGAGCATGAACGACCAGTGGTCGGGATAGACCTTGTTGAAGGTGCGACGCAGGAAGCCGGCCGGATGGAAGCGGTCGTCGACCCAGTTGGCCGTCGCGACGGGCGCTTGGGCTAGCTTGCTCATCCGCGCTCCCAGAAGGCTGGACCGACCGGTTCGGTGTAGTCGCCTCTAGCTACAAAATAGCCCTCTTCGTCGACGCCGATGCTCAACTGGGGCAAGGAACGGCTGGCCGGCCCGAAAACCGGTCGGCACCCGTCGAGGACCTCGAACTGTGACTGGTGGCAGGGGCACAGGAGCTTGTTGGTCTGCTGCTCGAAGAGCCCCACCGGGCAGCCCGCGTGGGTGCAGATCTTGGAGTAGGCGTAGTAGTCGCCGTAGTGGAAGCTCTCGCGGCCCTTGCGGATCTTGACCGGCGCGTCGGGGCGCAGGCGGATGAGCAGGGTCGGGGTGTCCGAGCGGAGCTTGGCATGCGGGACGTCGGGATAGACCGTCTCGAAACCACCGGCCTTGAGATCGGCCGGTTTGATAGGCGTGCCGTCGTCGCGGACCAGACGGACCCCGGCCTTCCAGGGCGTGGTGTAGAGCGCCCGCCCCGGCTTCTTGATCAGCCCGCCGAGCGGCGCGATGGCCAGAGCGGTGACGCCGAGCACCGACAGCCCGAGGGTGCGCTTGATCAGGCTGCGCCGGCCGATCTCGGTCGCCGCAACCATCTCGAGCATCGTGGCGCTCGTGGTCGTGCGGTCGAACTCCTCCGACCGGCCGTCATGGCGCGTCTGCACGGACTCTTCGTAGGGCAGCAGCCACTTGGCATAGCCGATGATCGCGATGCCGAGGCCACCGAGCCCGAGGGTCATGAAGATGCCGAGCATCGGGGTGAACAGGTCATAGCGGCCGTTGCCGGCCTTGAACTCCCACGGCCAGAAGATCGTGGTCAGCAGGAAGCCGATGCCGCCGATGAAGGCGACGAACAGCCAGAACGCCACCTTGCGCTCCGCGCGGCGTTCCATCTTGGTGTTCGGGACGACGTAGCGCTTGCGGTAGTGGACGATCTCCACCCCGTCGCGCTTGGCACCCTCCTTGACCTGGTCCATCCGGCTGCGATGGGCAGCATCGGCCTCGGCCTCACGGTCGGGCTGCCTGGTGCTCACGATCGCACTCCGATCCACAGGGTGACCATGACGAGCGCCCCGATGCCGACCAACCAGCCGACCAGGCCCTCGGGAACCGGCCCGAGCCGGCCCAGGCCGAAGCCGCCGGGGTCGGGCTCGGTGCGCAGGGACGTGACGAAGGTGATGATGTCGGCCTTCTCCTGCGGGGAGATCTGGTTGTCGCCGAAGACGGGCATGTTCTGGGGTCCGGTCAGCATCGCTTCGTAGATCTGGGTCGGTGTCGCCCGGTCCAATGACGGGGCGTACTTGCCGCTGGACAGTGCCCCACCCTTGCCGGCGAAGTTGTGGCACGACGCGCAGTTGCCGCGGAAGAGCCGGCCCCCCTGCGCGAGGTCACCGTCGGCGGTCACGTTGGTCGGGATCTCCGGCCCACCGCCGACTGCCTGCACGTAGGCCGCGATCTGCCGGGTCTGCTTGTCGTCGAAGACCGGCTTCTTGCGTCCGATCTGCGCCTCCTGCCGCGCGGCCGGCATGCGGCCGGTGCCAACCTGGAAGTCAACCGCCGCGCCGCCAGCGCCGATCAGGCTCGGCCCGCGCGAGGTGACACCCTGCAGGTTGCGGCCATGGCAGCTGATGCAGCTCTTTTCGTACAGCCGCTTGCCCTCCGCGACGTCGGCCGGGGTGGTCGACGCCTGGGCGGCGTCGCGGTGGGGGGACGCGAGGGAGTACAGCCCGCCGACCACGGTCAGGGCGATGCCGATCACGAGCAGCCCGGAGACGCGCCGGAACCGGCCTCCTCGTCGGGACTCGCCGCGCTTGCTCATTGGACTTCCTCGGATGTCGTCGCCTGGGTCATTCGGATGGCCCGTGCCTAACGGATCAGGTAGATGGTCGCGAACAGGGCGATCCAGACCACGTCGACGAAGTGCCAGTAGTAGGAGACGACGATGGCTGAAGTGGCCTGCGCGGGGGTGAACCGGCTCATGCCGGTGCGGGCGAGTAGGAAGACGAACGCGATGAGCCCACCGGTGACGTGCATCGCGTGGAAGCCGGTGGTGAGGTAGAACACCGAGCCGTAGCCGGAGGTCGAGATCGACGTGCCCTCATGGACCAGGTTGCCGTACTCGTAGACCTGGCCGAGGACGAACGTCAGACCCATGAAGAACGTCAGGGTGAACCACCGGCGCAGGGCGTAGACGTTGCCGCGTTCGGCCGCGAAGACCCCGAGCTGGCAGGTGACCGACGACAGCACCAGGATGGTCGTGTTGACGGTCGCGTAGGGCAGGTTGAGGTGTGTCGGCTCCGGCGGCCAGGGCCCGTCGTTGGCGGCGCGGACGCTGAAATACATCGCGAACAGCGCGGCAAAGAACATCAGCTCCGAGGACAGCCAGACGATGGTGCCGACGCTGACCATGTTCGGCCGCGTCAGCGAGTGGATCTGGCTCTTTTGCAGGGCGGGTGTGCCTGCGGCCGTCGTCACCGGGTCATTATGGCAATAGGTCGGGCAGGTGGTCGGGTGGGGGCGTCGCCGCGCCGACCCCAAACCCCCACGATCTCGCAACCAGCCTGCCTTCACCCGTGTCCTACCCGATGCCTGCCGCGTTGAACGACACGAAGGCCCACGTCCTGGAGGGGGGACGGGGGCCTTCCTTTCTGCCGGCCGAGTCCTCCGGTCGGGCCCGGAGATAGCATGCGCAGGGCGGCATCCCCTGCCGCCCGTCCATGTCCGCGGCAGCCCCGGAGCCTTCCTGATGAGCAGTTCGAGCCAGACCTGGACCGTGCTGGTCTTCAGCGACGACGCGGCCGTACGCGAACGCATCCAGCTCGCCATCGGGCGGCGCCCGGCTGGCGACGTGGGTCGGATCGACTACGTCGAAGCCGCCACCGAGGCCGAGGTGCTGGCCGCGGTCGACGCCGGGGGCATCGACGTGTGTGTGCTCGACGGCGAGGCGTGGCCCACCGGCGGGTTGGGTGTGAGTCGACAGCTCAAGAACGAGATCTCGCCGGCACCCGTCACCGCTGTGCTCGTCGCCCGCCATGCCGACCGCTGGCTCGCCGCATGGTCGCAGTGCGACGCGGTGCTGTCGCATCCGCTCGACCCGATCGAGGCCGCGAGCACCATTGCCGACCTGTTGCGCGGGCTGGCGACCCGCGTGCCGACCGGACGCTGAGCCATGACCTGGCCGACACTGCTCTCGGCCTTGCTGCTGGGACAGTCGCTTAGCGCGGACGACACCTCCTGGGCCATGGCCGAGGTGATGGCCGGACATGCCACGCCGGCCCAGCTCGCCGGGTTCGCCGTCGGGCTTCGGGCCAAGGGCGAGACGGCGCAGGAGCTGACCGGTCTGGTACGCGTGATGCTCGACCGCTGCGCCCCCATCGATGTGCCGCTGCGCGCTGTCGACACCTGCGGCACGGGGGGCGACCTCGCGCACACCGTGAACATCTCCACGATGGCCGCGCTGGTCGTCGCGGGTGCCGGCGCCCCGGTGGTGAAGCACGGCAACCGCGCCGCGTCATCGCAGTGCGGGTCGGCGGACCTGCTCGAGGAGCTCGGAGTCGTCATCGACCTGCCCGCCGAGGGAGTGCTGCACTGCATCGCCGAGGCCGGCATCGGGTTCTGTTTCGCTCCGGTCTTTCACCCCGCCATGCGCCATGTGGCAACCGCGCGTCGCGAACTCGGGGTGTCCACCGTCTTCAACTTCCTCGGCCCTCTGGCCAACCCGGCTCGTCCGGCGGCTCAGGCCGTCGGCGTCTCCGAGTTGCGGATGGCGCCGATCATGGCCGGCGTGCTGGCCGAGCGGGGGATCTCGGCACTGGTCTTCCGTGGGGAGGACGGCCTGGACGAGCTCACGACGACCGCAGCCAGCCGGGTGTGGGCAGTCCACAACGGGACCGTGAGTGAGTCCCGGGTGGACGCGGTCGACCTCGGGATTTCGCGCGCGATGATCGACGAACTGCACGGCGCGGATGCGACCTTCAATGCCAAGGCTGCGCGTTCGATGCTCTCCGGCGAGCACGGTCCGGTACGCGATGCGGTCGTGCTCAACGCCGCAGCCGCGCTGGCCGCCTACGACGGCATCGAGGGCGACAACGTGCAGGACCAGCTGGCGGCGGCAGTGCCGCGCGCGGCGGCGTCCATCGACAGCGGTGCCGCATCAGACGTACTGGATCGCTGGGTGGATGCGTCGAAGGGCTTCGTCAAGAGCTGAGCTTTCATCATCAGGTCGCGGGCTGGTCAGTCCGCGGTCGCAGCCGAGCAGTCGACGGTCAGCCCGCCGGGGGCGCGAACCGCGTCGACCAGTCGCTCGGCGCGGCGGACCACCGCACCTGGCCACACGACAGAGCGGACCAGCTCGCCCTCGACGACCGCGCCGGCTCCGATGACGCTGGCACCTCCGGAGGCGTGCAGGTTGGCCGCGAGGTAGTCGGCGGGAGTGCCGCAGTCGATGAACGTCGTCGGGTGCTCGACGAACTCGAGGTCGCCGCTTCGGTCAGCGGCCTGCCACACCACTTCGTACAAGCCGGACGGCTCGGCGGGCAGGTCCCGGGCATAGGCCCACGGCAGTACGGACGCTCCGGCGAAGCGCCACTCGCCGAAGTCGGCCCGCTGTGGATCGCGGACGACAAGCAGGCGCGGTCGGAGGCCGGACCAGCCGTCGAGGAGGGCACGGAGGTCGCCGTCGCGATAGGCGTCGGCGTTGCAGATCAGCGCGTCGCGGCCGTCGAGCCATGGGCGCAGGGCACCGATCGCGCCGGCGGTGCCCAACGCGGCGGGCTGCTCGACCGACAGGTGCGCCCGGCCCGCGACGTGCTCGGCGATCTGATCGGCCATGTGGTGCGCGTTGACGGCGATGCCGGTGCACCCGGTCGGCTCGAGGGCCACGATCGCCCGGTCGAGCAGCGCCACGTTGGCAACCGGGCACAGCGCCTTGGGCATCAGGTCGGTCAGCGGTCGCAGCCGGGTGCCGGCGCCCGCGGCCAGCGCGACCCCGGCCAGACTCATGCCGGCGATGGGACGACGCCGCAGCGGATCAGCAGCGGGCGGGTGCCGTACGAACACACCGGCAGGTCATCGGTGGGGAACCACCGGGCTTCGAGGATCTCGGTGCCGTCCGGCGTGACCGTCGCGGTGCTGGTGGTCATGAAGACGATGTCGACCCGACGGGATTTCGGGTTGACCATGGCGTGCGGCACGGCGGGGGTGACCTCGGCCGGATCGATCTGCAGTCCGAGCTCCTCGGACACCTCGCGTCGCACGGCGTCCTCCGGAGCTTCGCCATGGGCCAACAGGCCGCCGGGCAGCCCCCAACCGGTGGTGTGCCGCTGTCGCACGAGCAGGATCCGGCCGGCATCGTCACGCATGATCAGGACCGCACCGACGGTGAAGTTCGGCGTGCCGGCGTGGATCGCGCGGCGCCGGATCGGTGCCGGCAGCCGGCGGAACGCGCTGAGCCCGAGACGCTGGATCGAGGAGGGCAGGCGGGGGGTCACCGGGTCGAGGCTAGGCGGTGGCGCGAGCCGGTCGCGAGTCCACTCTCAACCGCCGCCGGTCGGCGAACGGATCGGGATCGGTGTTGCCGTCGGCCGCGGCGAGCCAGCCACGCATCCGGGCGGCGCTGCCGGCCGGCGATGCCCAGGTGCCGTCGACGGTGACGATCCGGGTCTCGGTCGAATCTAGCCAGCGCAGCAGGCACTCGGTCTCGGCTGCGCTCGCGCACGGGGTCGGACCGTGGCCCGCGGGCACGGATTCGGCGGTCGCGACCAGCGCGTCGACATAGGGCCGAGGGGCTGCCCCGGCAGGGACGACGCCCGCGGCGACCAGCCGGCCGAAGTGGATCACCGACAACTCCCATCCCCCGGACTGGCTCCGGCGCGCGGCGACGAGCAGCCGGACGCTGGTGAGTCCGACCAGCCGTTGCAACCGGATGCAGGTGCGGAGGAAGGCGGCGAGCCGGTTGCGTGCTGCGGTCGCGTCTTCGTAGCGCTGCGCCATCGACAGCGTCTCGATGCGAGCCAGCAACGGGCTGACGATGACCTCGGGATCGCCGGCCACCGCGCCGGCAAAGGCACTCGCGTGCCGGGAGTAGTCGTCGACCGACTCCCGATGTTGGCAGGGGGCGCCGCACCGACGGATCTCGGCCAGCACGCAGGCCGGGGAGGTGCGGCGCACCGACAGGCGCGAGGTGCACTGGCGCAGCGGGATCGCCTCGTGCACGGCGGCCATCGCCAACTCGGCCGTGCGGCGTGAGGAGAACGGGCCGAGGTAGGTCGCCGCATCGGGTTGGACCTCGCGCACCATCGACAGTCGCGGGAAGGCCTCGACGGTCAGCTTGAGATAGACGGCCCTCTCGGGGAACTTCGACCGTCGGTTGTAGCGCGGCTTGTGCTCGGCGATCAGCCGCAGCTCGCGCACCTCGGCCTCGAGGTCATGAGCACAGACGACCGCGTCGACCCGCTCCGCCAGCCCGACCATCTCGCGCATCCGGGAGCGGGTCTCGCTGGAGACGAAGTAGTTGCGCACGCGCGAACGCAGATCCTTGCTCTTGCCGATGTAGAGCGCCCGGCCCTGCCCGTCGCGGAAGATGTAGCAGCCCGGCGCGTGCGGCATCGGCTCAGCCAGGTGTCGTTTGCGACGCTGGGCGGCGCTGACCTGATGGGTGAAGGTCTGCAACTCCTCGAGTGACTGGACGCCGAGATTGCCGACCCGCTCGAGCAGCCCGTGCAGAACGTCGACCGTGGCACGCGCGTCGGCCAGCGCCCGGTGGCAGGGCTGCGTGCCCGACCGGAAGACCCGGGCGAGGGTGGCGAGCTTGCAGTTGGGCGACTCGTCGCGGGACAGCGCGCGCCGGGCCAGCACCGCGGTGTCGACGTGCCGGAACCCGGGCCAGGTCACGGCGAGCGATAGGCAGCCGGCCCGCAGGAAGCCGAGGTCGAACGGTGCGTTGTGTGCCACGAGCACACTGCCGTGGGCGAACTCGAGGAACGCCGGCAGCGCGGCGTCGAGGGTCGGTGCCGCAGCCACCATCGCATCGGTGATGCCGGTCAGCACAGCGATGAACGGCGGGATGCCGGTGCGCGGATTGACCAGTGTCTGGAACTCACCGATCACCTCGCCGCCGCGGACCTTGACCGCACCGATCTCGGTGATCTCGCAGGCTGCGGGCGAGCCTCCGGTGGTCTCGAGGTCGACGACGACGAACGTCACCTCTCGTAGCGGCTCGCCGAGCTCGTCGAACGTCGCCTGGACGTAACGGCCCCCACCGGAGGTGGCAAGCGCCGTGGTGATGTGCATACGGCGGACGCTAGGTGCGGGCTGTGACAGATTCCGGCAGGCGCACCGACAGGCGGTCGACACACCCGCGAATGGAACACTGGCCCGATGGCGGTCCAGGTCCCGGCAGCGGACACCCGGTGGCGTTGCGCGCAGTGCGGCAATCTCACCCGCTTCGACGTCACCCGTACCACCCGGGTGCGGGAGTTCGTGCATGTCGACCTGTCGGGGGAGTCGCGGGTCGAGGAACGCGAGGTTCTCGCCGAGTCCGTCGAACGCGTCACCTGCCGGTGGTGCAGCGGGATCGACACCGTCGAGGTGGTTCCCCGCCCGGATGCCGGCGCCGAGGCTGGTACGTGACCGAGCCGCAGACTCCCGGGCCACTGGCCGGACTGCGGGTGATCGACCTGTCCCGGCTTCTTCCCGGCGGCTACGCGACGTTGTTGCTGGCAGATCTCGGTGCCGAGGTCGTCAAGGTCGAGCAGCCCGGCGTCGGAGACGGCATCCGCTACTTCCCGCCGGTGCGCGCCGACGGCGAGTCCGGCGCGCACCTGGCACTCAACCGGGGCAAGAAGTCGGTCACCGTCGACCTGCGCTCGGCGCCGGGCCAGCAGCTGCTCGTCGAATTGGCCGCCCGTAGCGACGTGTTGATCGAGTCCTTCCGCCCCGGGGTGATGGACCGGCTGGGCGTCGGATACGACGCTCTGCATGCGGCGAACCCGCGGCTGATCTACGTCGCGATCACCGGCTACGGCGCGGACGGGGCCCACTCGCTGCGGGCAGGTCATGACATCAACTACCTGGCTCAGGCCGGTGCGCTGTCCTTCTCCGGAACCCTGGCCGGCCCGCACCAGCCCGGACTGCAGATCGGTGACCTCGGCGGCGGCGGCCTGCCCGCGGTTGTTGCGGTGCTCGCCGCACTGCACGCCCGACACCGTACGGGCGAGGGACAGTTCTGCGACGTGTCCATGACCGACGGGGTGCTGTCGTGGCTGTCGGTGTACGCCGGCGCGCACGCCGTCTCCGGTGAGGTGCCCCGCCCGGGCACGGGGCTGCTGGGTGGCGGCTTCGCGTGTTACGGGGTCTACGAGTGCGCCGACGGGCGGCACGTGGCGGTCGGTGCTCTCGAGCCCAAGTTCTTCGCCGTGCTGCTCGATGGTCTCGGCCTCCCCGAGCTCTCATCTGCTCACCTCGATCCGGCCAGGCAGGACGAACTGCGTACCCGATTGGCCGAGGTGTTCGCTACGCGTAGTAGTCAGCAGTGGGCCGACGCTTTCGGCGACGTCGACGGCTGCGTCACGCCGGTGCTCGACCTGGCCGAGGCGCTGGCCGGCCCGCTGTTCCGGTCCCGGGAGATGGTCACGGCTGACGGTCTTCCCGGTGTCATACCTCGGCTGACCGGCACTCCGGGCCGGGCCGGCGGCCCACCGTCGGCCCTCGGCGCGGATACCGATGACCTGTTGCGGGAGTTGGGCCGCACCGAGGACGAGATCGCCCGGTTGAGGGCGGACGGCGTGATCTGAGTACGGCCGAGCCGGACGACGAGCGCGCAGGAAAAACTGTCGTACCCGGTTCGTAGCGTCGGATCCGACACGAGCCGGCTCTTCCCCCGCCGGCCGGGAGGAGACGAGATGCTTATCGACTGCGACGCATGTGCGGTGCGTGGCCTGGCCTGTGGTGACTGCGTCGTCACCGTGCTGCTGGGGTCTCCGCCAGAGGGCGTGGAGCTCGATCCGGCCGACCGGCAGGCACTCGATGCCCTGGCCGACGGCGGACTCGTGCCGCGCCTGCGACTCGTGCCGCGGCAGGCCCGACAGGTCGGCACTGACGGCTCCGGTCGCCAGGCGGGCTGACTACTCTTGATGGCTGCACGTAGCCATGGATGAGCAGAGGGTCAGATTCCGGCCAACGATCACGTTTCGTGACAAGAAACTTTTCCGAAAGCACACAAACCGTGCAGGCTCCGCTTGCTTCGTACCTAGCTGCCACATAAGGTCACGCGTGGCTGCTCGGCACTTCTCGCCCAAGATGGACGAGACGAGCGGTCACTGCCGAATCATCTCCCTGCGTCCGTTGCGCCGCAGTGATGAACCGGGAAACCGAGCACGTGGGGTGAATCGCCACCAGGGTGTGGCGTAGGGCTTTCTTCCAGCCCGAACCCGTCAGCTAACCCGGTAGGCGGTCGACGGAAGAAGGAGCTGCCCTCCAGTGCTGTCCCGGCGTATACACGCTCGTCCGGTGCAAATTCTCGTTCCAACTATCGTGGCCGTCGTCGGCCTGGTGCTCGCTCCCAACCTGAGCGCCTTCGCCACGGCGGCTCCCGCCGCGCCGAGCGCGGCCGAGGCCAGCAAGATGCACGCAGCACTGTCGGCCAAGATGGCCAAGGCCACCGAGGAATACGACATGGCCGGCGTCCTGCTGGCGCGCAGCCTCAAGCAGGAGAAGGTCCTGCGGGCCCAGGCGGCTGTCCAGCAGAAGAAGGTCACCGTCTACGAGAACGAGGTGGCCGACTTCGCCGCCTCCGCCTACCGCGGTGGGCGCATCGACATGATCACCTCGCTGCTGCAGAGCGGCTCGCCGCAGAACTTCCTCGACCAGATGTCCACACTGGACAACCTCAGCCACACGCAGCGGCTGCAGCTCAACCGGCTGATCGCGGCCAAGCGTGTCCTCGATGACCAGCAGGCCAAGATCGCGGCCGCGATGCTGTCCCAGCGCCAGAGCCAGTCCACGATCAAGACGCGGCGCACAGCCATCCAGAAGGACCTCAAGACCTGGCAGGCACTCGACTCCAAGCTGAACCCGGGATCGGGCTACGGCGGCAGCGTCGGCGGCTCGTACACCGGCCCGGCCACCGGCAACGCTCGGGTCGCACTGCAGGCCGCGTACAACCAGCTCGGCAAGCCCTACAGCTGGGGCGCGGCAGGTCCGAACTCCTTCGACTGCTCCGGTCTGACGATGTTCGCCTGGGGCAAGGCCGGCGTCTCGCTGCCGCACTCGAGCCGGATGCAGTACTCCTACGGCCACAAGGTGGCCCGGGCCGATCTGCAGCCGGGTGACCTCGTGTTCGCCGGCAGCCCGATCCACCACGTCGGGATGTACGTCGGCAACGGCAAGATGATCCACGCGCCGCAGCAGGGCGACGTGGTGCGTATCGCGCCGTTGATGTCTGACTACGTCGGGGCGGTTCGCCCGTAACATCTGGCGGCGAGGCCTGGGTGACCGCAGCCCCGCCTTCAGTACGTACGATGCTGGCGTGACGATGGTGTCCCCGTGACGACGACCACGGGGCACCGCCGATTCCGGTCCTTCACCGCCGTCCTGGCCCTCGCCATCGGGCTGGAGTTCGTTGCCGCACTGAGCGGCGTGGCCTATCTCGCCGCGGGTGACGGTGCGGGCGGGGGCGTCACCCGAGCGATCGCCGGTCGACCGGCGCCGAACCTCGGCGACACCTCGTCGCTGACGCAGAGCGAGCGCGACGCCCGCGCCAAGGCGGTTCGCACCCTGCTCGCAGACCGCAGCGCGGCGCTGCTGAAGCGCGACCGGGCGGCGTTCCTGGCCAGTGTCGATCCGAAGAGCACCGCATTCCTCCTGCGGCAAGGTCAGCTGTTCGACAACCTGCGCGCGGTGCCGCTAGCCGAGTGGTCCTACACGCTCAACCCGGAGAGCGAACTCCCACAGTCCTCCAGCCGGCTGACGAGATACCTCGCGCCGCTCTGGGTGCCCCAGGTCAACGTGAAGTACCGCATCGCCGGTTTCGACGACCGACCGACACAGCAACGGCAGGTGCTGACCTTCGTTCTGCGGTCCGGATCGTGGTACATCGGCGGCGACGACGACTTCGACAGCAGCGAGACGAAGACGGCGCGCGGGCTGTGGGACTTCGGCCCGGTCGTGGTGAGCCGTACGGCCACCACCATCGTCCTGGGTCACCCGCGGTCGCTGGACCGGCTGCGCTCGTTGGCCCGGGCCTGCGACCAGGCGATTCCACGGGTCACGCGGGTCTGGGGGAGTGACTGGTCGGGGAAGCTGGTCGTCCTCGTACCGGACACCGAGGCGGAGCTCAACCGGATCATCCAGGAGGGCAGTGACCTCTCCCAGATCGCGGCGGTCGCCACAGCCGGGCTGGCCGGCAGCGGTGACGGGCCGTCCGGCGAGCGGATCATCGTCAACCCGCCGAACTTCGACAAGCTCGGAGCGCTGGGCCGCCGGGTGGTGCTGCAGCACGAGGTCACCCATGTCGCCAGCCGGGCGGCGACGACCGGGAACACCCCCCTCTGGCTGGCCGAAGGGTTTGCCGACTATGTGGGTTACCTCGACTCCGGGGTGCCGGTGCGATCGGCCGCCCGCGAACTCGCCACCGATCTTCGCGGCGGCCGCGCGCCCGCCGCACTCCCCACC